>NZ_JBHRXI010000013.1:0-8325 GCF_042648365.1 Lutimaribacter marinistellae | reverse complement strand
GCTCGTGCGTTCCGGTGGAAGCGGATGCTGGAGTCGGGCGAATACGCCACCATCGCCGAACTGGCCGAGCGCGAGGGGATGGCACCCTCCTACATAACGCGCGTCATGCGCCTGACTCTGCTCGCGCCCGACATCGTCGAGGCGATCCTGGACGGCAAGCAGGGGCCGGACGTGACGCTGGCGCAGGTGCTTGAGCCGTTCCCGCTGGGTTGGGCCATCCAGAGGAGATTTTTCGGACGCAACGGCTGAAGCGGGCGTTCCGGACCGGAGGAGCGATCGGCCGGAGCGAAAGAGTGGCGAATACGAGAGTTCGATCTCTAAAAGGGCGAATACCAGATCGGCGAGGTATAGGCGCGATCCTGTTGTACCATCATGGCGTCGTCCGGGAGGTCTTGTGGACCATAGAACGCTTCGTCGTAGGCGAGCCAGGACGGTGTCGGGATCTCCAAAACCCTCACGTAGTAGTAGGCGCGCTGTGTGGGATCGAACTCGGGGTCCTCCCAATAGCCGCCGATGGCCGCTGCCCCAATTGTGTTGGTGAAGTCGGCACCGTCCACGGTACTTCCCACAGGCGGCAGGTTTCCTTCTGCATCCGGTTCGCGGTCACCCGACCATGCCACATCGAAGACCTTTGTCGTCGGCTCGCCATCGTCGCCGACCCAGCCTTTGACGATTTGTATACGGTCGAGATTGGCGCCGTCTGGGTCACGCAGCGCGCGGATCATGAATGTCGGGGCCGCGCCGTCGGGGCCGGCGAAGAGATCGGCTCCCATCGGCACTCCGCGGTCGTAGCCCTCGGCGGCGAAGTCAGGGCGGTGCACTTCGTCTTCCTCGAAATTCCAGCCGGCGAAGACGCGCACAACCATACGAGAGCCAGTCGTGGCGTAGACTTCCTTCCGCTGGAATGCGTCCCAGATCTCCGCGCGGGTGTTTTCTCGCGCCCAAGCGACGGCGAGGCCTGAGGCGAGGGTTTCATAGTGACGGATTGCAACC
Organism: Lutimaribacter marinistellae; assembly: GCF_042648365.1. Classification (NCBI taxonomy): domain Bacteria; kingdom Pseudomonadati; phylum Pseudomonadota; class Alphaproteobacteria; order Rhodobacterales; family Roseobacteraceae; genus Lutimaribacter; species Lutimaribacter marinistellae. The sequence continues at coordinate 7,332 of NZ_JBHRXI010000013.1, read as the reverse complement.
TCGTCGCCAATAATGGCGTCTTGAATGATCAACTCGTTATAGCGTTCAGAGGCGGTGCCGGGCTCACCCGGGGTGGCCTTGCCGAAGTAATTGTCTTCTCGGGTGGTGGCGAGCGACGTGTGGCTGTCAGTCGAGCCGATCTGGCCAAACTTGAAAGGATTGACGCCGATCTCTTCCTCGATAGCGAGGCCCCTTGCCAGCGCCTCGCGCGCATATTCCTTCGGTAGCATCTCAGGCGTTTTAAGCTCGAAGCCGAAATTGCCACGATCCCAGCGGTAGTAGTCGGCGAATTCGTCATTGGGGCTCAACATAGGATGGGTCTCGCCATCGCCCTTTATCTGCGTCATTTCGTAGACCGGCTCCCACCGAGCCCGACGTTCTGCATAGTCGATATCGATGGGTTCGCCGTTGAGACGCACAGTGTCGAACATCAGCCCGTTGGACAGGTTGCCGCCATGCGGGATTGCCATGACGCTACCGCCCGTTTCGTCCTCATAGCTCTGCATCCACGCCCACAGGTCTTCGGGATCGTTGCTGTCGTAGTTGGAGAACGGGATTCTCGTTCCAACCTTGTCGCCATCGTCGCGGAACATCACCACCCTGTGCAGGTTGTTGCCATCGGGCGACGACGTCCATTCAAAGCCGTGCAGAGAGGTGACCACACCGGGTTCGTTGAAGCGCTCGGCACTTTCCACAATCCTTGCCCAAATCGAGCGCGTCAGGTCATCGTCATCGATGGGGTCCGCAAGTTCCGCCATCGCTGTGCCCCACATGACGTAGGCTTCGTTAAGTTGCCCAGCCTTCACAAGATCATGCACTTCTCGACCCCAAGGGAGTGCAAGCAAAGCCGGATTCGACTCTGCGATCATCGGGGCGAGTCCGAGGTTCTCGGCATGATCTGCGACCACGAGGAAATCCAGAGGCCTGATGAGTTGCGCATACTCACCAACCGAAGCGCGTACTTTCTCTCCACGGGCGAACCTAAACGCGTCATCCGGACCAAGGCTATTGCCGATCATGCCTGCATCGGTTGAGTAGGACGTGTGCAGGTGCGTGTCGCCGAAGAACACCCGGTTCGGATAGGACTCATCGAGATAGGGCGAATAATGCCGCTGTCCGAGTACTACGTCTTCTTCGTCAATGGCGATGTCGCCGGTATAAGTCTGCGCCATCGCGGTACTGGCCAGGAGCAGCGCAGCCCCCGTGGTCAGGATTGGGAAGGATTTAAGCATGGCCTTTTCTCCTCTTTGATTGGCGTAGCCGCCGGCTGCGAGCATTTGGTAAAGGATTAGCGGTACGTTCTATTGCCCCACCACTTCAGTTAACACGTTGCCTGCCGCGCCATCGGGCGGGCGGGTGTCGGCGATGGCAGAGAGCGTCAGCGCAACGTCCACGGTGTGCACCCTGCGCGACACCGTTTGCGGCGCCAGCCCGTTTCCGGCGAACAGGATCGGCACGAAGGTGTCATAGCGCCAGGGCGAACCGTGGGTGACGGTGACCGAGAGTCCGTCGAAATCGTTAATGAACCAGCCGGGGTTGAACACCAGATAGATGTCGCCCGAGCGGTCCGGATTGTAGTTGTTGACCACCGCGCGGGTCAGGGCGTTCTCAGGCAGGGTACCCGCGCGCAGGCGCGAGCTGGGGATCGCGTACGCCACGCCTTCGAAGCTCACCAGTTCCTCGGCGATGGCGGTTTCCAGCGCCACCGGATCAACACCCTCGGCGGTGCGCGCCGCTTCTGTGAGGTTGATATAGGGATGGTCATAGCCCTCGACTATCTTGCCAGAGAGCTCGAACCGCGCCCGGATCCGGTCGACGGCAGCAGCGGAATCCCAAGCGTCGGGCGAGACATAGCCGCCCAGCTTGCCCAGTTCGGCAAGGTATCCAGGCGCCTCGGGCGCGCCGTGATCGGCCGACAGCACGATCAACGTCTTGTCCAGCCCAATCCTCGCGTCGACATGGGCGAACAGGTCGGCCAGCGTGCGGTCGAGTTGCAGCAGGTTGTCTTCGGCTTCGAGGCTCGAGGGGCCGAAGAAATGGCCGACATAGTCTGTCGATGAAAAGCTGACGCCCAGGAAATCGGTCACCTCGTCATTTCCCAACCCCTCGGCGTCGATCAGCGTCTTGGCGAAATCGGCGGTGATCTGGTCGCCCGCCGGGCTAATGGTGAGGAAGGTGGAGAAATAGGGGTCGTTCTCGTAAGAAAGCGGGTCGATGGTTGAATAGGGATGCGGGAAGGTGCGGCCGTAGCCTGCGAAATCCGGTTCCCAGTGCTGATCGTCGCGGTCGCCGAACAGGTAGCTGTCTATGGGGTTTAACAGATCCCACGAGCCGCCAAGATAGTTTTGCAGGATATCCGCGTCGTTCCACGCCACCACCCAGTCGGGGTAGTCATCGTAGTAATAGCTAGAGGTCACGAATTCGCCGCTGGCCTTGGAAAACCAGAACGCCTTGCCGGTATGCCCCGCCATGGTGACAGCGCCGCGATCCTTGACCGATACGCCGAACACCTTCGCCCGGCCTTGTGTTGCGATGGATAGCTCGTCCGAGAAGGTGGTCGTCAGGATTGCCGCGGGCGAGCGCCCGTCCGTGCCGGCGGCCTTTTGCGTCGGGTCGATCTCGGTTTCGGCATCGACACCCGCGCCGCCCGTGAGCAGCGGATAATCCGGGTCCTCGATGTTATAGACCGCGCGACCCAGCGTTCGGTCGAACCAGAGGTTGCCCACCATGCCATGCGCCGCCGGATGCGCGCCGGTGGCCAGCGTGGCGTGACCCACCACAGTTTCCGTATTGGCATGGGCGTGGTGCGCGTTGTCATAGTGGATGCCGTTTTCGATCAGATAGCGGAAACCACCTTCTCCGAACTGGTCGAGATGGCGCAGCGGCAGGTCGCCGCGAAGCTGGTCCACGGTGATCTGCAAAATCAGGCGCGGACGCTCCTGTGTGGCGATGTCCTGCGCCAGCGCGGTGCTGGCCAAGAGCAGCGCGGCCCCCGTGGTCAGGATCGGGATTGATGCTTTCATTGTCGTTACCTCCTGTTCAATTGGCAGGTTCGACGGCGGGGGAAGTCCGGCTCCTGTCGCGGATTTCTTCACGCGGCTGGTAGAGGCGGACGGCATTGCTCCAGCCCGGGGTGATCGGGAAGCAGTTCACGCGACCATCCTTCGTTTCGTTCTGCCTCAGCGCATGAGATCCGAGACTATTCCGATGGCCTCAAGGACAACGCCCGTGTCGCGGACAACGCGGTAAACTTCGTTGTTGTAGCGTGCAAAGCCTTGTCCGGGCGCCAGTGGCGGCAGGCGCCAACGGTCATAGTCCGTGATCCAGGCGTGACCCCGGGGAAGCAACTCTCCTTTGCGATAAACCTTCTTGACCTGTCCCGGGGGCAGGCCGCCGGGTTTCTTGGCCAGGCCCGGAGGCACTCCGGTGGCCTTGCCGGGCGGGACCTTGTGGTTCTTGCCTGGCTTCTTGCTGTCTGCCATCCCCGGCGATGTCGCCACGGCCAAGGCCAAGGAAATAGCAAGCATCAGCGTGCCTTTTGCAGTCATGATCGTCCTCCTTTCGAACTCGAAACTGTATAATCCCCGTCTGTATGACGGCTCGGGGTGGACTTCCGACTGCCCTTCCCTCACCAATCGTTGGGGCGCCGGCACGAGGTATTCCCCGGCGCCCCAACTTTTCGTATTTCGGGCAACCCTTCGCCACCCGATCCAGAAACGCATGGTCAAGGCCCGCCGCCAGGATTGCGAATGGCGCCTTCATTGTCGTTGCCTCCTGTTCAATTAGCAGGTTCGAAGGCGGGGAAAGTCCAGCTTCCGTCGAGGATTTCGGCGCGCGGCTGGTAGAGGCGGACGGAGTAGCTCCAGTCCGGCGTTATGGGGATGCAGTTCACGCGGCCATCGTCGCAGCCGCCCATGTGGATGGTGATGGAGCCATCCTCGTTCGGTTCGGCGGTAACGTTGTTGTAGTTGTTGCGGCCCATGTCATTGGGCTCCATGAAGCCGTTCGCGTTGTAGATCGTGACCGACCAGAACGCGTCCACCGGCACATCCTTGGCAGTGACCTTGAAGGGGGTCTCGCCATCGTTTTGGTTCACGGCATCGACAAGGTAGATCGCACCTTCGGCCGGCAGTCCGGCCCAGCCGGCGATCCCGCCTACCAGGTAGTGGACCGGATCCACGTCATCCTTTCGCCCGAAGGCAAGCGCGGAGTCAAAGCTGACCTCGGCAGCAAGGTCATTCAGCGCCTTACGCACTGCTGCCAGTTTCTCGGTGTCCCAGTCCGGTGCCTCGAACGGCCCAGTTCCGCCACCCGAGACGACAATGCCATCCTGCGCGGCATGGGCGGCCGTTACATCCTCCGGGTCGCCGGGTTCAATGAAAGTGCGGAAATTCACCGCCGCGAAGCGTGTACCGACAATCTCCTGTGTCAGTTCGTAGGTCCCGGGCTGGGCCTCGACGAACATGTGGTGGTCCTGATTGACCACGTGCATCGACTGGTAGCGCCCTTCGATCTCGGGCAGCGTGACTTCGACCGGCTCGGACAGATCCAAGACGAGCGAGGAATAGATCGTGTCCACGTTCATCCGGATTACCGGCTGGTTGGCGAGGTCCACCGTCTCGCGTTGGTGGACGATCTGGCCGATCTCGAGATTAAACGCCTCGATATTCTGGCGGATCATGTGATCGGTTTCCGCTCGAAGCAGGTTTTCGAGGGTGATCTCCTCGGCAGATGCCAAGGTTGGGGCGCAGAGCACGAGGGCAAGCAGGCTTCTCATAATCCTGTTCCTTTTCAACTGGCGGGTTCGACGTTGGGGAAGGTCCAGCTTCCGTCGAGGATTTCCTCGCCGGGCTGGTAGAGGCGGATGACGTAGTTCCAGCCCTCCATGATTGGCAGGCAGTTCACGCGGCCATCGTCGCACCCACCAAGATGCACGGTCATCGAGCCGTCATCGTTGCGGTCGCCCATGATCGAATTGATCACATAGCCGTCATGCGCGTTCTTCTCGAAGAACCCGTCGGCATTATAGAGGCTGACCGACCAGAATGCGCCCACCGGCACCTCGGCGGGCACCTCGATCTTGTATTCACCGACAGGCAAGTTTGGGACATTGGATGGATACATCGCCTCGGTCTCGGGCAGGCCGCCCCAGCCGATCCCTGTGCCGATAAAGTGACGAAGCGGAACAACGCTTTCCCGTGTTCCGAACGTGCCCTGAATACCACCGGCAAAAGGCAAGAGTTGCTTTGTCAGATCGACCAGCGTCTCATAGGCGTCCTCATCGTAGTCCGGCAGGATGAAGGGGTTGGACGAGACCGCCTCGATCTGCATCTGGTCCTGGATGGCGTTAACCGCCGCCACATCCTCTGGATCGTCTGCATCAACCAAAGTGCGCATGTAGACGATCACGTAATCGGTATCGAACGTGTCGGTGTCGAGCGCGTAGGTTCCGCCGCCGTGGAACACCGCGTTCACGAAGTGATCCTGATTGTAGATCATCGCCGACATGTACCGCTCACCGACGTCGGGCAGCGTCAGCGTCGCGCCTTCCGAGATATCGACAATGGCGGTGCTGTAGAGCGTATCGCGGTTCATTCGGATCGTGGGCTGGTTGTCGACCGGCGTCGGTTCGCGGAAGTGGTAGAAGCGGTTGATACCGCCCGCGAGTGCCACGTATTTGTCGAACTCGATGTCACTCGCAACCCGCGCGAAATTGTCGATGGTTACCGGGATCTCGCGCGCATCGATCATTTCGCTCAGGTTGTCATCGGCCATCTGGGCCGCAGCGGGCACCGCAGAAAGGGAGGCGGCCAGGCCGGAAGCGAGGCAGATCGCGGCAAATCGTGGAGTTGGGATCATGAAAGTCTCCTTCTTTGAACTGCGCTGTCGGTTTAGACCCGTCGGTCCGTTCAGAATGTCCAGGCAGCCGTCAGCGTGATGTAATCGGCTTCAAAACGGTTTTTGGCGCCTAAGTCGTGCATCCATTTTCCAAGAATGGTGAGCCCGCCACCCGCGGCTTCTGGGATCCAGACAAAGCCCGGGCCGATCCCGTAGGAGGACGACTTGAAGGCGCCGAGGGTGGCCCCGGCTCCGCTATCCGCGGTCAGCTGCTTGTAGTAGTAGCCCCGCAGCCCGATGGCCAAGTCCGGCGCCACGAACTGGTTGAACGTGGCATCGAGGTGAAACTCGTTGCCTGTCTTGTAATTGGTGGCCGGGTTCTCGGTATTGATCATGAGGCCGGCGGAGGCTGAAACCTCAGTGCCCGATTCCGGGTTGAACCAGGTGACGGCTCCGACGGTGTCGAAGCTCCAGTAATTGCGGCCCAGATTGACGAGATCGCCATCCGACGTGCTGTAGGCACCGGTCGGCGCAATGATCGTCTCGGAGAACCTGAAGGACCAGGGACCCGAACTCCAGTTCAGCTGGACCGGTGTGAACGCGATGTCGCTCAAGGCAAAGCTGCTATCTGAAAAGGGCAACCGACCACCCAGCGGGCCGGTTATCGCACCGTCCAGCGTCGCATAGCCGAACGGGATCGCCATGCCGACGGTGTAACGCCCCCCCGAGGACCGGCTGTTCGAAGGTATAACTGACGGACGTCATATTGATGAAGGTATCCGTCTCCAGACCAAGGCCGACCTGGCCTTCGAGAAGGGTCGTGCCTAAGCTTCCTGTCTGGAACCACGACACGTTTGCGACCTGAAAACCTGGTTCGGGCGGGAGCGCCAGGAAGATGTCCCCAACTGCACCAGGCAGGTAATGGCTTCCGCCGCCTTCGGCTGCCTGTGCCGAGTCGCTGCCGACCGGCAAGACCAAGCACGATGCGAGAAGCAACATGACACCGCTGGAATTTCGGCGCGTCTGAGCCGGGTCTATTAACTGGGGTGTCATTGAAGCAACTCCTTGAACTGAAAACAGGGGGTATTCGTGCATTCGGCCGGAACCGGCGCTCCATAGCGGCAGCTGCCGTCTCGTTGATCCCTGCTCATGTCATCCGGGGGCGCCATGTACTCGCCAGTCTTCAGTCATAGGCTTCCATGGTGTTCTTGACCGCCATGTCCACCGCCCCGGCGAGCAGCCTGCCCGGATCGTCGTCGCAGGAATCCTCCAGCTCTTCGACGAACTCGTCTCTGAGCCCCTCGCGCTCGGCCTCGTCCGGGACGAGCGCGAGAATGTCGAGCTGGCGATTGTAGATGGCAACGAATGCCATCCGGCGCACGATTGCGGTCACCGCCTCATCATCATCCGGGTAGGTTTCCAACACGCTTTCACAGCTGTGATGCATGTGGGGCATGGCGGCATCGAGCACGGCCTGGATGTCCACCTCCTCGG
>NZ_JBHRXI010000012.1:217935-225394 GCF_042648365.1 Lutimaribacter marinistellae | reverse complement strand
CCTTGATCGTGTCGCCATAACTGCCGCCGTGGATCTGGTCGTCGCCGATCCCGCCCTCGACGCTGTCGGCATCCTGCCCGGCCCAGATCGTGTCATTGCCGCCCTTCGCGAGGATCGTGTCCTGCCCGGTCCAGCCATAGATCAGGTCTTGACCGAAGGCCCCTTCCTGGTCGTTGTCGATGAAGGTGTCCGCACCGGCCTGAAGATAGATCACATCGGGTCCGTCATCGCCCCAGACCGTGTCGTCACCGCCGCCCGCCTTGATCGTGTCACCAAAGCTGCCACCGTGGATCTGGTCATCGCCGATCCCGCCCTCGACGCTGTCGGCATCCTGCCCGGCCCAAATCGTGTCGTTGCCGCCCTTGGCGAGGATCGTGTCCTGACCGATCCAGCCATAGACGAGGTCTTGACCGAAGGCCCCTTCCTGGTCGTTGTCGATGAAGGTATCCGCTCCGGCCTGGAGATAGATCACGTCCGGGCCGTCATCGCCCCACACCGTGTCGTCACCGCCGCCGGCCTTGATCGTGTCGCCGTGGCTGCCACCGTGGATCTGGTCGTCGCCGATCCCGCCCTCGACGCTGTCGGCATCCTGTCCGGCCCAGATCGTGTCATTGCCGCCCCTGGCGAGGATCGTGTCCTGCCCAGTCCAGCCATAGACAAGGTCATGACCAAACTGGTTGTTCTGAGCGTTGTCGTTGAAGACATCGTTTCCGGCCTGAAGGTAGACGACGTCCAGCCCGTCGCCGCCAGCGACGGTATCATTACCACTTCCCGCCCGGATGGTATCGGCAAAGGAGCCGCCATTGATCACGTCGTCGCCATCGCCCCCGCGCAGGTCGTCTTCGCCACTGCCACCTTCGATCGTGTCGTTGCCGTCGCCACTCCGGATCGTATCGTTACCCCTGCCGCCACTCAGGTTGTCAGGTCCATCCCCGACCCGGATCACATCGTCATTGTCGAGCAGGTTTACCAGACGGGTTGCCAACAGGGTTCCCGCGCCATCAAATGCGAAATAGTCAACTGTTTCCGGCAGATGCTCGGTTTCGGAATCCTGGCTCGTGTCTTCCTCTACCGAAACGTTGAAACTGTTAGGGCTGCTGCCACTGCCCCGCGCCCAGGCCGGGTCGTTGCCAACGTAAGACGAGACCCCGGCGATGACATTCGCCACGCCCGACATGGCAGAAGCCAGAGAAACTGTCGCAGTAGCGTCGGTCACGCCCGAGCTACGCCCTGCCAACCAATCAATGCCCCCCGCAGTGCCGCTGCCAGGCTCGATTGCCACCCAGCCGAGGGTCTCGACGAAATGGGCGCCGTCGTTGTTCGCTTCCTCTTCCTGCATCGTCAGTTGGAAGCCATCCGCGTCGGCGTTCCGCTGACGCGTGGTGACGAAATCTCCGCCGTTGAATGTCTGGACCTGGCTGAGAATGACCGGTGCGGTCTCGAACTCCGCATCGAATGAAACCGCGTTGAACCCCTGGCTGGACAAACGGCTGCTGTCCAACGTTCCGGCTTCCAGGATCGTGCCGTCCGGCAGGACCCAACTCCCCGCCTCGACGACCATGTAGTTCACAGTTTCGTTAAAGTGAGACCCGTCCAGATAATTCGGCTCTTGCAGTTGCATGGTCAGGCTGCTGCCGCTGACATCAATGACGCGAACGTTCACAGGTTGGTTGCCGTTCTCGGTCGCGACGAAGGCAACAACAACCGGGTTCTCGTAACTGCGCTGCAGGTTAACCGTTTGCTGAGTGGTGCTGAGTGACAGGGTGCCGGTTTCGAGCAGGTGCTGCAAGCGCGCCGCGGACAATGTTCCAGTGCCGTCGAAAGCGAAGTAGTCAATCTGTTCTGGGACATGCTCCGTCTCGGGGTCGTCACTACCGTCTTCTTCGACCGACACATCGAAGCTAGTCGCGGTACTGCCGTTGCCTCGTGCCCAGGCCGGGTCGCTGCCGGCATAGCTCGACACACCCGCGATGACGTTGGCCCCACCTGCAAGGGTAGCCCCAAGCGGTACGGTTGTTGTAGCGTCGTTAACGCCCGAAAAACGGCCAGCTAGCCATTCGATCCCGCCAGTGCTCCCACTGCCAGCCTCGATGGCGACCCAGCCAAGACTCTCCGAGAAATGGCTGCCGGAGTTACCAGCCTCTTCCTCCTGCATCGTCACTTGGAAGCCATCCGCATCGGCATTGCGTTGACGCGTGGTGACGAAATCGCTGCCGTTGAAAGACTGAACCTGGCTGAGAATGATCGGCTTGCTATCGAACTCGGAATCAAAAGCGACGTTTTCAAAGCCCTGCGAGGACAGCTGGTTGCTGTTCAGCGTTCCTGCTTCGATCAGCGTCCCATCCGGCAGAACCCAAGAGCCGGCCTCGACCACCATGTAGTTCACGGTCTCGTTGAAATGGGACCCGTCGAGATAATTGGGCTCCTGCAATTGCAACGTCAGTTCGTTGCTGCTGACATCCGAAACTCTGACGTTTACCGGCTGGCTTCCATTTTCCGTCGCTACGAACGCAACGACGACGGGGTTTATATAGCTGCGGTGCAGCGTCACCGACTGGGTGTTTTGGCTCATGGTAAGAGTGCCGGTCTCAGCGAATACGTCACCCCCAATTCCCGGTGGCGCAAGCGCGATAGGCACCAAATTGGAGATGTTGTTTTGTTCGTCCGACTCTGCCAGAGAGTTGCTGTAATCAGCTTCTACGGCAAAGTAATGAGTACCTGGATTGAACGTCCCGTAGTTCCGGACCCAATCCAAATCGACTCCGGAGATTTCAAGCTGGACCGTTTCACCATATGCTAATTCACCTGTGCCAACAGATCCAAGAAAATAGTCGCCTTCCCAATAAATAGTCTGGTCTTCAGACAGACGGAGCGCGACGGCGGTCCCGTAAGGCAGATCTGGGCCGTTGTTTGTGACTTCAAACCTCGCATCAAAAAGTTTACTGCCATCCGTGCGCATTACAACATTCAAGTTGGATGCGCTTACGTCAGGCAAACTTTCTCGTGCAACAATTTCAGTGGAGTGGTTAAGCCAAGTGACGTTGTTGCTTTCGTTCGTCTCAGAAATGGCGTCATTGATATCAACGACGTAACCGATATTATAGGTGCCGGGAACGATACTCGTTGGGATTGTGAACTGAAGGGAGTTTACAGTTTCCTGACCGCCGCCAGCAAGCGCGCCAAAGGCAACGCTCGTTAATATTATATCGTCGTGTGAAACATCACGATCAGAAGAAAGGACAATACTGACGTGATTGCCCGCGGGGGCCGAGTCAGTGCCGTAGTTGCCAAGAGTAAGATAAAACGTTCCAGCTTCCCCAGGAAACATTTCTTCAAGATCGATTGAAGTCATAGTCCAATCTGCGAGGGCGAGGTCGATATTCGGTTTTTTATCAACCACAAGCGCCACCGTAGCTTCATCTATCCAGCCGGTTCCATCAGAAATTTGATAAATCAGGTTAACGGCTTCTTCATTCTCTCCGGTGAACTCAGCTTTGGGGTCAAATACAATTCGATTGTTAACAATATAAGCGAGCCCAGACGCAGGTTGCGAAACAATCTCTGAAACAGACAGCGTATTACCGTCTGGGTCCGTATCATTCGCCAGAACATCGAGTATCGCTGGAGCGTCGCTTGAAACTTCGAAAGAGTCGTCGATAGCGATCGGGGCTGATGAAAGCGCATCATCGTCACGTATGCTGACATCGGCGAACTGCAGAAACGCGATTGAATTAAGCAGGTCAGTCCCGTCTGGAGACCCAGTTCTGTTGTCGATGATCTGGAGGTCAAAGTCCGGATTCGTAGAAGCCGTTATCGTGTAGTCGGCCCTGTTTCCGAAGAAGACCGCTGTGTCTGTCGACGAGCCGCCGTCGATCTCATCATTGCCCGCACCTCCGGTAATGGTGTCCTGTCCGCTAAGACCATAGAGCTGGTTGTCATCACCATCACCGATAATGAGGTCATTCCCATTTGTTCCGATGATGTGGTCCATGCTGTCGAATATGTCGAAACCAATCTCGGCACCGTAGGCTCTTTCCGTCGTCATATCGATGGTGGCACCGCCATTCATGGCCTTGTAGCTCAGAGTATCACGACCACCATCTCCATCGATAATGTCGTCCCCTGCACCTGGCCGAATGGTGTCATCATCAGCACCGCCGGAAATATTGTCGTTTCCATCCTCGCCGAGCAACTCATCATCGCCATCGCCGCCGTCTATTCGGTCGGCGTCCTCACCACCCCAGATGAAATCACGACCGCGCCCTCCGTAGAGAACATCGCCCCCGCTTTCTCCGTCGATTGTGTCGTTGTCATCTCCGCCGTAAATGGTGTCGTTGCCGGTACCACCATCTATGTCATCGTCACCATCGTCGCCCAATATTCCATCGTGACCTGCATCGCCGTCGATCCGGTCGTCGTCATCACCACCGGAAATCACGTCATCATCGTCACCACCCCGTAGTGTATCCCGACCATGCTCACCAGCAATAGTGTCGTCGCCATCATCACCTTTGATAGAGTCGTTGTCGCGCCCCCCTGCGATACCGTCATTTCCATCACCACCCTCGATGGTATCATCATCATCTCCGCCGCCAATCGTATCATTTCCGGCGTTGGTTTCGATTGTATCTTCTCCCGCTCCACCCAAGACTATGTCGTCGCGCTGCCCTGTAATGGCTCTGTCGTCGCCACCGTACATGGCAATGAAAACTTCCGTTGAGGACGAACTGGAGAACAGCCAGGTATTGTCGCCTTCGTCTCCTTCGTGGGTGACGGTTCGGGTCGTCGTATCTATGCCAGCGTCAGGTTCAGAGGCATCGCTTGGAGCGGTTTCGCCGGAACCGTCACCGATCAAAGAAACACCGATACCGTAGTCGCCGGTGGTGCCATTCTCGCCCGAAATCTCGACGTAGAAGGTCCCGCCATTCGCAGTGAACGAAAGTCCCGCGCTTGGCCCCCCACCTAGATCGGCATTGGATGCCATGAGCTGACCGGATGCGTTGTAGACCCTGATTTCCGGGTCGACCCCGCTGTAATCAGGTGTCGCGACGACCGCGTAGATCCGTCCTGACTGAGTATCAAACCGGAAGTAGTCCTCATCGCCAGACACCCCGATTTCACCGCGCACCGCTGTGCCATCAAGGTCGGAGACAAGAGTTGCTGTGCCGCGAGTATCACCGTGGTCATCTGGGTTGGCAACCGTCGGGGTAAGGGCACTTTGAAGGGTTTGGTATGTTACACCATCGACCGTTGCGTAGACCTGATCAGAGTGGAAGTCGATCCGATTCCCGCTTGTCATACCGACCATAGCAAGCGACGACGATGATCCTGCTATTGGCGCGGTCAGTTCGTATCCTTCTTCAGCATTAGCAATGTTGATCCAAATTGGGTCACTATCAACTGATGCGAATGCGGTAGTAGATTGAGAATGTATTCCAGGAAAATCGATTGGCAGATCAACAAAGTTCAGAGTATCCGGAAGTCTAGCGACATCGTAAAAAACAGTTCCACCAAAACTAATCGTCTCTACGCCATAGAGTATATCGGTTCCGTTGTCTTGAGCACCGAAAGACAGCGCCGTGGACGTCTGCTCAACTTCGACGCGTTCGAGGCCATCGACGACACTTCGTGTGAAAGAAAAGGAAACGCCCACCTGAGACAAAGACTCGAAATACGCTGTATCCACGCCGCTTCCGCCAATGAAAATGTCGTTGCCTTGTTCTCCAAACAAGGCATCATTGTCTTCACCGCCGAAGATTATGTCGTTACCCGTACCGCCATAAATGGTGTCGTTCCCGGCACCGCCAAAAATCGTATCGTTGCCCGAGTCGCCGCGAAGATCGTCACCAACATCTGCGACTGCGGCTAGTGGACTTTCGTATCGAAAATCGATCGGTCCACCAGTCACAACGCGGTCGTCGAAGGTCGACAGATGCAACAATCCATAGCTGCGGTCAAACGAGCTGGCCAGTGTGAGCCACAGCCGGTACTCTCCGCTGTCGCCGTGAATCCAGTCTCCCTGCGACCCTCCATAGATTGTGTCTTTTCCGCCACCACCAAAAATCGTGTCGCCGGGAGAAACCGTATCGTTGTCTGTGTCGGTGTTGTCTCCCTCACCATAGATCTCATCATTACCTCCGCCGCCCCAGATAGCGTCGGCACCACCGAGACCAGCAATGGTGTTGTCGCCCCGATTTCCCGAAAGAATATTGTCAAAGTTATCTCCAAAGGCGGAAGTACCATCTTGCGAACCCATGAGGAATACATTGTGCTCGATTGGCTGGCCATCCGCCAAAAAGTCAACCGCCTGATTCGAATTAGCCAGAATACCAAAAGAGCCGAATGTTACGGCACCTTCTCTCAAAATACCAAGGGCGGTGTCAAATTTAACAACGGAACGTCCTGTTCCTTCTGATGCATCAGCGATCGTTACCCAAGAGCCAAACGGCTGAATTATATCAGCACCATAACTCACATGAACGTGATTACCCCAATCACCTCCTGTATTACTTGTCGTCAAAAAGTTCGTGGTACCGTCGATGTAATCGCTAACCGATCCATTTTCGAGATGCATTAAAGTGGCATAAACGCCACCGCCTTCAAAAGTTATGAAGTTTCCGAAGTTGTGATAATCTAAGGCTCCAACTCGATCTGGCTCACCAACATAGCGACCATCTCCATACGCCATTTCGGTTTGCGAAGTCAATATATTATCGGCGTCCAAGACAACTTGCGCATTTGGCAGACCTGGCAACTGCCGCGTGATAGACGAGAAATCAAGCGAATAGTACAACGATCCAAAATGACTTGTACTTCCACCGTACGCCTGAGTGACCTCTACAACGTCATTTCCTGCCATATCAAACGGCAATTCAATCAAAATGGAAATTTCATTCGGGAGATCTATTAAACTAAATGACTGATAATTCATTTTTCAACAATCCCCAACGATGGCTTGTTCAAGACCACTATACTAACATTCTATGGCCAAGTGGCGCTGTTGCTAAAATCCGGGTCTGACCGCGGTTTCCCTTTCCTCGGACAGATTTATTCTACAGCCACTGTGAAAGGTATGCCAAGGGCGGTGTAGCCGTTGACCACGGCGATACGAACCTGCAACTCGGCGATCTGGCGCTCGAAGTCTCGGACCATTAGGGATTCGCCGAGCAGCTTGATGCAGTTCATCTTTGACTCGACCCGGCTCCGGCGGTGGTAGCAGCTCCATCGTCGCCATATGACCCTCAGCAATTGACATCGCCTCCGAGCCACGGCACGGTTCGAGCGTCCAGGATGCAAGATGTGTCGGGACGTTTCGATGTCGGCTCTTTGAGCTGGCAAAATTGTGTCTGGCTTTGGCCGGAGCAGCGGAACGACCGAAACATGTCTGTGTTGGAAGCTCCCTCTCCACATCGTCAGGCCCCGGAACTGTCGGGATGCGTCCCGCCTTGAAAGGAGCCTT
>NZ_JBHRXI010000012.1:0-217712 GCF_042648365.1 Lutimaribacter marinistellae | reverse complement strand
CTCAGCGTCAGGCAGGCTGCGGACAGGCTGGGCGTCTCTCCGCAAACCGCCGCCCGTGCCTTCCAGCACCTGCAGGAAAAGGGCTTCATCGTGGTGACCGAGATTGGGCACCCGGGCGTCCATGGCTGCGCCAGTGGCCACCGCTACGAGATCACCGAACTGCCGCTCCCTCAGGCTCGCGACGGTCGCCACTTGTATCGCGCCTGGCGCAAGGGCGAGGATTTTGAGGTGCTCAAGGCCAAGGCGCACAATCCTTCGGGGCGGAACGGGCAAACCAGAAGCCGTAGTGATAATTCGTCTTCGGATGTCACGCTGAGCATGACGAAAAAACCCGAGATGTCCTGAAATCCTGCATAGGCGACATCGGAAGTGACACGGATCAGGCCGTTTCCGCGCCTTTAACGTCCCACGCATGAGACAACCTTAACCTACCACCACCGGGGTCGAAAACTCTCAGGCAACAGAAGATCGGAAGCCCCTAAAGGAAGCACTCGATTGAAAAAGAATCAAAGGAAAATCAAACCATGAAGACTACCAAAGGCAGGGGTGGAAAGCGTCCCGGTGCCGGTCGCCCGAAGGGGTCGGGCGCCAAGGCCAGTCGCCTGGATCGGCAGAACATGATCCTGAAGCTCCGGGAACACGGTGAGCTCGCTTTGGACGTGCTCGTCGAAATCGCCCAGCACGGCGAATCCGAAAGCGCCCGGATCTCGGCCAGTACGCAGATACTGGACCGGGCCTATGGCCGCCCCGGCACGATCCCGGACATGCGCGTCGACGAAGACGGGGAGCGCGAAGTTCGCAACGCTTTCGATGAGTTTTTCAAGGACGTGACCCGCCAGAAGGCGTCGCCGGACATCGTCGCCACACGGCGCCCCCCGCCAGAGAAGAGCGACGAGGCTGCTGCAAAGGCGGATCTGTTCGACGACAAGTCGAAACTGAACTGACCTTGTCTGGACGGAAACAGGGGGCGGGAGACGTGTAGACATCAAATATCGAAACGTCTCCCGCCCCCTGTTTCTCCGAACTTGGTTTCTTGAACCCGTCGAACTTGCTGCTGCCACCGATTATTTCTTGATTAAAACTAAAGGCTGCAAAAGGAGGAGTGGCTCAAGTCGAGAAGGAGCCCACACTTGAATACATGCATGACGGTCAGACCTCACAGCGCTCTGGCTGTCGTCCGCCCGCCAGAAAAGCATCGTTCCGATGGACCAAAGGCCGACGATGTACTAGTCCCTAGGCTGGACCACCCGACGGGACATACCGAGCGCACAAACACCCTATAGTCAAAATTCATACATTCCCCTTTAAAAAAGGAAAGCGGTCAATGCTAAGAAAAATGGCTCAAAGAAAAAGGCGCCAAAAGAAAGTAGCCCTAATGACTGAGGCTGAGAAAGCTCACGACTTTTGCAAGATGTTTTTCAGGGACAACGCCGCCAGTAAATATAAATTCCTATATCCAAAAATGGAACTTCTTATAAACTCCCAATCGTCCACTTTTTTTGAGTCGACCCTGACCAAGAGGAGTTTGTGCTAGGAGAGTTTAAAGACAGTAGCCTCCCAAGCCTTAACGAGCTGTATAAAAAGGAAAATTTTCGAGACTTTCCGGAGCTTTGCGAACAATTCATATCGGATATCCGAAGTGTGATGAAGGCTAAGAACTGCGACGACCTAGGCTATCATGCAAATGTCAGTGAATTTTTCTTCGATGTGATGCTTGCCAAGAACGGCGCGATAATTGGGCGCAGCAACGCCACCAACCCAAAAAGAAACGGGTACTTCAAGGAGCTGCTATATTCGAATGTTATTCAAGATACGGGCGGCACCGAC
Organism: Lutimaribacter marinistellae; assembly: GCF_042648365.1. Lineage (NCBI taxonomy): Bacteria > Pseudomonadati > Pseudomonadota > Alphaproteobacteria > Rhodobacterales > Roseobacteraceae > Lutimaribacter > Lutimaribacter marinistellae. The sequence continues at coordinate 215,885 of NZ_JBHRXI010000012.1, read as the reverse complement.
ATTTCACAACTAGTCGTTTTGGTAAACTTCTCCAATTATGCCGAAGACTGGTATGAGTGCGTTCATTACAGCTTTCAAGACCCACCACGAAAGCATGAGGGTCAACTTCGGAATCACTATATTAAGGTCTGCAATCTATTCGTCCCTTTTTTAGAAGCAAGTGAGAAACAGTTGCGTTCAAATAGTTACAGCGGCCGAGGGGCGTTCGCCGTGACAAATTGGGACAGAGGCACCGACGAAGAAGTTATAGGAGCTTCGGTATCTTCTTTTAGAGTTAAAGTACCGCCTTTCATTTGACGATGAAAAAGTTGGGAGGCGAGCACCTGTCTGAGTTCGTCTACCTTACAAACGGCCGGCGAGCCGTTCAAAGTGTTCCATGTTCCCTCCTAGGCGCGATCTGACAGGGCGCCACGCTCGCGGTAAACCGCCTCGTCAAATCAGGTGTTTGACGGTTGAAACAGGAAGAGGAGCCGTCCAATGATTGCAAAATGATAGCAGAAGACCGAGGCGAGCATGTCGTTCTTTGAACATCCGATCCTGAACTCTCCTTACGCCATGCCCGGCCGACATTGGGAACTCGATGAAGACGGTCGACCGACTGATCGCATCCTGCAGCGGCGACGGAGGTCGGATTTGATTTCCGCGATGCCACAGGCAAAAAGCAAGAAGCCGGACAAGCAAAGCGAGCTGGGGCTGAGCGTCGAGGGACTGGGGGGGCAAGATCTCGACTACAATGTAACCGAGTTCGTCAATGAAATCCGTCGTGAGGTCGAGGTCTGGCGCAATCTTCCCAACCCAACTCAATGGCAGGTCACCCCAACCACCCAGCGCCTTCTCCAGCATTGGCGCGCGATCCAGAAAGACGAAACCCAGCCGATCCGCCCCTTCTTCTGCCAACTTGAAGCGGTGGAGACGGCGATTTTCCTCGCTGAAGTCGCACCCAAGCTTGGCGACCGCGGCAGGCGGTTTCGCAAACGCATCGAAGCGGCCAACGCCGAAGCCAATCCGGAACTTTTCCGTATCGCGATGAAGCTTGCCACCGGCGCAGGCAAGACAACCGTGATGGCGATGCTGATCGCATGGCAGACACTGAACGCTGTCAGAAGCGCGAACTCCAAGACATTCACGCGTGGTTTTCTGATCGTGACGCCCGGCATCACCATCCGCGACCGGTTGCGCGTTCTTCTACCGAATGATGCCGACACCTACTACAAGAGGCTAAACCTCGTGCCTGCGGACCTGATGCAGGAAATGCAGCGCGCCAAGATCGTGCTAACGAACTATCATGCCTTCAAGCTTCGCGAGCGCGTGCCACTTGCAAAGGGAACACGGTCCGCCCTGGAAGGGCATGGCGAGCAGTTGTCGACACTGGAAACCGAAGGTCAGATGTTGCAACGGGTGATGCCCGAACTGATGGGACTGGGCAAGATTGTCGTCATCAATGACGAGGCTCATCACTGCTACCGTGAGCGTCCCGGAGCGGCCGAGGAAAAGCTCACCGGCGATGCCCGCAAGGAAGCCGAAGAAAACCGCGAGGCTGCACGGCTTTGGATCTCGGGCCTCGAAGCGGCCAAAAGGAAGATCGGCGTTCAGGTTACCTATGACCTCTCGGCAACCCCGTTCTTTCTCTCTGGGTCTGGATGGGTCGAGGGCACATTGTTCCCGTGGGTCGTATCCGACTTTTCTCTCATGGATGCCATCGAGTGCGGGATCGTCAAACTTCCCCGTGTCCCCGTTGCCGACAACCTGCCGGGTCAGCCGCAGCCTCTTTACCGAAACCTCTGGAAGGCAATCGGAAAGAAGATGCCCAAGAAATCCAAGGGCGCCCTGCCGGATCCGCAAAAGCTGCCGCTGGAGCTCAAGACCGCCATCGACGCGCTCTATGGGCACTACGAAAAGACCTACAAGCTCTGGGAGGCCGAGAAGGTCGGTATTCCACCCGTCTTCATCATCGTCTGCAACAACACGACGAACTCCGAGCTTCTGAGAGATTACGTTGCAGGATACGAAAGGGAGAGCGGCGATGGCTTCCTGGAAACCGTGCCGGGCAAGTGCGGGCTCTTCTCCAACTTTTCGACCGATGGGGAACGTCTCCCTCGCCCACGGACAGTGCTGATCGACAGCGCAACGCTGGAAGCCGGAGGGGACATCGACAAGTCGTTCCGCGACGCGCATGCCGAAGAGATCGAAGCGTTTCGCCGGGAGCAGGCGGAGCGTGGCCAGGGCAATGAAGACCTGACCGATGCCGACATACTGCGCGAAGTCATGAACACAGTGGGGCGCAAGGGGCGCCTCGGGGAACAGGTGCGCTGCGTGGTGTCAGTTTCCATGCTGACCGAAGGTTGGGATGCAAACAACGTCACGCATATCCTCGGCCTTCGCGCCTTCGGCACACAGCTGATCTGCGAGCAGGTCATCGGCCGCGCGCTTCGCAGGCTGTCCTATGATACCGATCCCGAGACCGGCCTGTTCAGGACCGAATATGCCGACATCATGGGAATCGACGGGCTCAACTTCTCCGACGGCCCGCGCGTCGCCCCACCGCAAAAGCCACGCGACGTGGTAAATGTGCGTGCGCTGTCCCCCGACCGCGATCACCTGGAGATCACCTTTCCCCGCGTCCAAGGCTACATCGCCGATCTGCCGCCCGACCGGCTTACCGTCGACTTCTCCGGTCAGGAACCCTATGTCCTGACGCCCGAGAAGGTGGCCGCGACCGTGGTCACGATGCAGGGTATCGTCGGCCAAGCCGAGAAGCTCACGCTCGACTACCTCAAGGCCCAAAGGCAGTCGACCATCGCCACGCACATCGCCAAGCACATGATCTTCGAAAAGCTGCGCGATGCCAACGAACAGCCGCGCATGCATCTCTTCCCGGCCGCCAAGCGGATCGTGAACCAATGGCTGAAAGAGGGGCACCTCGTCTGCAAGGGCGATACTGTCCCAGCCCAGCTCCTATATCGCGAGTTGGCTGATGAGGTGTGCGAAATCATCTTCGGTGCACTCAAGGACCAGCCCGGCGGCGACAGCGTGTTGCGCGCGATCCTCGATCCCTACAACCCCACCGGCTCGACAGCGGACGTCAATTTCAACACCTCCAAGGCCACGCGTTACCACCCACGGCCCGACCGCAGCCACGTCAACTGGATCGTCACCGACAGTGACTGGGAGGATAAGTTGGCCGCACGGATCGAGGACCATCCCATGGTCACGGCCTATGCCAAGAACCACAATCTCGGCCTCGAAGTCCCTTACCTGCTTGAAGGCGAGCCCAGGAACTACCTTCCCGATTTCCTCATCCGCCTCGGCGCGCCCGAACCCACCACGCTGGTGGTCGAGGTCAAGGGCTTCCGCGGCCATGACGCCATGATTAAAGCCGACACCATGCGCAACAAGTGGATCCCCACGGTCAACCGCCTCGGCACGTATGGGCGCTGGGCCTTCGCCGAGCTGCGTGACGTTCACGATTTCGGGCCGGGTCTGGACAAGGTTATCGAGGAAGCGCTTGGGAGTGTGCCAGCATGAACGAAGAACGATTGATCGCCGAACGGATCGCCTTCTGGACGGCGTTCAAGGAGGCCGCTCCCGAGATCGGGATCGAACCCGGCGGTGGATGGGAAAAGACTATTGGCCTTGCCATCGACGGCAACGTCCGGGTGACCCTGTCGCTCTCACAGGACAAGAGTTCGGTGTACTTGGTCGGCCGCAGCGACAAGGCACGTATCTGGATTTCGGCCAATCAGGATGGCATCGCGCGGCGACTGCGGACGACGCCCGGCGCCGCTTCCGGCGAGGCCGATAAAGGCCGGTGGTTCCGAAAGGATAACAAGAAGGCCTGTTTCACTGTCCGCCGGCAATGGCCCGAGGCGATCCGTTGGCTCCGCGCCCAATACGCGACCTTCTCCAAGGCCGTACAGGAACTGGAGGCAGGCCAATGACGGACATCCGCTTCGGCCGCCTGACCGACCTCCCCCTGCGCGAGGCATGGAAACACGAGGCGCTGCAGTTCACCCCCTGGCTCGCCGAGAACATCGACCACCTCTCCGAGGCCATCGGCATCCCGCTCGAACTCACCGGGACCGAGGTTGCGGTCGAGACCTTCAGCGCCGACATCCTCGCCCGTAACCCGATGGATGACAGCGTGGTGCTGATCGAGAACCAGCTGGAGACCACCGATCACACCCACCTGGGCCAGATCATGACCTATCTCGCCGGGCTGGAGGCGCAGACCGTCGTCTGGATCGCCCCCGCCTTCCGCGAGCCGCACCTCTCCGCCATCCGCTGGCTCAACGAACACACCGCCGACGGCTTCTCCTTCTTCGCCATCAAGGCCCGTGTCGTCCGGATCGGGGACAGCCCATATGCCCCAATTTTCGAGGTGGTCGAGAAACCCAGTGACTGGGAGCGCAGACTCACCGCTCGGAAGCGAACGGCCGTGACCGGGACATCCGAACTGGGCGATGCACGCGAAGCCTATTGGGCGGAATACGTGAAGCGCCACCCGAACACGCGGGTTCCGGCCAAACGCGGAAGCTGGATTTCCTTCTCTCCGGAAAGGCTACCCGACATCAAGGTCGTACTCTGGATCGGCCAGAAGGCCGCAGGTATTTTCGTCCGTGGACATTCCAGCATCACGACAGAGGCCTTTCGCGAATGGATCATGCCGCGCATCCCGAAGCTGGAAGAACGGCTTGGTATAACAAACCGCAGCGGTGAAGGAACGGAACTCGGACAAACCTTTGAGGCGAGCATCTCCGACCCCGGAACATGGCCCGCAGCGCAGGATTGGCAGGAAAACATGCTCGAACTCTACTTGTCCGCACTGAACGCTATGGCCGGGGAAGAAAACCAATGACCGACAAGACAACCCCCATCGACCCCATCACTCATGACGATGAACGCGTGAACATCCCCACGCCCGAGCTTGCGCCGATGATGGACCCGGCGGATGCCGCGCCGATCAAGGTGGCCTACGACACCCGCAACCCGGATCTCGACCCGCAGCTGATCTGGCGCGGCAAGGACATCGACCAGACCGAGATCACCGTCGACGCGCCGCCGATCTACCTGCAGGAGCAGGTCCACCCCAAGGCGATCATCGAGGACCTGCGCGCGGGCGGCAAACGCAACGGTGAGGGCGGCGGCGTCGACCTCTTCGACCATTTCGGCATCACCGACGAAGATCGCGAGGCAGAGATCGAGTTCTACCGCCACCACCGCAAATGGTCGAACCGGATGATCCTGGGCGACGGGCTGCAGGTCATGGCCTCGCTGGCCGAGCGCGAGGGGCTCAAGGGGCAGGTGCAGGCGATCTATATCGACCCGCCCTATGGCATCAAGTTCAACTCCAACTTCCAGTGGTCCACCACCTCGCGCGATGTGAAGGACGGCAAGCTGGAGCATCTGACCCGCGAGCCCGAGCAGGTGAAGGCCTTTCGCGACACCTGGCGCGACGGCATCCATTCCTACCTGCAATACCTGCGCGACCGTCTGGTGGTGGCGCGCGACCTGCTGACCGAGAGCGGGTCTTGCTTCGTCCAGATCGGGGACGAGAACGTCCATCGGGTACGGGCGTTGATGGACGAGGTGTTTGGAGAGGAGAACTATGTCAGCCTGATTTTCTTTCTAAAGACCTCCGGGAAGGGAAGTGCGACGCTCGATAGCTCCGGCGATTACATTGTTTGGTACGCGAAGAACTTCGACCAACTCAAGGTGAAGAAGCTTCTGGTACAGCGGAAAAAGGAAACCGTTGACGACAGTTACAACAAGATTGAACTTGCTGACGGAACGGTGCGGGGCGTTACCAAGAAGGAGAAAATCGGCGCAGCTCCATTGCCGGAAGGTCGACGCTTGATGCCTTCCAGTATCTACTCCGACAGCGGCGGCCAGACGACTCGTGGTTCACGCGAATTTGAGGGTGGAGAGTTTGACCCGCTTCCAAATTATTTCTGGCGTACGAACCAGACTGGCCTCACTCGGCTCATGCGAAGCAGTCGGATCGTCGTAACCGGCCGCTATCTACGCTATAAAATGTATGCTGATGACTATCCGGTCGCTGCGATAAATAACTATTGGGATGACGTTCGAGCCGGAGGCTTCGGAGAAACCAAAATATACGTCGTTCAAACGAACGATGAGGTGGTTGCCCGCTGCCTTCACATTGCCACCGACCCCGGCGACCTCGTGCTCGATCCCACCTGCGGCTCGGGCACCACGGCTTACGTGGCCGAGCAATGGGGGCGGCGCTGGATCACCATCGATACCTCCCGCGTGGCCCTCGCGCTCGCCCGTGCGCGGATCATGGGCGCAAAATACCCCTGGTATCTGCTCAAGGACTCCGCCGAGGGCCAGAAGAAGGAGGCCGAGGTCACCCGCTCCGCCCCCTCGACCGCCGACACCTACAACGACATCCGCCACGGCTTCGTCTACCAGCGCGTGCCCCACATTACGCTGAAGAGCATCGCCAACAACACCGAGATCGACACGATCTGGGAGGCGATGCAGCCCGCCGTCGAAGAGGCCCGCGCCGCTCTCAACGCCACCCTGCAGGGTCATCCCGTGCCCTTCGAGGTCGAAACCGGCGGCCGCAAGGGCAACAAGATCGACTTCACCGCCAGCGGAGAGGTCGAACTGCCCAGCGGAGAGATGGCCCCGGCAAACGGCTTCATGGAATGGGAGATCCCGCGCGAGGCGCCTGACGACTGGCCCGACGCGGCCAAAACAGCGCTGCAAGCGTTTTGGGAGGCCCGCATCGCTCGCCAGAAGGAGATCGACGCCAGCATCGCCGCAAAGGCCGATCACGAATACCTCTACGATAAGCCCTACGAAGACAAGAAGCGCGTCCGCGTCGCCGGTCCCTTCACGGTCGAGAGCCTCTCGCCCCACCGCACCCAGGCGGTGAACGAACACGGCGAGTTGATTGACGAGGCCGATGCCGCCGCCGGAAAGCGCGGCGCGCAGGCGCAGGAAGCCGAGAATTACCGCGAGGCAATCCTCGAAAACCTACGCAAGGCGGGCGTTCAACAGGCTGACAAGGCTGACAAGATCACGTTCACCTCGCTCACGCCCTGGCCCGGAGAGTGGCTCGCCGCCGAAGGCCGCTACATGGAGGGCGAGACCGAGCGCAAGGCCGGCATCTTTCTCGGCCCCGAATACGGCACCCTGCAACGCGCCGACCTGATGGCCGCTGCGCGCGAGGCGGTGGACGCGGGATTCGACATCCTGATCACTTGCGCCTTCAACTACGATGCCCACACCGCCGAAACCCGCAGACTCGGCCGCCTCCCCATCCTCCAGGCCCGCATGAATCCCGACCTGCACATGGCCGACGACCTGAAAGCGGGCGGCGGCAACCTGTTCGTAGTCTTCGGCGAGCCGGATATTGTCGTGAAAGAGGAAGGCGAAAAGCTGCGCATCGAACTGCTGGGCGTGGACATCTTCAAGCCCGCCACCGGCGAGGTGGTGGCCTCCGAACCCGACGACATCGCCTGCTGGTTTATCGATACGGATTACAACGAAGAGAGCTTCTTCGTCCGCCACGCCTATTTCCCGGGCGCCGAGATCCCGTACAAACAGTTGAAGACGACCCTGAAGGGGGAGATCGACGAAGAGGCCTGGGAGTCGCTGAAGCGCACCGTCTCACGGCCGTTTTCCCGACCGAAATCAGGCCGGATCGCGGTGAAGGTGATCAACCACCTATGAGACGAGGTGATGAAGGTGATGGCGGTTTGAGATGGCCAAACGCGGTTCCTACAGTGGCGGCAGTACGATTATTCGAAGGCACCCGGTTGGAGTCGCGAAACTCCGTAAACGATCCCGAGTAGGCATGCTCGACATTGCCGTGGACACATTCGATCCGGAGACGGCCCAATCCCGTGTCATACGCCGCGAAGAGATGGAGGCCGAAGAAGAAGAACGACGGGCTCAACGTTGGAAACCTCGCGGGAAAGGCGCGTTTCGTTTGGGTCGCGAAGATCCGCCAATCGAAGGCCCCTCCAAGGCGAATACCAAGAAAAAGAAACGGAGAAAGAACAAAAAAAGCCAATGACCTTCCGCATAGCCGACACATTCTCCGACAGTCTTGCCAAGCTTACCGCCCAGGAACAGAAAGCGGTAAAGACCGCGGCGTTCGATGTTCAAATGAACCCGGACACGCCGGGCCTCAGTATGCATCGCGTAGACCGGGCGAAAGATCCACATTTTTGGACAGCCCGCGTCAATCGCGACATCCGGATGGTTCTGCATAAGAAGAACGGCGCCACGCTGCTCGCCTATGTCGCGCATCACGACGCGGCCTACAAATGGGCGGAGACGCGTCGCATCGACACGCACCCGCGGACGGGTGCTGCCCAAATCGTCGAAATCCGTGAGACGGTCGAAGAGGTGAAGATCCAGCACTATGTTCAGGAAGCCATTCGGCTGCCGCGCCTCTTCGCAGATGAGACCGACGATACGCTCTTGTCCTGGGGCGTGCCGGAAGACTGGTTGGAAGTTGTGCGGGATGCCACCGAAGATACCGTTCTCGACATCGCAGGTCACCTTCCGGCCGAAGCGGCAGAGGCGGTTCTGCAAGCCGCGACAGGGGTTCGCCCTGAACCTGCGTCCACCGCCGAAACCGGAAGTGACCCCTTCAGGCATCCGGATGCCGAACGCCGGTTCCGGACAATGGAGAACCTGGAAGAGCTGCAAGCCGCCCTGGAGGCACCTTGGGAGCGTTGGTCGGTCTTCCTGCACCCGGCACAGCGCGAGTACGTGGAACGGGATTTCAACGGCCCGGCACGTGTGATCGGATCCGCCGGGACAGGCAAAACTGTCGTGGCTCTTCATCGCGCTGTGCGACTTGCCCAGGAACCATCATCTCGCGTTCTCCTGACCACGTTCAACGAACGTCTGGCAGACCGGTTGGCGGAGAAGTTGCCGCTGTTGACGAACAGTTCAATTCGTGAACGGATCGAGGTAAGAGCGTTGGGCGATGCTGTTCGCGACTTGCACGAAAAGGTCTTCGGCGCAGTACATGTTGCGGATGAAGATGAGATTCGGAGTATCCTAGAACACTCTGCTTCAAAGGCCGGGGACCAGACGGACCTAGACTTTCTCGTCGATGAATGGAACCTGATCGTGGACGCTTGGGATGTCCGGGATCCATCTACCTATTCCGAAATGCCTCGTCTGGGACGCAAGGTCCGCATGGTGGCGTCTCGACGCGAGACCATCTGGAACGTATTCGCCGAGGCGAGACAAATCCTTGCCGACCAAGGCTGGAAGACGGAAGCCGAGCTCGCGCATGACCTTCGGCGCGGCGGTCATTTCCCCTACACCCATGTCGTCGTGGACGAAGCGCAAGACGTATCCGTGGCTGAACTGCTCCTGCTGGGGGCGTCCTTGGGCCAAAAGCCCAACGGTGTCTTTTTCGCGGGCGATATTGGGCAACGCATTTTCCGCGCGCCCTTCCCTTGGAGCGCTGCCGGCATCGAACTCTGTGGTCGGTCGCGAAGCCTCAAGGTCAATTACAGAACGTCCCACCAGATCCGTGCCAAGAGCGAGCATCTGCTCCCTGAAACCCTGGTGGAAGCAGATGGGTCAGAAGAGAATCGACTAGGCGTAACCTCCGTTTTCGAAGGCCCGCCACCGGTTATCGGCTCGTTTGCCGACCGAAACTCTGAACTGGCAGCCTTACAGGAGTGGGTCGCTGAACTCTCAAGACAGGGTGTCGACGCGGGCGAAGTCGCAATTCTCGTCCGTGGCGAAGACCAAATGGAAGCAGTGCGCGGCGCTTTGGGGGAGCTTGACGGGCCTAAAGTCTACCTGATGCACGACACCAAGGGTGCGGAGTTTCGGGCCGTAGCGGTGGTCGCTCTCGATCACGATGTCGTGCCAGACGAATTTCGCTTGTTGGCCGCGCGAGACGAAGCGCAGCTCGATGAAGTCATGTCGACTGAAAGACATCTTCTCTATGTTGCCGCCACGCGAGCGCGGGATTTCCTCTGGCTATCAGGCGTCGAGCCGGTCTCCGAGTTTCTAGATGACTTGATCTGATCAGGTTCATTGGACGGCCGCGGAAATCTAAGGCTCCGTCATCCGGCGCCTTCCTTCACCAACTTCCGAATGTCGCCAACACGCCAAGCCGTGGTGCGCGGCCCGAGCTTGACCGGCTAAGGAAAGCGTCCGCTGCGGACACCCGCCCACCAGGTCGAGCGTGATACCGGCACGGGACCGTGGGGAAAGAGGATCTGTTTTTCGCGCAACAGCGCATCATCAGGGAGAGTGTCGAATGTCATGGTGTCCATCCTTGTGCTTCGGGATGGAAGCGAGACTGTCCTCGGCCGAAATCGTCCGGAGCCAGTTCACGTTCGGAAAGGTGAAATCACCTTTCTATCCTTGTTTTCTTGGGTGAATCTGCTCCCAGACGCCCTGGTCGACATGGTTGTCTGCGGACTCCTTGAGGTATTTCCGGACCGTCTGGGACGTCAAACCGGTGCCGAGCTCCCCGGCCTTCGCTGCGATTTGCGCTGGCACATCGGATTTTGCCTGTCGCGGATCATAGGAATAGCCATCGACCGCGGCAGCGAGCAGCGCCTTTTCGAGGCTTGCGATTCTCTTCGCCTGAGTTCCCTTGGCGGAAGGGGACTCGGGATCCTCGGACAATTCCTTGATTTTCGCACGCAGGCCGGCGATTTCCTTGTCGCGGGCCCTGGCCGTTTCCCGACCATCTTGCTGCCTGCCTTCAACCTCCGCGACAAGTGCGGACTGCTGGTCCAGTCGGCGGTGCAGCTCAGCATTTTCTTCGACCAACTTTTCTACCCAGTGGTCGCCGACACGCCCGATAATCAGCGGCTCAATCCCGACTGCACGCTTCCAAGCAGCGGACACATAATATCCCCTGGCCCCCAGCCAATTGAGCCAATCAAGCGGGGAGGCTTGCTCCGTGATCGCTTCCAGTTCCAGCGCCCGTTCGAGAATACGAAACCTGTCCTCCCGCTCGCGGATCGTATCACTTGTCTCAGGTGACTCTCCTCGCCATCCTTGCGTGGAGTAAGGAGCAAAATTCAGCGACAGATCGACCGCCTCGCGCGAGGTCCAATAAGGCTTGCGCGCCCATTTGCCGATCAGGGCACGTTCCTGGGTCCGATAATCCTCCGAGAAAATTTCTGCGCGGTTGAAGGCAAAGTGGCGCCCATCGTACCCGATGGGCCCTTGAGGTGTAATGGCAAGCCACCAGTCTTCGTGAAACGGCAGAGCGTTGGATTCGCCCCACCAGAGCCAGAACAATGGGGCGCCAAATCGGTCGCCCGAGCGTTTTGCTCCACCAAGGAGTGCGGCGTTCGCGCGGAGCAGGTCATCCGCCTCCGACGCTTCCGGTGACACGGCCAAAGCGAGCAGCGCGGCCTCTTCGAGGGACCAGTCACTCCGATAGCTCCACTCCTCGACGAGAGCGCCTGTCGGCTTATTGGTACTCTTTCCGTTATCTATCATGGCTGTGTTCGATCCGCCTTCATCTCGTCGAGCTGGTCTGCCCACCACTGGGCGAGCTCGACCCGCTCGTCCCAATGCTGCCCGCGCGCGTAAGCCCGACGGATCTCGTTCTTTTCGACATGGGCCAGGGCTCGTTCCACCGCATCCGGATGCCAAAGGCCCGACTCGTTAGCCAGTGTAGAAAACATCGCACGGAAACCATGTGACGACATCTCCTCCTTGCCATACCCGAGCCGGCGCAACGCAGCGTTCAGCGTGTTCTCACTCATGCAGCGCTGCGACGAGCGCACGGACGGAAAGACGAGCCTCCCCCAGCCGGTCAGCGCTCGAAGGTCTTTCACCAGAGCAAGCGCTTGGCGCGAGAGTGGCACGGCATGGGGGCGCCTCATCTTCGCCCGATGGGCCGGTACCGTCCAGACGGCTGCAGCTTCATCGATTTCCTCCCAGTCCGCCATCCGCAACTCCCCCGGCCGCAGAGCCGTGAGGGCGAGAAGTTGCAAAGCAAGCTGCGTCGTGCGTTGTCCCGAGAAGCCGTCTACGGCGCGCATCAGGGCGCCGACCCCGGAACGATCGGTGATGGCGGCCCGATGTCGGGCGGTCGGCCGGATCAACGCGTCCTTCAATCCATAGGTCGGATCATTGTCCGCCAGTCCCAGCGCAATGGCGTACCGAAACACGGCCCCCGCCGCCGACCTCATGCGGACAGCACTCTCGTGATTGCCTTTCTTCTCCAACTTGCGGAGCGGCACGAGAAGATCCTGGGCGGTGATCTGCGAGACCGGCATGGCTCCGATGTCCGCGCTCAACAAGCGATGGAACCATTCGGTTTTCTGCAAGGTCGCTTGCGCCCTGCCCTCGCGGCGCTTCTTCTCCAGCAACTCCGCCGCCAGCTTGACAAAGGTTTCGTTCTGCTCGGCCGTCGATTTTGCCTTCTGCCGCTTGCGCGCACCCGCAGGGTCCTCGCCAGTCGCGATCTGGCTCCGTGCTTCATCGCGCTTGCGGCGCGCATCAGCCAGTCCGACGTCGGGATACTTGCCCAGCGCGAGAAGCTTTTCCTTGCCGAACCACCGATACTTGAAGCGCCAGAGCTTGGAGCCGTTGGGGTTCACGAGCAAGTAAAGACCGTCGAAGTCGGCCTGCTTGAACGGCTTTTCCTTCGGCTTCAAAGCTCGAATCCGCGCATCACTGAGAACGGTCATGGGGGTATCTTCCAATTACAGCGTGACTCGTACCCCAGATCATACCCCCGAACGGGGTAGATTGTAGCGCACGAGGCAGGACTAGATCGGACAACCAGCCATCATTAATCCTGCAAATACAGGCTAATAACGGACTTCACCGAACACAACTGGATGATTTTGTGGTGCCCGGGGGCGGAATCGAACCACCGACACGAGGATTTTCAATCCACTGCTCTACCCCTGAGCTACCCGGGCACGGGAGCGGCTGGTGCCGCTGGGTGGGGGCGTTCTAGGGCCTTGGCGGCGGAGTGTCCAGAGGCTTTTTTCGCTTTTCTTCAATGCGTGCGCGGTGGATTTTGCTCGTCGCCCAAGCCCAGATCGCCTTCGTCCGGCACCTCCTCGGATGGCAGTGAATAGGACCCCTTCAACCAACGCGCCAAGTCGATATCGGCGCACCGCTTGGAACAGAATGGACGGAATGCCCGACAGGTTTCGTCGCCGCATATCGGGCAGTTCATCGCAATACCTCAGAGAGAGGAAGTCGCGCGCGCTTTCGCTGCAATTCGTAGTGCCCGAGCGGTGTCCAGCCTGACAGAACCGTCTCGTCTCGGTCCGCCCGGAACGCAGCTCGAAGAGTGGTTTCGAACGCTCTGCGGTCCTTTTTGGGCATCGGCGCCAAGTCGATCGTGATCTGACCTCCCAGGCCACGCAGGCGCAGCGCCCTCGGCAGGTACTTCGCGCAGTCGAGATTCGCCTTTAGCCCGGCTGCCAGCGAGGTATCGCGGCCGGTGTTCACGTCGACGGCGACCAGGGCGCGGGTCGGTTCGATGTACAGGTGCCCTCCACCGGGCAGTGGGTCGCGAGCGCCACGCAGGTTCTCGATTGCGTCGAGCACCCCGTGGAGATCGAAACCTCCCGGCTTTGCTACGATTTCTGCCGGTTGTGTCCACTCTCGCCACGCCAGACCATGGGGCCCGTCACCATCAAGCAGCCTTTCCGGGTCTGTCCCCGGATCGTTCATGATCTTGTCGGCCAACTCTCTCATTGACGAAACATCGTCAGCTATTTCGGCATGATCGGCGTCCTCGCAGGTCGATCGCAGAATCAACCCATATGTCGTGCCCTGCATCTCGGAGTGAGCGACCTGCAGCAACTCGTCCCTGAGATCATCGTCACGGATACTGCGTGAGATGTTGAGCCCAGGCGCGTCGGGCGTCACGATGGCGAACCGACTCTTGAACAGGAGCTTTGCAGTGACAGGTATGGCCTTGCCCGGCTCGGCATATCCGGTCACCTGGACCAACAGCGGTTGACCGGGCGAAAGCCCTTTGACCTGCCTGAGAAAAGCCGGGCCATCCGGGGTGGTCAGGAACATCCCACCCTGCCCTTTCACCGGACGGTCAGACCGGGCACGGTAGATCGTGCCGGGCGCCGGAGCATCGCCAGCGATCAGCAAGTCATCAAGCTTGCCGTCGACAAGCAGCGCCGCAGCTTCGCGGCCATTCAGGTGATCAAGGATGACCGAACGCCCCTTCATGCTGCAACCCGGCCTGTGTTCACGCCAGCAGACCGCAGAAGATTGGCCGTCTCAGCCAAGGGCAACCCCACAATTCCTGTAAAAGACCCGCTTATCCATGGGATGAATGCGCCGGCTGGACCCTGGATCGCGTACGCGCCTGCTTTGCCATCCCAGTCACCCCCTACGAGATAGTGGCGCAATTCGTCCTCGGCCAGCCGTTTCATTCGTACATGGCTCACCACTTCGGCCTCCCAGATCTGATCGCCGCGCCGCACTGCGACCGCCGTAATGACACGATGACGGCGACCGGAAAGCGCCCGCAGGAATGCCTCAGCTTCAGCTACGTCAGCAGGCTTGCCAAGGATCCGGCGGCCAAGTGCCACCGTTGTATCAGCGCAAAGCACCACATCTTCAGCGTCCGCGGGGACTGCAGCGACCTTCTCGCGCGTTATTCGACAGCAGTAGGGACGAGGAAGTTCTGCCTGCCGCGGTGTTTCGTCGATGTCCGGCGGGCGGACAGCGTCGGGCACTACCCCGAGTTGACCGAGCAAATTCAGCCGTCTCGGGCTGCCCGATCCGAGAATGAACGCCATGAGGCCGGCGTTACTTGAAACGATAGTTGATCCGACCTTTGGTCAGATCGTAGGGGGTCATTTCCACCTGAACCCGGTCGCCAGCCAGAACACGGATGCGGTTCTTCCGCATCTTTCCTGCCGTATGCGCGATGATCTCATGGCCGTTTTCAAGCTCGACCCGAAACGTCGCATTTGGCAGGAGTTCCTTCACGACACCGGGAAATTCGAGCGTATCTTCCTTGGCCATGATGTCTCCATAGTAGTTTTGCCTGCCGAACCGCAGGCCGTGCGCTTAAATGGTCCCGTTTCCCCCATTTTTCAAGGGCTCAATCAGCGCAGGGCAGTCTTTGTGACGATTTCGCTGCGTCCGGCCTGCTCTGACCAGTGGCGGCGGTTGAGTACGACGCCATCAGCCCGCACATCGGCGATCTTGTTCAGCTCAATCTCGGCATAGGTCCAGCCAGGGTGATTCAAGGCCCCTTCGGCAAGA
Organism: Lutimaribacter marinistellae; assembly: GCF_042648365.1. Taxonomy (NCBI): domain Bacteria; kingdom Pseudomonadati; phylum Pseudomonadota; class Alphaproteobacteria; order Rhodobacterales; family Roseobacteraceae; genus Lutimaribacter; species Lutimaribacter marinistellae. The sequence goes on along the minus strand of NZ_JBHRXI010000012.1, from coordinate 200,648 downwards.
ACACCGGTTTCGGGAAACCCGCGATCTGGTGGTCCGAAGACACCTCCGCGACCAACGTTCCGGTCAACCGATTCTGACCAGTCATACTCACCGACGATAGAGGACATGACAGTCACGCACTGGTTTTCCAATGCCCTCGCCATTGATCCGATTCGTACCCGAGAGTAACCCGCCAGCGCCTCTGTACAGGATGGAACAAGAATCAGGTCAGCATCGCTCAATGCGCGACCAAGCAAAGGAAACTCGCTGTCGTAACAAATGAGAACTCCGATGCGGCCCAGTTTCGTGTCAAATAGCTTCAGCGGACCACCGGGTGCAATAGACCAGTCCTCTCGTTCGAACCGGGTCATGATCTGCTTGTCCTGATGATCGCGACCGCCGCCGGGAGCGTAGATCTCCGACCGGTTTACGGGCCGCCCCTTGGCAACGGCAACTGGCCCTGAAGCACCAAGGATGTGAACTCCGTACTCTGCCGCCAGCTTCGCATGGACGGCTGCAGCATCCTCCATCCGCTCGCTCACGGCGTGAATCGACCGCTCCAGATCTTTCGCGGCTTCCCGCCCAGCAAGGGTCGACAGTTCCATCGCCCCATATTCCGGAAAGACCAACAGATCGGCCCCCTGCCCCGCAGCCTCGGAAACCCAGCGGGCCAGCTTGTCCTCGTATTGTGCCCAACTGTCCAACCAGTCGAGCGAATAGGCCGCGGTTGCAACTTTCATCACGGTATCTCCCTCTGATCCGTCGGGCAGGACCTTATGAGCGGATGCGCGCGATGAACAGGGCCGTTCAACCCGCCGTAGTCGGGTCGATTATCGTCTTTACTTCGGTAATCTTCGTTGCCGGAAACCCGCTCAGTTCCGAGTGTTTTCGGATCGCATTTTCGTCCTCGGCCAGATAGATGCAGAATGTCTTGTCCCCTGCGACATATGAGTGCTGCCACTGAACATTCGGCAGTTGCGCGAGCGCGTCATTCGAAGTGTTGGCCGCGCCGCACAGTTCAGCTTCGCTCATCGCACCCACACCGGGCAGATCCCGTTCGATCACGTACTTTTTCATCCAATTCCCCTTTGCCAAAACCTCGACAGGAGAAGCGTCCAGAAAAAGTGACCTTACGTCAAGCGTAGGGGCTTCAGAGGTCGCGGATCCAAAACTGCAGCGGCTTGCGACTTTCTGTGTCTTCACCGACATCTTTCCACGAGAAATGTGCGACCACGCCCTGCAACGGCACATAGCCTCGCGCGCTCCAAAACGGGTCCAGTTGTGCATAACTCTCTGGACGCATCGGGTGGTCGTCCGGACGCTGCACAGCACAGAACGCGCTCTTCATGAAACCCAGTCGCTGCGCATGCTCTTCGCGCAGATCAAAAAACCGATGACCAACGCCTTGCCCCCGATATTCTGGGAGCAACACCGACTCTGCACAGTAGAACACCGTAGAGAGGTCCAGCCCAGTTCCGTCGAAGGCCACGGCAAAGTCATCGGCGTGATCATTAAGCGGTGTTCCTGTCGCTGCACCGACGAGGCGAGCACCGTCAAAGGCGCCCACAAGAACAGCTTGCTGGCTTTCGCTGTAGGACTGCAGGTAGTCGCGCTCATAGGCCAAATCTCCGTCGTAGAGATAAGGCCACGCGCGAAAGACCTCGATCCTGAGGCGGGCCAGGTCGTCAAGGGCTGCGTCGAGTTCGGCACCCTTGAGCGCCCGAACTTCGCCGACCTCAGCCATCCGACACCTGCCGCACCCAGTCGGCCAGGTTGTAATACGTCGTCACCCGCGTGATCTTTCCGTTTTCAAGATCAAAGAACGACCCCGCCGGAAGACGATAAGTCTGGCGATTTGCCTCGGGGAGGCCGTCATCCGTCGCAAGATAGGTGCCGTTCACTACGTACTCTGCTGACGCGCGGGTTCCGCCCTCGGCTTCGAACACCACCATGTCGGTCAGATTCTCTTTGTAGCAGCGGTTCATGTGCTCACAAAACGCGGCGAACTTTTCCTTCCCGCGGCGAACCCGTCCTTCGTTGACATGATGGGCCACGTCATCGGAAAGGCAATCGAGCATCGCATCGACATCTGCGGCATTGAACGCGTCGAAATAGCGTCTGACGGTTTCGCTCATTGTAACTCCCTCGGTTCTCCCCAACGCGCTTTGAGATGTTTCACGATCTGATCGCGCGTCTGTCGGTAATGGTGCAATTTCTCGGCCCGCGTCTCGCCCAAGCCGGTCGGATCCATGATCGGCCAATAGTCCACGTCCAGATGGTAGAAGCGCGTAAGTTCCAGCACGCGCCGCTGGCTTGCAGGCGACAAGGCAATCGCCAGATCAAAGGAACTCAGATCGTCACCCCATTGCTCCAACTCGTCGAAAGAGCGGGAGCGATGCCGCTCCAGTTCCACACCGATCTCCTTGCAGACCGCGATGCTGAAACCATCGACTTCCAGATCGTTGTGCACACCGACCGACTGCACATAGGTATCCGTTCCGTAGAACTTCTTCATGATACCTTCGGCCATCGGGGAACGAACCGCGTTGTGATCGCAGCAGAAAAGGATCGACTGCGGCAGCGGCTCCACGCCTCAGCCTCCGAAATGCAGGACGCAAATGAGTGTGAACAACCGCCTTGCCGTGTCCTCGTCGATGTCTGCCTTGCCTTCCAGCCGTTCGCGCAATACGCGGCTGCCTTCGTTGTGTATGCCACGACGGGCCATATCGATGGTCTCGATCTGGCTGGGCGGCAGGGTCTTGACCGCGTTGAAATAGCTTTCGCAAATCTGGAAATAGTCTTTGACCACCTGCCTAAAAGGTCCCAGCGACAAGTGGAATTCGGCCGCCATCTGGTCATCTTCCGTCCGGATGTCAAAGACGAGGCGTTTGTCGCGGATCGACAGCATGACCCGGTAGGGGCCTTCGGGCACAACGCGATCATCCCGCATTGGAAGGGAAAAACTGTTCTCTTCCAGAAGATCATACATCGCCACCCGCCGCTCCTGCTCGATCTCGGGCGTGGGCGGCGGCAAGTTGCGGTCGTCGAGCTCAATATGGCTGATGCGGCTCATCGGTCTCTCATGCCTGTATTTTCCTGCTCAGACCTATACCAGGGGAGGCGAATGGGCAACGTGCCCATCCGCCACATTCCCCCGGCAAGGTCTGTTTGTGGCAGTGCCTATTCGGCGGCCATCCTGCCGTCCTTTTCGACCCGAACGGCCGAGTACTTGAACTCGGGGATCTTGCCATAAGGGTCGAGGGCCGCGTTCGTCAGGATATTCGCGGCCGCCTCGACATACGCGAAGGGAAGGAACACGTTGTTCTCGGCGACCGCCCGGTCCGCCCGCGCCATCACGCTGATCGATCCCCGGCGCGTGGAAAGACGAATGTACTCGCCCGGCTCCACCCCCAACGCGCGCAGCGTCTTGGGATTGAGAGAGCAGTTTGCTTCGGGTTCGACGGCATCTAGCACCTTTGACCGCCGGGTCATCGACCCCGTATGCCAGTGCTCAAGCTGCCGACCTGTGATCAGAACGAATGGATACTCACCGTCGGGGACTTCATCCGGCGGCACCACGTTGGCCGGTGTGAACCGTGCGCGTCCTTCGGCCCTTGGGAAACCGTCGCCGAACACGATCGCCTGACCCGGATCTTCGGGCGACAGGGACGGGTAAGTAACCGCTTCGCCTTCCAGCCGCTCCCAGGTGATGTTGTCGAGCGATTTCATTGTCCGCTTCATCTCGGCGAACACCTCGCGGGGATGCGAATAAGTCCAATCCAGACCCAGGCGCTTTGCCAGTTCCACCTCGATCCACCAATCCTCGCGCGCGTCGCCCAACGGTTTGCGGACGGGGCGACCCATCTGCACCTGGCGGTTCGTGTTCGTGACGGTACCCGATTTTTCATACCATGCCGAAGACGGCAGGATGACGTCCGCGTAATTGGCGGTCTCAGTCAGGAAAATGTCCTGTACGACAAGGTGATCGAGTTTCGCCAGCGCTGCGCGTGCATGATCGACATCCGGGTCCGACATGGCCGGATTTTCGCCCAGGATGTACATCCCCCGGATCTGTCCGTCATGGATCGCGTCCATGATCTCGACCACGGTAAGCCCCTTCTCGCTTGAGAAATCACCGGAAGACCAAACCTCGGAGAAAGCCGAGCGGACACCGTCGTCGGTAACGCTTTGATAGTCGGGTAAAAACATCGGGATCAGCCCGGCGTCAGATGCCCCCTGAACGTTGTTTTGTCCACGCAAGGGATGAAGGCCCGCCCCGGGGCGTCCGACATGCCCGCACATGAGAGCCAAGGATATCAGGCAACGCGAGTTGTCAGTGCCGTGGATATGCTGGCTGACCCCCATTCCCCAGAAGATCATCGCCGCCTTCGCGCCCGCAAAAGTACGCGCAACGTCGCGAAGCACTTCGGCGTCGATTCCGCAGACTGGTTCCATCTTCTCCGGGCTGAATCCCCTGAGATGCTCTCGCATCGCGGGCCAGTTTTCGGTCAACGCTTCGATGTATTGCCTGTCGTAGAGTTCTTCCTCGACAATCACGTGCATGATGGCATTGAGCATCGACACATCTGCCCCCGCCTTGAACTGCAGCATGTTACTTGCAAAGCGGCGCAGGCCGACGCCACGCGGGTCCATCACGATCAGTTTGCCGCCGCGCTTTGCAAACTGCTTGAAATAGGTCGCGGCTACGGGGTGGTTCTCGACCGGGTTGGCCCCGATCACGATCGCCACATCCGCGTTTTCGATCTCGTTGAAGGTCGCCGTCACCGCGCCCGATCCAACATTTTCCATCAGCGCAGCGACCGAAGAGGCATGACAAAGCCGCGTGCAGTGATCCACATTGTTGTGGCCGAACCCCTGCCGGATGAGTTTCTGAAAGAGGTAGGCCTCCTCGTTCGAGCACTTGGCCGAGCCGAAGCCCGCCACGCGCCGCCCATCCTCGTCGCGCAGCCGCGCCAAACCACCAGCCGCAACGTCCAGTGCCTCCTCCCATGTCGCTTCGCGGAAATGGGTGTGCAGGTTTCCAGGATCGACATTCAGCCCCTTTGCCGGCGCGTCGTCGCGTCGGATCAGCGGCTTTGTCAGCCGGTGGGGGTGATCGATATAGTCGAAGCCGAAACGTCCCTTGACGCAAAGCCGGTTTTCGTTTGCGGGTCCGTCGATCCCTTCGACATACTTGATCTTGTCGTCCTTGACCTTGAACTTGATCTGGCAACCCACGCCACAGTACGGGCAGACACTGTCGACTTCTCGATCGAAATCCTTGCTGTCACCGCGCTGTTGGTCGTCAAGCACCGTCGCCGGCATCAGGGCGCCGGTCGGGCAGGCCTGAACGCATTCGCCGCAGGCAACACAGGTGGAGTTGCCCATCGGGTCGTTCTGGTCGAAAATGATCTGCTCCGTTGCCCCGCGCCCGGCCATGCCAATCACATCATTCACCTGAACCTCGCGACAGGCGCGAACGCACAAGTTGCAGTGGATGCAGGCATCAAGATTGACCCGCATCGCCACGTGGCTGTCATCGAGCAGCGGCACATGCACCGCATCCTTCCGCGGGAAACGGCTTTGCTTGACCCCGTTCAGCGCAGCCATGTCCCAGAAATGCGAGGAGATGTCATGCGCCTTTTCCGGCTGGTCGGCCACGAGCAGTTCCATCACCATCTCGCGCGCCTTGCGAGCCCGATCGGAAGCTGAGCGCACAACCATGCCGTCCGAAACCTCACGAATGCATGAAGCGACGAGATTGCGCTCTCCCTCGACCTCAACCATGCAGGCACGGCAGTTTCCGTCGGGCCGATATCCCGGAGCCGGTTTGTGGCACAGATGCGGGATCTTCAGCCCTTGCCCATGCGCCGCTTCCCATATGGTCATGCCTTCGGGAACGGTGACGTCGTCGCCATCAAGACTGAAAGTAACCTGTGACACGTTGGATCCGTCCATCTGTCAATCCTCCCGGATAGCGAGCGATTGCTCGGCGGCATCTTTGGTGGCTATGTCGTTCGAGGGTGATGAAATCTCTTCGGAGAAGTGTTTCATCACCAATCGGATCGGGTTCGGGGCTGCCTGACCAAGCCCGCAGATCGAGGCATCGGCCATCACGTCGCAAAGATCGGTCAACAAATCGGTATCCCAATCGTCGGCCTGCATCAGCTTCACCGCCTTTTCACAGCCGGTTCTACAAGGCGTGCATTGCCCACAGCTTTCGTCCTCAAAAAAGCGCAGCATGTTCAACGCGGCATCCCGTGCGCTATCCTGATCCGACAGGACGACGACGGCCGCGGACCCGATAAAACTTCCATGCGGCTGCAACATGTCAAAGTCCAGCGGCACATCATCGAGCTTGGCGGGCAGAAGGCCGGAAGACGGACCACCTGGCTGATAAGCCTTGAAACTGTGCCCCATGGCCATGCCACCCGCCGCTTGGATCACGTCGCGGATGGTCGAGCCCGCGGGCAACAGGTAGACACCGGGCTTTTCGACCCGGCCTGAAACCGAAAAATTGCGAAGCCCTTTTCGACCGTTCTTTTCGACTGAATTCAGGATCTCAGGACCGAACCGCGCGACACGCGCAACCCAGTAAAGGGTTTCGACATTGTGCACCAAGGTCGGACGGCCAAAGATCCCCACCTGCGCAACATAGGGCGGGCGATGACGCGGCAGGCCACGTTTGCCTTCGATCGACTCGATCATCGCGCTTTCTTCGCCGCAGATGTAAGCACCCGCACCTCGACGCAGATCAATGTATCCCGGCGCCACTATTCCCGCGTTTTCAAGAGCAGCGATTTCCGTGGCGAGAATCTCCAGAACCGCCGGGTACTCGTCGCGCATGTAAATGAAACAGGTTTCGGCCTCCACCGCCCAAGCGGCGATCAGCATGCCCTCGAGGAACATGTGCGGCTCGCGCTCCAGGTGATGCCGGTCCTTGAACGTCCCCGGCTCACCCTCGTCACCATTGACTGCAAGATATCGAGTGCCTCCGGCCGCACGTACGAAAGACCACTTTCGTCCGGTAGGGAAACCCGCGCCGCCAAGGCCCCGCAGGCCGGACTCCAGCATTGCGTCCTGAACAGCCTCCGGGTCGCCGTCATCACGCAACTCGGCAAGGCGGCGGTACCCACCTTCAGCCTGATACTCGGCAAACCGCTGGTAGTCGGGAATCCGGGGATGCGTGTCGCCTGACCGAATGGCAGCCAGAACCTTCTCGGGAGTGGCATAGTCGATATGGTTATGGCCGAGTTCCAATGTCGGCGCGGTATCGCACCGCCCCATGCAAGGCGCGCGCAGCACGCGGACTTCGTTCGGATCGAGTCCGTCTTGCAGAGCTTTACTCAAGGCTTCCGCCCCGGCCAACTCGCACGAGAGCGAGTCGCAGACCCGAATGGTCAATGCAGGTGGCGCTTTTTCGCCCTCCTTCACCACATCGAAATGCGCGTAGAAGGTCGCAACCTCATAAACCTCGGCCTGAGCCAGACTCATCTCTTCGGCCAGAGCCCGGATATGATCGGCCGACAAATGCCCGTATTCGTCCTGAATTAGGTGCAGATATTCGATCAGCAGATCCCGGCGACGCGGACGGCTTCCCAACAAAGCCTGCACCTGTTCATGCGCAAGATCATCAAGCTGCCGTCCCTTAGGCGTTTTGCGACTTTTACCAGTCCCTTTTTGCTTCCAAATTCCGGGTCGGTCATCCAGCGGTGCCATGGTCGGTGCCCTCTTTGTTCCGGGGCAGCGTTGGCATCACGAGAACTGAACGTCAATTCACATGATGTGATTGCAGCATAAGAGAATCTTATCATGCATTTTGGACAATGCGCCTGAGCGCTTGGACTGTGGGCAGCCTTGGATCGCGCAGTGGCGTGACCAGGCTCACCTGCTTTTCCAGCGTTGGTTCAACAAGCGGCAGGGCCACTGTGTTTCGCAAGCCTCCAAAACTCTCGATCAGGATGCGCGGCGCAATCGTGGCGGCAAGACCTTGCGCAGCCAGTTCCATCGATGCAACGAAGCCGCTTGTCTCAGCCACGACTTGTGGCACCAAACCTTGCTCGGCGAAAACCTGATCTATGATCCGACGGTTCATCATGCCCGGTTCCAGCAGGCTCAAGGGTAGTTCAGAGGCTTCCGCCCAGGTCACCTCCCGCTCCAACCTGGGCGCAAGCGCCGCAGGGGCGAGAAGAAGGTAGGTCTCGGCATAGATATCCTCGATCCGAAGCAGGTCGGGCGCGACGCCTTCGCCATAGGTAAAGCCAGCATCGTAGCTACCGTTTTCAATTCCTTGCTGGATCGCCAATGACGTTGCAGTGTAGAGGCCAAAGGTGATCCCCGGATGATGCTGGCGCACTGTGTTGACCACCCGCGCCGCAAAGACGACTGCCGTCGGGATAACACCAATATTGATGCGCCCCGTAAGCTCACCCTTTGCAGAGCGGAATTCCTGCTCCATCGCTTTGACGTCTTCGACGATTGAGCGCGCATGTCGGATCAAGGCTTCGCCCTCGGCGGTGAAACCAAGGAACCTGTTCCCGCGCCGCACGATCGGGGTGTCTAGACGTTCTTCGATTTTTCGGATGCGCATCGAAAAGGCTGGCTGGGAGACACCGCAATCCTCAGCAGCGCGCGCAAAATGCCGCCGCCGGGCCAAAGCAGACAGAAACTCGAGGTCTTTCAGGCTTATCATAGGGGGCAGTCTCCTGTGCCCTTTCTTGCTAACCTGTGCCGCGCATTCTCTCCAGCTACGAATGGATCACCCGGCTTTCCACGGACACTCATTGCGACAGTACTGAATCACCGTGCTTTGACCTTTGCCGCCGCGACCAAATGAAAAGGTTGTTTCGTGAGCGAGAGGAGCGGCTAATCGGAAATGCGGGCTTAAGGCCGCTTGCCGACCTGACGACAGATCAGGATAACCGGTAACAAACCGACGGCCAGAATGACCAGCGAAGGCACCGCCGCCCCCTCGAGACGCTCGTCGGCGGCCAACCTGTAGGCCTGTACGGCCAGCGTATCGAAATTGAATGGTCGCATGATCAGGGTTGCTGGCAGCTCCTTCATCACGTCGACGAAAACGATCAGCAATGCGGTCAGCAATGAGGGGGTCAGTAGCGGCAGGTGAATACGCCGCAAGGTACCCAACGGCCCCTGCCCCAGCGACCGCGCCGCAGCGTCCATGTTGGCATGCACCGTCGCTTGACCACCCTCGTAGGCCGACAAAGCCGCGGCAAGGAAGCGGACCATGTAAGCACCGACCAATAGCCAGATCGACCCCGTGATCAACAAGCCAGTCGAGATATCGAACGTGGCGCGCATCCACGCGTCGAAAGCATTGTCAAAGGCAGCAAATGGCACGATGAGGCCAACGGCAATAACGCCGCCCGGTACGGCATAGCCAAGCCGCGCGATGTAAGCCGCCCAAGCTGGCCCACGCCCCGGGCTGAGTCGCTGAAAGAACCCGACGCAGATCGCGGCTACAAGGGTTACCACGGCGGCGACCCCTGCCAGCGTGATGGAATTTCCGATGAAATCCATGTAGCGGCGCGACAGCAGGTTCTGCTCGGAATCCAGTCCCATAGCGACAAGGATGACAAGCGGAAGCACAAATCCCAGAAGTACGGGGATCGCGCAGAGCAAAAAGGCCAGCGCCGCGCGCATCCCCTTTAGTTCGGACGGCGGTAAGCCAACATGCCGCCGACCAGTGTGATGGTACTTGGCTTTCCCGCGCTGCACACGTTCCAGAACGGCAAGGAAAAGCGCGAAACCCAACAGGCATAGCGCAAGCTGTGCCGCCGCGGCCCGATCCGCCATCGAAAACCAACTGGTATAGATCCCGGTGGCGAAGGTCTGCACTCCAAAATAGGCAACCGTCCCGAAATCGGCGATTGTTTCCATCACGGCAAGCAGCACTCCACCTGCAATGGCAGGTCGAGCCGTGGGTAGAGACACTCTCCAGAACGCGGACCAGGCGGAGGAGCCCAAGGCACGCGCGGCGAGAAAGGCCGACGCGCTTTGCTGCAGAAAGGCCGCGCGGGCCAACAGATATACGTATGGATAAAGCACGAGAATGAGCATCACCGCAGCCCCGCCGGGCGAGCGGATCTCGGGGAACCAATAGTCGCGAGGCCCCCAACCCGTCACATCGCGCAGGGTGGACTGCACGATACCGGGATGATCGAGAACGAACGTATAAGCATATGCCAATACGTAGGCGGGAAAGGCCAGCGGCAGGACCAGCGCGATCTCCAGCAACCGAGAGCCGGGAAATCGTGTCATCGTCACCAGCCAAGCCGCCCCGACGCCGATTACGAAGGTTCCGGCCGCGACTAGAACGACCAGTAGAAGCGTTGTCCCGGCATAACGCGGCAGAACCGTCTGCATCAGATGGCCGACTGTCTCGGTTCCTCCGGTTACGGCTGCCAATGCGACGGCGACCATCGGCAATAGACAGGCCGCCGCAATCGCATAAGCAACCACCGCGAGTAGGCGCGGCGCGTGCCGTCTTTTGCTGTGACGTGGGATAGTAGCGGTTCGGGTCTCGGTCACGGTCTGCCTGCGGGTCCGTTCTTGGGGCGTGTATCTTACAAACTCGCTCGGGTTTCCAGCGAGTTTTGGGGGAGCACCTCCAGGTTCGCCTGCCTTGGCTCCGGATACCGGCGAGTCCATACTCGCCTGATGACGAGCCAAATTCTCGTGGCCCTTGGCGGGGTCGGGTTGTTTCTTGTCGGAATGCACATGTTGTCCGGCGGCCTACGCGGTTTGGCTGGCAAGCGACTGCGCGCGTGGTTGGCCCGGTTCACCCGCACACCATTGAGTGGGGCCGTAACAGGTGCGACGGCGACGGCAGTCATCCAGTCGTCGAGCGCCACGACCGTAACGGCGATCGGTTTCGTCAGCGCCGGTCTTTTGACGTTTCCGCAGGCGCTGGGGATAGTATTCGGGGCAAACATCGGAACAACGATCACCGGATGGCTGGTAGCCATTCTCGGCTTCAAGCTCAATCTGGGCGAAGTCGTGCTGCCGCTTGTGCTGGTCGGAGCCCTCTTGCAACTACTGAATCGTGGCGGGTGGGCTCAATTAGGCCAGGCGCTGGCTGGCTTCAGCCTGCTTTTTATTGGGATCGATGCGATGAAATCGGGCCTCGAAGCATTCGAAGGCATCTTGACCCCGCAGAGCTTTCCCGAGGACACGATCCTTGGCCGGCTACAATTGATCGGTATCGGTATCCTGATCACCCTTGTGACACAATCCTCCAGCGCTGGCGTCGCGACCGCACTGGCCGCATTGGGCGCCGGAGCCATCAATTTTCCGCAAGCGGCGGCCTTGGTTATCGGGATGGATGTCGGCACGACCTTCACCGCGCTCTTGGCAACGGTTGGTGGCTCGACAATGACCCGGCGCACCGGAGTCGCCCATGTCATCTATAACCTGATGACGGCTGCCATGGCGTTCTTGTTGCTGCCTTTCACGTCCGCTTTGTTCGCGGCCTCAGCAACAGATCCGCAGATCGGCCTTGTCGCTTTTCATTCGACCTTCAACTTCATCGGCGTTGTGGCCGTGATCCCCTTCACGAACCAGTTTGCACGATTGATCGAATGGCTCGTCCCATCCACTGGCCCGCGCCTGACAGCCCAACTGGATACGGCCGCCTTGGCAGTACCATCGATTGCGATCAAGGTCGCGGCGGACACTGTTGAAACGGTGGCCCGTTCCCTTGCTGACTACCTTGCGGGCGCGCTGGGCAATTCCGCAGCCACTCATTCCGATACTCGGTGGTCCGGCGAAGATTTCGACAACGCCATTTCTGAAACGCGGGCATGGCTGCGCGAGATACCCGCGATGAACCTGCCACCGGAGGAGAGGGAGGAGCTTGAACAAATCGTTCACACCTTGGACCATTTGCGGCGCTTGCAGTACCGATGCGAACAACATGAACGGATCCGACTGGTTCGCGAAACAGTCGAGCTTCGACCCTACGGAATGGATCTTTCAGCCCTTTGCACGACTCTCGCCGATGACGGAGCAACACATGTGACCGCGGACGCACTGGACAGGTATCGCAAGGAATTGCGCCAAGCCCGACGCACTGTGCGAAAAGGGTTTGTCGAACAGGCGGCCCAGGGGCGGATAGGTTACGAAGAATCTGCTGACCGAATGGATGCTCTGCGATGGCTGCATCGGAGCGGCTATCACCTCTGGCGCATTGCCTACCACTTACACGCGATTCGACCAGCATGGTCCGCCGGTAACACGCCACGGCCATTGGACATGCCCGTGGCGATGCAACCGGATCAATCGTAGACGCGCTGATCCTCGATCACGAGCCCGTCCTTGGGCAGACTGCCCGGCGGCACGATCTCGATCGCACCCTTGAGTTTCAGCACCTCAGCTACGGTCTTGCCATAGACTGCGTCGTCTCCACCGTCGGCTTCGATCCGCACTGTCATGGCATCCATCTCACCTTGCCGGGTCGCGATCACGCGCGCCTTTACAATCTCGGAGTGCTTGGCAACCAGCGCCGCAACCTGTTCCGGACGAACGAACATTCCCTTGATCTTGGTGGTCTGGTCGGCACGCCCCATCCACCCCTTGATCCTCAGATTGGTGCGTCCGCAAGGCGACTGACCAGGCATGATCGCAGAAAGATCGCCCGTGGCAAACCGGATCAGCGGATAGTCCGGATTGAGAGAGGTCACCACAACCTCCCCGACCTCGCCCGGAGCCACCGGGGTTCCCGTTCCCGGCGTAACGATCTCGACGATCACATGTTCGTCAACGATCATCCCCTCTTGCGCGGGACTTTCGTAAGCGATGTTGCCCAGATCGGCAGTGGCATAGCTTTGCAGGCACAAGATCCCGCGGTCGGCATATTCCTGTCGCAGCGACGGAAAGAGTGCCCCGCCCCCCACGGCGGCCTTCGTGAAGTTCAGCTTGACCCCCATCTCCTCGGCCTTGTCGAGGATGACCTTCAAATAGTCGGGAGTTCCGGCATAAGCCGTCGAGCCGATATCGCGGGCGGCGGTTACCTGCAGTTCGGTCTGGCCCGTTCCCGCCGGCAGAACCGCGGCCCCTACGGCCCGCGCCCCGCTTTCAAAGATCATTCCGGCTGGCGTCAGATGATACCCAAAGCAATTCTGCACAATGTCACCTTGGCCGATCCCCGCCGCGTGCAGGAACCTGCCCATTCGCCACCAGTCATGCTCTACCCCACCCGGCTCGTATATTGGCCCGGGCGACTGAAAAATGTGCGCGAACGCATGGGCGGGTTTGGCCGTGAAACCACCGAAAGGCGGGTTTTCGGCTTGAGAACGTCCCAATTCGGCCTTGCGCAGAACTGGCAGCGCGGCAAGTGACTCGACACTTGTTATCGTCTCGGCCTCCACGTCGGGCAGGGTCGAGCCAAAGCCGGACGTCTGTACAGCGCGCGTGATCTGCTTGGGCAATTCGCGAGACAAATCAGCCGCGCGCTGATCCTCGGAACGGTTTTCGAGTTCGTCGTAGAACTGTGTCATGGACGCGGCCTCCATGCCTTTGTGTCGCGGGTTTGGCGACGGGATACTTGAATGAAAACTGGTTCGATTTGCGGCGTCAGCGTTTTCGTAACGCCGCATATCAGTGAGTCGATTGCTGCGCGCATCTGCGCGACAAACCCGGTGAAACGGCGAAACAAGAGGCCGGGGTCGCGCAGCACATCAGCCTCCTTACAGCCAACGCTTGCGCCGACGGTAAGAGCGCACGTCACGGAAGCTTTTGCGCCCTTCATCGGACATGCCCAGATAGAACTCCTTGACGTCCGGGTTCTCTCGCAAATCCTTGGCCGGGCCGTCCATCACGACGCGCCCGGACTCCAGAATGTAGCCGTAATGGGCAAAGCGCAGTGCCACATTCGTGTTCTGCTCGGCCAGCAAGAAGGTATAGCCCTCCCCTTCGTTCAGAGATTTGACGATGCCGAAGATCTGTTCGACCAACTGCGGGGCAAGGCCCATCGACGGTTCGTCAAGGAGGATTGTTTCCGGGCGCGACATCAATGCCCGTCCAATTGCACACATCTGCTGTTCACCGCCGGAGGTGTAACCCGCCTGGCTACGGCGACGCTCCTTGAGGCGGGGGAAGTAGTTATAGACCATCTCCAGATCGGCATCGATCGCACCCTTGCCATCCTTTCGCGTATAGGCGCCGGTCAGCAGATTTTCTTCGATCGTAAGGTGTTCGAAACAATGGCGTCCTTCCATGACCTGGACCACGCCACGCTCGACAAGATCCGAGGGGCTTAGGTCCTGAACCCGCTCGCCCCGGTAAGAGATCGAGCCTTTGGTGACCTCGCCTCGTTCCGATTTCAAAAGGTTCGATACGGCCTTGAGCGTCGTCGTTTTGCCCGCTCCGTTACCGCCCAGAAGCGCGGTGATACCCCCCTTCGGAACTTTGAGGCTGACGCCTTTGAGCACGAGGATCACGTGGTTGTAGATCACCTCGATGTTGTTGACCTCGAGCAGGGTGTCTGCCTGCACCTCGGTTTGTGTGGTGTCTGTCGCTGCGTCCAGCATGTATGCTTGTCCTCATGCGCGTCCCCGGTGTGAACCGGGATTGTTTAGTGTGAGACGGCGGCGTACCGCCGTCCCGGCAGGTACCCGGCGCACTAGGCCGGGACCCGTTCAGATCAACACTGCGGCTCGATGCTGTTTTCCTCGGCATAGGACTTGCTGTCGGCTTCGACCAATGCGCCCAGAACCTCCTGATCGGTCGGAGCGAAGTCCGAGATCATCGACCAGGTCTTGCTATCGGCATCCCACTGCACGACGCCAACCATGCCGTCACCACCATGGTTTTCGCAGGAAGAGGTAAACGTAGGACCGAAATTCGGCAGGCCGAGAGAGGCCATCCGTTCTTCGGTCATGTCGAGCGCTTCCATACCGTCCCGCATCATCGCAGGTGTGATATCGGCGGTGCCGTGGATTTCCTGGGCTTCCTTCACGGCCTCGGCCGCCAGCATGGCCGCATAGAGCCCGCGGTTGTACAGCACGTTACCGATCTGGTCGCCCGCACCAGCAGCCTTGCCGGTATCAACAACATATTGCTGGATGTCGTCGAAGACGGGGAAGTCGCTGCCGACATTGTGGAACGTCAGGGCCTTGTAACCATCCGATGACGCACCAGCCGGCAGCACGTCATGCTCGCCGCCGGACCACCAGATGCCAATGAAGTTCTCCATCGGGAAGCGAATGTTCGCGGCTTCCTGGATGGCGACCTGGTTCATGACGCCCCAGCCCCACATGACCACGTAATCGGGGCGGTCTCGCCGGATCTGAAGCCACTGCGACTTCTGCTCCTGGCCCGGGTGATCGACAGGCAGCAACACCAGCTCGAACCCGTGCTTCTTGCTAAGTTCTTCGAGCGTCCGGATCGGCTCCTTGCCATATGCCGAGTTGTGGTAGACGAGCGCGATCTTCTTGCCATCGAGGTTGCCCTCGTTCTCCTCCAGAAGATAGTTCACCGCACCCGATGCACCGTCCCAGTAGTTGGCGGGATAGTTGAAGGTATGGCTGAACACGTTGCCGTTCTTGGCGGAGGTTCGACCATAACCAAGGGTGTGCATCGGAATGCCGTCAGCGGTGGTCTTGGGGATCAGCTGATAGGTGATGCCCGTCGACAGCGGCTGATACACCAGCGCGCCCTCGCCCTTGGTCGATTCATAGCATTCGACACCCTTCTCGGTGTTGTAGCCGGTTTCGCACTCGATCACGCGTACCGGGACGCCGCCAATACCGCCGTCACGCTCATTGAGCAGTGTGAAATAGTCGGCATAGCCATCGGCGAACGGGATGCCGCCGGCTGCGTAGGGGCCAGTACGATAGCTGAGCGACGGGAACACGAGGTCCGCCATAACGGGGCCCGCGGCCATCACGGCGCCCAGCGCCAGAGTGGTCAGTTTCAATGTCATCGGCTTTTTTCCTCCCTTGGTATCGTCCGATGGTGAACGGGGTTCCCCGACCCCGCCTAGAATTCGCCTTCCCCGCATCAATGCGGGAAGGGCCAGAGCCGAAGCTTTTCCTTTGCCACGCGCCACAACTGGGCAAGCCCGTGCGGTTCGAGGATGAGAAACAGAATGATCAACGCGCCCACGATCACAAGGTTGAGATGCGCCACGATATCGGTGGGCCAACCCAACATGTCGGCGCCCACGACCTTCAGAACCACCGGAAGCAGCACGAGGAAGGCCGCACCGGCGAACGAACCGAAGATCGAACCGAGGCCACCGATAATGACCATGAATAGCACCAGGAACGATTTCTGAATGCCGAATGCTTCGCCAACCTCGACAGCACCCAGATACAAGGCAAAGAACAGGGCACCCGAGATTCCGACAAAGAATGAGCTGACCGCAAAGGCGGACAGTTTGGCCTTCAGCGGGTTCACTCCGATGATTTCAGCCGCGATATCCATGTCCCGGATAGCCATCCAGCTGCGGCCAATCGTTCCACGGGTAAGATTGCGCGCGATTATGGCACTGGCAGTCAGGAAGATCAGGCAAAAGAGGTAAGTCGCCCAGGCCGGAGCATTCGGGCCGGTAATGATGATTCCAAACACGTCACGCTCTGGCGCATTGATCTGTCCGGAGGCCGAGTAATTGTAGAACCACGGGACCCGGTTGAAGAGCCAGACCAGGAAGAACTGGGCTGCCAGTGTCGCCACTGCAAGGTAGAACCCTTTGATCCGAAGGCTCGGCAATCCAAAAAGAACGCCAACACCCGCTGTTATTCCCCCCGCGAGGAGGACGTGAACGAACATCGACACCTCGGGAAAGGCCGTCATCAACTTGTAACAGGCGTAGGCTCCGACAGCCATGAAGCCGCCCGTACCCAATGAAACCTGTCCGCAATAGCCAACCAGGATGTTCAACCCGATCGCAGCGATCGCATAAATCAGGAAGGGCAGAAGGATGGCATTTGCCCAATAATCGTTGATGAAGAAAGGGATGATGCCAAAGGCGACCGCCAGCACGAAATAGTAGCGATACCGATCGAACCGTATCGGAAAGGTCTGGCTGTCATCCACATAGGAGGTCTTGAAGTCCCCCGCTTCACGATAGAACATTTACGTCCCGCTCCCTTCGGACTGCGCGCGCTCGCGTGTCGCTGCGTCGAGTTGATTACTTCGTTTGGCGTATCCGCTCTCTTCCGAGGCGCGGACCAACCGCATGTAGGCGAGGATCCCGGTAACGAGCCCGGCAAAGGCGAGCACCGCCGCGATCACCAACTGCCCGCTGGTCAGCCCCTCCGCACTGATCGCCAGGTAGCCGAAGGCCCAAAAGCCCGACCAGGCGATCACGTTCACGATGGCGACCAGCTTCGTCATTCGTTTCCTCCCATAGAGCGTGAGCCCTTGCGATGGCTCCGGGTGGGCGGGTGTCGTCGTGCCCTCATTGGGCGCGACGCAGCCGCCCTCCCGGGGCCTAGACCCTTTCGATGATTTTCTCTCCGAACAATCCCTGCGGACGGAACACGAGGAAAACCAGGGCCAGAACATAGGCAAACCAGTTTTCGGTCGCTCCACCGACCAGCGGACCAATGGCGAATTCAAACAGTTTTTCACCGACACCGATGATCAATCCACCAACGATGGCACCCGGGATCGAGGTGAACCCACCCAACATGAGAACCGGCAGTGCCTTCAGGGCGATGAGCGACAGCGAAAACTGGACGCCGGACTTCGTGCCCCACATGATTCCCGCCACCAGCGCGACGAAACCCGCGACCGACCAGACCAGCACCCAGATGAAGTTCAGCGAAATGCCGACAGAAAGTGCGGCCTGATGGTCATCCGCAACCGCGCGCATTGCACGTCCTTGCTTGGTGTACTGGCTGAAAGCGACCAGCGCAGCCACCAGTAGCGCTGCAATGACCGTGGCAACGATATCGAGGTTGTCGATAAAGAACCCGTAGTCGAATATCTCGAAGGTACGCTCGTCGATCCAGATGTTGATGCCTTGCGGCAATCCCACGTCCAAGGTCTTGATCTCGGACCCCCACATCAGATCAGCCACACCTTCCAGGAAATATGCAAGACCGATGGTCGCCATGAACAGGATGATCGGTTCCTGCCCGATCAGATGGCGCATCACGAAGGTCTGGACCGCCCAGGCCAGCAAGACCATCACGGCCATCGTCAGCACGATCGCGAGTATCGCCGGGATCTGCCAACCGAAATGGGTGATATGTGCTCCAAAGATCGCGTTGATCAGATGGGCAAATGGAACCTGCCCATTCATTATGCCCACCAGCGTCATCGCGGCGAACAGTGCCATCACGCCTTGCGCATAGTTGAAAATGCCGGACGCCTTGTAGATCAGCACGAAGCCAAGCGCGACGAGCGCATAGAGGACCCCGGCCATCAGGCCGTTCAGGATCACCTCCATCGCGTATACGAGTTGTTCAGGCATGTCTGCCGTTCCTCCCTGTCAGGCGATCAGTCATGCGAAACGCCAAGATAGGCGTCGATGACTTCTTGGTTGTTGCGGACCTCGTCCGGTGTGCCGTCGCCGATTTTCTTGCCGTAATCCATGACCACGACGCGGTCGGACAGGTCCATGACCACGCCCATGTCGTGTTCGATCAGTGCGATCGTGGTTCCGAATTCGTCGTTCACGTCCAGGATGAAGCGGCTCATATCCTCTTTCTCCTCGACGTTCATACCGGCCATCGGCTCGTCAAGCAGAAGTAGTTTGGGTTCGGCGGCGAGAGCGCGCGCCAGCTCCACCCGCTTTTTCAACCCATATGGAAGGCGTGCAACCGGGGTCTTGCGGATGTGCTGGATTTCGAGGAAGTCGATGACCTTTTCCACGACTTCACGGTTCTCCGTTTCCTCCCGCTCGGCCTTACCCTTCCAGATGGCTTGCGCAACGACGCCGGATTCCATGTAATTGAGTCGACCGGTCATCACATTGTCCAGAACGCTCATGCCTTCGAACAGCGCGATGTTCTGGAAGGTGCGCGCGATACCTTGACGCGCAACCTCGTAAGGCTTCATCGGCGGACGTGGTGCGCCACGGAACCAGACTTCGCCCTCTTGTGGCACATAAAAGCCCGAGATCACGTTGAGCATCGACGATTTCCCGGCACCGTTAGGCCCGATGATAGCGCGGATTTCGCCTTCCCGGATGTCGAAACTGATATCCTTGATTGCGACCACCCCCCCGAACCGCAGGGTGATGTTCTTCATCTCCATCACCACGCCGCCGATCTTGCGACCGTCCGCGGTGACATATCCTTCGGATGCGTCAAGCATCGTGAATTTCCTTTCCCTCGATGAAGGTCCCGAAAGCGGGATGGCGGGCGGGGCGATGCGCCAACAGGCGCGAGCGGCGCTCCGTCATCCTCACTCCGCTGCCACTTTCGGCGCCTGAACGGGTACAACCGGCGCGTCTATGATCTTCAGCGTCGCGCTGATCGACCCCTTGCGCCCGTCTTCATAAGTCACTTCAGTCGTGGTCGAGATCTTTTCCGACCCGTCATACAAGGCTTTGATGATATCGTCGTATTTGTCCTCGACAAAGCCACGACGCACCTTTCGCGTGCGGGTGATTTCACCGTCATCGGCATCAAGTTCCTTGTGAAGCACGACGAAACGGTGAACCTGGCAGCCCGACAACATTTCGTCTGCCGCGACCGACTTGTTAACCTCTTCGACGTGGGACCGGATGGAGTCGAGCACCTTTGGGTGACCTGCTAGCTCTTGGTAGGATGCATATGCGATGTTGTTGCGCTCCGCCCAGTTGCCGACGGCGTTGAGGTCGATATTGATGAACGCCACGCAACGGTCGCGGTTGTTGCCAAAGACCACGGCCTCCAGAATATCCGGGTAGAACTTCAGCTTGTTCTCGACATATTTGGGCGCATACATCGACCCATCAGCCATCTTTCCGACGTCTTTCGCGCGGTCGATGATGCGAAGATGGCCTGTGTTGTCCTCGATGAAGCCCGCGTCGCCCGTGGCCACCCAGCCCTCGGCATCCTTGGTCTTGGCCGTTGACTCGGGATTTTTGTAGTACTCCACGAAAGTGCCTGGTGAGCGATAAAAAATCTCGCCGTTTTCATCTATCCGGATTTCGACATCCGGCGCCGGGACGCCCACGGTATCGGCGCGGACTTCCCCATCGGGCTGCACGGTGATGAACACCGTCGCCTCGGTCTGGCCGTAGAGCTGCTTGAGGTTGATGCCAAGCGACCGATAAAACTCGAAAATCTCAGGTCCGATCGCCTCACCCGCGGTATAGCCCACACGGATCTTTCCGTATCCGAGCGTATCTTTGAGAGGGCCGTAAACCAGCGCGTTGCCGATGGAGTATTTCAGGCGGTCCAATGCGCCGACAGATTGGCCGTCAAGGATGCGTGGGCCAACGCGTTTCGCGTGATCCATGAAGTAGTGGAACATGCGGCGCTTGAGGCTTCCAGCATCTTCCATACGGATCATCACATTGGTCAGCTGCGTTTCAAACACGCGCGGCGGAGCAAAGAAATAGCTTGGCCCGATTTCGCGCAGATCGGTCATCATCGTGTCCTGGCTTTCGGGGCAGTTCACGCAGAAACCGCACCAATAGGCCTGGCCCACAGAAAAGATGAAGTCTCCGACCCATGCCATCGGCAGGTAGGACAAGATGTTCTCGCCACGGGTGAGCTTGTCGAACTCTGCCGAGTTCTTGGCGCTTTCGATCACGTTGCGATTGGACAGTACCACGCCTTTCGGTTTTCCCGTGGTACCGGACGTGTAGAGCATGACGCAGGTACTGTCGTAGGTGAGTTTCTCGCGACGCGCCTTGAGGTCCGTGATCCACTCGTCATACGCCGCGCGGCCCTGATCCTGCACGTGGGAGTACTGGTGCAGCGTGTGGTGGTCGTATTTCCGCATCCCTCGCGGGTCGAGGTAAAGAACGTGCTCGAGCTGGTGCAGGCGATCCTGAACCTCGATCACCTTGTCGACCTGCTCCTGATCGCCCGCGATCACATAGCGTGCACCACAGTGTTCAAGCACATAGGCCATCTCTTCGGCAGCGGAGTCGTGATAGACTGGTACCGGCACGGCGCCCACTGACTGCACCGCCACCATCGACCAGTACAGGTAGGGACGGTTGCGACCGATGATGGCAACGAAATCGCCCTCATTCACGCCAAGATTGATCAGCCCGAGCGCCAGCGCCTCGATCTCTTTCTCGGTCTGTGCCCAAGTCCAGCTCTGCCAGATCCCGAACTCTTTTTCCCGATAGGCAGGCGCGTCCCCGAACTGGGCCGCATTGCGTTGAAGCAGGGCCGGCAGGGATTGAGTCCCCGCGGCGCCCGACTGCGTCTGAGCCAATTTAATCCTCCTCCCGATCACGGGCCCCTCCTTGGGCCCGGACGTCACCGCGCTCCAATGCGGCAGCGCGATTCTGTTCCAGATTAGGAACGCTGACAGTGGTCGCGGTCAACTTTTTCCTGATGTTGTCGCAATTCTTACGAATTGTAACAGGCCTTCGGGTATCGCCTTGCGAACCGCTGCGAACACGCTGGAAGCCGCTTTGGCACAGTTCTATACTTCGTCCGCTTGCCCACCCCGGCGCCACACGGTCAAAGGACTCTCATGCTGCAGCTTTTCGAACAGGCGGGTTACATGGCGCATGGCTATTGCTTGCTGTGGGAGCCTTGGCTCATCGTGCTCTATGCCGGATCGGATCTACTCATCTTTTTGAGTTACGCCGCAATACCCATCGGCCTGATCGGGTTCGCGAGACTGCGACCCGATTTTCGTCAACGACATCTGCTGTGGCTTTTTGCCGCTTTCATTCTTTTGTGCGGCCTGACGCATCTGATTTCGATCGCTGTACTTTGGGTGCCCGTCTATGAGGTTCATGGCTGGGCCAAACTGGCAACTGGAGTTGTTTCGGCAACAACAGCGATCGTCTTGTTTCCGCTGGTACCGAAACTCGCGGCCCTACCCAGCCCCGCGCAACTGGAGACAGCCAACGGGGCCTTGAGACAAGAAGTAGCAGCGCATGAAACAACCCTCGCGCGGCTACGCGAAACGCTGGATGGGTTGGAAACCCAAGTCGCGGAACGGACACAGGAATTGCGGATGGCCAATGCGCAATTGACGGTTGTACTCAGCGAAGCCGCCCACAGAAACAACAACATGTTGACGGTCATCCAGTCCCTCGCCCGGCAAACCCTACGAAACAGCAAGGATCTCGAAGACTTCGGCAAACGGTTCGGTGACCGGCTTGCGGCTATGGCGCGCGCCACGACCGAGGTCGCGCGCAGTGATGGATCCCGCGATGCGGATCTTGGAGCCATGGCCAATACACAACTCGACGCCTATCGCGAAAGCTATCCGGATCAGATCGAGGTGGACGGACCCGAAGTGAGGCTGACCAGCACAGCGGCGCAACAAATCGCCCTGGCCCTTCACGAGTTGGCCACCAACGCGGTGAAGTACGGAGCACTGGCGCATGTAGAAGGCCGTGTCAGGCTTTCGTGGAACCTGGCACGCGACAGGGATACTCCGGTTCTGGAACTGAGTTGGGAGGAGCGCAACGCACCCGGTTTCGCCGCCGGAACCGACCCCGAAACGACCCACTCGTCGGGCTTGGGCCGCGCATTGGTCGAGGAGATCGTCCCCGCACAGGTCGGAGGAGAAGCCAGCCTGTCGATCACCGACAACGGTCTCGACTATCAGTTGAAACTCCCCCTGAAGCCCAATGAAGGTCGATAAGAAAGAGCATGTCGGACAAGATCACGAAGCCGCTGGAGATTTCGGATACGCGGGTAAAGGCCATGACGACCGCGGGCCTAAACCTGATCGGTCAAGCCTTGTCGATCTATGACAGCGACCTCCGCCTTGCTGTTAGCAATAAACGATTTCAGGAAATGTTCGGACTGCCAGATGAACTGGTTGAACCCGGAGCGGATTTCGCCGACACTATCCGTTTTCTTGCCGAACAGGGCGAGTACGCGCCCGAAACGGATATCCAGGAAATTATCCGCAGTCGGGTAGAGCAGGCCCTTGCCTTTGAACCCCATTACATCGAACGCATCCGCCCCAATGGCCAAGTGATTTCTGTCGAAGGCGCCCCCCTCCCGCAAGGCGGTTGGGTGGCCGTCTATACAGACATTACATCCACCAAACGGGTTGAAACCCTTTTGAGGGCGCGGTCCGAAGAGCTGTCAGACCAATTGCTGACCCACGCCGAGGAGCTGTCTGCCACCAACCGCGAACTGGCTGCGACCATCAGCGCACTCGAGGAAGCCAAACGCCAGCTGACCGAGATCGAAGCGCGTACGCGACTGACGACCGAAATGATGCCAGCTCATATCGCACATGTCGGCGCGGACCGACGGTATAGCTATTCAAATCGTCGGCTAAGTGCCGTCATGCCAGGGCGACCATCCGACATCGTCGGACTTCATATCGCGGACGCGCTTGGCCCCGCCGTATATGCAAAGATCGAGCCCTATCTCGAACGCGCCTTCGCAGGTAGGAACTCGGTCTTTGAATTCGCCGAGCCACAAGACCGGCGACGCATCCGTGCTTCGTTTACCTCTGACGGCGCGGGCGGGGTCTTCATCCTTTCGGTCGACATAACCGAGGAAACGCAGGCGCGCGTAGCCCTGCAACAGTCTCGCAGGCGTGCAATGGCGGCACAAATGACCTCCGGGCTGGCGCATGACTTCTCGAACTTGCTCACGATCATCCTGGGCATGCAGGGCAAGCTTGAAAGAATGCCAATTCCCGAAGGCGCCGCCGAACTGGTCGAGGCCACGAAAAAAGCAGCCCGTCGCGGCGGCAGGCTTCTCAATCGGATCGCGGACATGACGGGTAGCCGAACCTTGCGTCCGGTCGCAACCGACCTGCATGGGCTGCTGGAAGATCTGCGCCTGCTCGCTTCGCCTTCGCTCCCACGCGCCGTCGGATTGTCCGTCCTCGACAACACACCGGACGAGGCGCTGATGCTGGACCCCGGTATGTTGCAGGACGCTTTGTTGAACCTCGTTCTCAACTCTCGCGATGCGTGCGGTCCATCTGGTCAGATCACCGTCAGCGCACATGCCGTTGCTAGAACTTGGGTCGAGATTACGGTTGGCGACACCGGCCCCGGCTTTTCCAAAGAGGCGCTGGAGAAAGCGCTAAATCCCTTCTTCACCACCAAGGGGAGCGAGGGATCGGGCCTTGGCTTGCCCATGGCCTACGACATGGCCAAGCTTGCGGGTGGCGACTTGCGACTTTCGAACACCCCGACAGGAGCCGCAGTGACCTTGCGCCTTCCCTATCGCGTGGCTCCAAAGATCAGCGGCGGCCTCGCACTTCTGGTCGAAGATAACGACGAACTCCGCGCTCAATTTCGCGACATGCTCGTGGAATTGGGACACACGGTCATCGAGGCCAGTTCGGTGGACGAAGCTTGCGCGCTTGCCGCGGATATCGAAGGGATCGAACTGGTGCTGTCCGATCTTCGGCTCGAAGGGGCAGCGACCGGGCTGGATCTGGTCAAACGGCTGAGTTCTGATCTGCCCTGCATGCTGATGACCTCGCTTCCATTGTCCGACCCGCTTCACCGCGCTGCACTCGACCATTGTCCGGTATTGCGCAAACCCTTTACCCGTGCGCACCTGGCTGCGCTGCTCGGATCCGAGGCAGAATGATGCACGATGCGTTGGTAACCATCCTCGATGACGAACCAGAGATTCGCCAGATCCTGACCGATGTGCTGCAGGACGCCGGCTTTCGCACGCAGAGCTTTGCCCGTGCGCGCGAGTTCGAAGCGTCATTGAAGCGGCAGACACCGGATGTCTGCCTTGTGGACCTTTCTTTGCCGGACACCGACGGGCTGGCGCTGGTACATCGGTTGGCACTGGAACGCGGTGCTGCGGTCATAATCATCTCGGGCCGGGCGCAGGTTCAGGATCGGATTACAGGGCTTGAGCTTGGTGCCGACGATTACATCACCAAACCCTTCGACCCGGCCGAGGTTGTCGCCCGCATCCGCGCTCGCCTGCGCACCGGCGCGCGGTCCGCCGCCCAAGGCAGCACGACCGCGCAATTCAATGGGTGGACCGCTCATTTCGACCGCTATTTGCTCGAAGACGGCGACGGACAAGAAACCGCCTTTTCCCACGCCGAGGGAGAAGTGCTGCGGCTCTTCCTGGAAAGCCCCAAACGCCTGATCAGCCGGGCCCAGATGCAGGAAGCCTTGGGCGGCGCGGCAGGCGAAAGCTTTGACAGGGCAATGGATGTACGGGTTTCACGTCTGCGAACCAAGCTTCGCGAAGATCCGAAGAACCCGCGCCTGATCAAGACGATCTACGGCGCGGGATACATTTTTCTGGGCGATGTCAGGTGGAATTGAGCCGCGTCACCCGCGGGTATCGTATTCCCTTATGATCTTGGCCAAGCGTTCTCCGATTGCCCGGCTGCCACGCCGGGAAGGGTGGATGAGATCGGGCGAGAAATAGCGGATACCGCCCGGCGGCACGATATGGCCCATGGTCGCGAAGACGATCCCCTCTTCCTGGCCGGCCATGCGGGCGATCCGTCGTTCCAGTTCGTCACCATCATCCTTGCAGTGCTCGATCGGCGTCAGCAGGTTGGGGCTGCGCAAGTAGCCGAAGTAAAGAACCTGCGCGCCGTCGGCATGAATCTTGCGAACGAGATCGGGGATCTGACCTGTTGTCCCATCGGCCGAGATCATGCGATCAAGAACACCGTCGCACACACCGCACCCGCAGCCAAAAAGCAGATCATTGCCCCCACCGTTGATGATTACCCAATCCCAGTCGCCCTGGACATATTGGAAGGGGACCGCCATCCCGCTGTCGTAATCGGCACCCTCGCGCACCGTCATCCACGCCCCGGCGACCGCCCGGTCGACCACCGGTTCGCCAAGTTCCTTTTCGATGATATGCGGTACTGAACGGCGCGTTGTGGAATTCCATGTCATGAGCGAGTCGCCGATGGCCAGAATGCGCGCGCCCTCGTTGCGGGTGACGGATTCCTGACACCCCATCAAAACCGCGCAAAGACCCAGAAGGGCCAGCAACCTCGAAATCATCTCATCCCTTTCCTTGCCGCTGCCGGGCATAGACTTGGCCAAACTTCTTGAAAAAAGCTGGCGGAAAAATGGCGCAGACTCGGAAAATTCGCGTCAGCTCAGCCTATGGCCGACACCGCATCCTCAAGGACATGCAAGCCGGCGACGAGGTCGGCTTCGTCCGTATCTTCGTCGAAGGCATGGCTGATACCTCCGATCGACGGCACGAATAGCATAGACACCGGCATGATCCGGGCGACGTTCGTGGCGTCATGCAGCGCGCCCGAAGGCATGCGGCGCCACCTCCCCGGGCTCACCTTTTCAGCCGAGGTTGCAAGGGCATTTGCCAGCCGACGATCCATTGCGACTGGCTCCAAGCCCAGCATTTTGCCAAACTCAACCGTCAGGCCACGCGAGGCGGCAATCTCTTGTGCCGTGAGCCGAATGATTTCTTCCATACGCGCAAGGCGATCGCTGTCGCCGTCCCGCCACTGCATCGAGAACACGGCCCGACCCGTCACGATCGAAGAGGCATTGGGGTGCAAGCTTACATGCCCGATCGTCCACACTGTGCGCGGCGTTACCAGGTTGCGAAACCGCGTCTCAATCTCCGCGCTGAAGGCCGCCAGCGCCTGAAAGGCGTCGCGGCGCAGGTGCATGGGTGTCGTACCGGCGTGGTTCTGACGCCCGTTGAAGGTAATACGCATATCGCGAATACCGACAATGTCGGTGACCACGCCAATCTGTTCTTCCGCAGTATCGAGGGTTGGCCCCTGCTCGATATGCATTTCGATGAATCCCGAAAAGGATGTCGGATCAACGAAATCTCCAGCAAGATGCGACACGGCCTGCCTCGCTTCGCCGAATGCAACGCCGGTGTGATCGGTTAGTCGATCCGCTTCTTCAAGCGACACCTGACCTGCCCAGATTGCCGAACCGGTCGTCACGCCGAACCGGCCTTCCTCATCTTGAAAGCTGACCACCGAAACGGGTCTGTCGCTGCTTCGCGCTACCTCGAGCGCTCCGATCACACCAAGCGCGCCGTCCAGCCAGCCGCCTTCGGGCTGGCTGTCGGAGTGCGACCCCAGCAGGATCGACCTCCCTTCGGCAAGCCCGAACAGGTTTCCGACCGGATCCATCCTGCTCGTCAGACCCGCCTCGGCCATCTTGTCCGACAACCATGCGCGCGCCTCGATGTCGGCTTTGCTATAGGCAGGGCGCACTACACCCTTGCCAACCCCGGCAGCGCCGAACTGACGCAACTTGTGTAGATCCGCCAGAAACCTCTCTGCATTCACTGCCATCACCTTCCCCTTCTTTTGAAACCAAGCATATGCGGCCGGTATTTCCCTGCAACAGGTCATGCGGAAACGCTCTGGCGGACAGCCGCAGCCTTGGATAGGACAGGACGCAAAGGAGCGATTTCGATGTCCCACATTACCTTGGTGCGCCACGGTCAGGCAAATACGCAGGCGCGTGACGAGATCAGTTATGATCGCCTCAGCTCACTTGGTCATCTACAGGCCCAATGGTTGGGAGGTTACCTGAAAGATACTCGGGCGCATCACCCTCGGGTCTATGCTGGCAGCCTCAACCGGCATCTGGAAACGGCGGCCAGCATGGGTCTTGCGGACCCGCAGATCGATCCGCGTTTCAACGAGATCGAATATTTCACGCTGGCCCGACTGTTCGAAGAGCAACATGGCGTTGCCGTTCCCGTAGGCCGCGAGGAATTCGCGGCGCATCTGCCCCGTGTGTTCCAGGCATGGCGCGCGGGCGAGATCACGAACCCACCCGAGAGCTTCGCAGATTTCGAAGCACGCGTCACCGAGGCACTGTCCGAGATTGCCCAAGGTGACGGCCCGGCGATCGTCGTGACCTCGGGCGCGCTGATCTCCATGGTGATGCGGCAGGCAATGGAACTGGAACTCGATGCGATGGCGCGGCTTGCCCTTGCCATCATGAACACGTCGATGCACCGTCTGTTTCCGATCGGTGACCGCTTGAGCCCGGTCCTGTTCAACGCCGTGCCGCACCTGGAACATCCCGACAGGCACCACGCGCAAACCCACATGTAAGGACATGGCATGAAGCTCTACTTTGCACCCGGCACGATTTCGATAGCAGTCGCAATCGCGTTGCGAGAGGCCGGCCTGGACCACGAGCTTGTCCGCGTCGATTTCGCCAGCGCCGAGCAAACGAAACCCGAGTATCACGGCATCAATCCAAAAGGCCGGGTACCGGCGTTGGAAGTGGCCGGCGCCGTGCTCACCGAAACAGGCGCGCTTCTGGATTACATTGCTGCGCGCTCGCCATCCGCAGGTCTGGTTCCCGAGGATGCAGCGCAGGCGGCGCGGATGCGAGAGGTGATGTATTACCTTGCCTCGACGATGCATGTGAACCATGCGCACAAGATGCGCGGTCATCGCTGGGCCAATCAGGAATCTTCCTGGGCCGACATGACGGCCAAGGTGACCGAGACGATGCAAGCCTCTGCTGCCCATGTCGAGGCGCACTGCATCGGTGGCCCCTTTGTTCTTGGCGAACAGTTCTCGATCGCGGATCCGTATCTTTACGTCGTGTGCAGATGGCTGCCGGGCGATGGCGTCGATCTGTCTGCCTTCCCGAACATCTCGCGCTTCATGGAAGCGATGGAGGGTCGACCCTCCGTGCAAGGCGTTATCGCCGATGGGTTGGTGTAAGATGCATTGCCGCCGATGACGCATCTTTGGGTCCGAGCCGAACAGCGCCCCAATGAAGAGCGGGTCGGACTGACCCCGCTGGGTGCCAAGGCGCTTCTCGACAAGGGCATTCGGGTCACGGTCGAGGACAGCACGACGCGCGCGATCCCCATCGACGGGTATCGCCTAGCCGGTGTCGAGATCGCGCCTGAGAACAGCTGGCCACGGGCGCCTGCCGATGCCATCGTCTTCGGGCTCAAGGAACTGCCGGATGATGACACGGCATTGGTGCATCGGCACATCATGTTCGGGCATGCATTCAAGGGCCAACCCGCAGGCCAGAAGCTGCTGCGACGGTTCAAGGCCGGCGGAGGAACACTGTTCGATCTGGAGTACCTCGTAAATTCTGACGGCCGACGTGTCGCTGCTTTCGGGTATTGGGCCGGCTATGCCGGCGCGGCGGTCGCATTGAAATGTTGGTCGGCCCAAAAACGGGGCGCGCTTTGCGGGCCCGTCGGCGCTTATGAAAGCTCGTTGCATCTGCAACAGGACCTGCAGACCGAGTTGCTGCGCATCGGCACGCAGAGGCCAACGGCACTGGTGATCGGTGCTTTGGGGCGGGTGGGTACCGGAGCCGCCGATCTGTGCCGGACTATGGGCGTGCCTGTCTCGAAATGGGACATGAACGAAACCGCCCATGGTGGACCCTTCCCCGAGGTTCTGGCCCACGACATCTTTCTCAACTGTATTCTGGCGCGGCCAGGTACCCCGGTATTCGTCCCCGCGAGCGCATCGCACGCCCAACGCCGATTGACGGTTATCGGAGATATCGCTTGCGATCCGGACAGCGATTTTTCACCCATCAAGGTCTATGACCGGACAACAAGCTGGGAAAAACCCGCCCTGCGGGTTCACCACTCACCTCCGCTTGACGTCACCGCCATCGACAATTTGCCATCGATGCTGCCGGGCGAAAGTTCCGAAGACTACGCCGCCCAACTTCTGCCGTCGCTGCTGACCCTTGAAACTCTCGAAACAGGGGTCTGGGGACGAGCGCGCGACATGTTCAACGAACACATCACGCGCCTCTGACACGAGTTACATGAGCCCGCTTTCGATATCCTCGACGGAATAACCCAGGGCGTCGAGGCCGTTTTCCAAGTGATCCGACAGATGCGGCGACCCGAGCAAATAGTCGGCGCAGGGAACCGATGCTTCGGCGCGCGCGGTTGCGACCGCCTCGTTCCAGTCAGCAGCGTCGAAGCTGTCGCGCCCGATCCACATGACGGCAACCAACTCGGCTTGCTCATCTTCGCTCATCCGTTCGACGAACGCCCTCAATTCGCTTTCTGCCCGGTTCAATTCGCGGGCCATCAAGGCAACCTGCACCACAGTCCTGGGTGAAATTTCCATTTGTTCGCGTCTCCTGCGGTTCTTCTTACGCATTCAACCGCGACAGAACCGGCGCGTCCTTGATCTCACGCAAACAGACGATAGTAGAGCCAGTCGGGCAGCATCCGTCCAAGGCCGATGATTGCTGACAGGCGCATGGGAAAATCGCGTCTGAAACGATCCGTGCACATATGCTCGAATATGCGTGCGGCTGCTTCATCAGCCTCCATCAGGAAAGGCATGTTAAAGTCGTTCTTGTCGGTCAGGCGCGTGCGGATGAAGCCCGGATTGACCAGTTGAACCCGAACGCCGGTATTGCGCAGATCGGCATGCATGCATTCGGCAAGCCGCATCACGCCCGCCTTGGACGCTGCATATCCGATGGCCTTTGGCAGGCCCCGATACCCCGACAGCGACCCTGTGATGACGATATGACCTGCATCGCGGGCAACCATTGATGGGACCGCCACTCCCATGACCCGCATCATCCCGGTGAAATTGACATCCGCCATGATGTTGGCCTGCTCGAAATCCCATGCTTGGGTTTTCATCGGCCAATACGCACCGGCAAGGAAAATCAAACCATCGACTTCACCCACCCTTTCCGCCGCTGCGCGAACAGAGTCCGGATCGCTCACGTCCATGGTGACAACTTCGGACGGACCCGGCAGTTCTTGGGACAGACTGTTCAACTCATCCTCTGACCGCGCCGAAAGCACCAGCCTGATACCCATACGGCTCATATGCCGGGCCAAGGCCTCTCCGAGGCCAGCACTTGCGCCCACCAGCCAATATCGTTTCCCGGCCCAGTCTGTCATGCTGTCTCCTCGGTCCTGTCAACGCGGTGCAAGGTGGCGACCAGTTCTGCTACCTTGATGCCATACTTTCGAAACTGTGACCTGTTCACGATGGTTCCGTTGGGCATCAGGTACATCCAGTCGACCACGTTCAAAACATGCCCTCCGGCAGCATCTGGAAGGCGAATGCTATATCGCAAACACAAAGATGAACCCGCCAACTTGCCCTCACCCGTTCCGATTACATCGGGTGCCGTAGCCTTGACCTGCCCCTCCGGCCCGAGACTCAATGTCCATGCACGATCCTGCGTCGTGCCGGTGTCATACTGGAAATGCTCGGTCATCACGCCGGTCTGACCTTCCCACTTGGCGTTGAACAGCCCTTCGAAACGTGAGGTGACGCGCCCCAACGGGCCATAGATCACGCCGTCACACCGGATATCACCGTTCAAGTGGCGACGCAGATCGAGAGCTGGCGTTGTCTGTCTGTAGTCGTCAGGGCGCTGCGCAAGAAAACCCAGGTATCTCCGTCGCAGAACCATGAGACCGATCGCAATGAAACCGCCAAGCAATATCAGCAGTATGGAATTCATGTCAGGTATCCTCCAACGTGGTGAAGGCCAGCAAAACAAGCGCAGCAGCTTTGAGAACGCATGGCACGGCTGCATAGAACAGCGTCAATAGCGTCAAAGCCTCGGGCGCGTTTTCAGGACCCGCGCGAAACCCGGCAGCTTCTAGCGCGGGCAAGAGCAGAACGGCAGCAAAAGCCAGCGTGAACTTTGTTACAAAGGACCACAGACCGAACCCTTCAGCCGCGCGCGGCGCGATGCGCGCCATCCGGGCCGCGAAGAGCGCTGGCAAAAGAG
Source organism: Lutimaribacter marinistellae (assembly GCF_042648365.1). NCBI lineage: Bacteria > Pseudomonadati > Pseudomonadota > Alphaproteobacteria > Rhodobacterales > Roseobacteraceae > Lutimaribacter > Lutimaribacter marinistellae. The sequence goes on along the minus strand of NZ_JBHRXI010000012.1, from coordinate 168,877 downwards.
TCATGTCGGCGCCCAACGCCGCACCCGATGCAATACAGATTGCCGCAAAGGCAGCCGTGTCGCCCGCGCCAAGAAACAGGACACAGGCAAAGGCCAGGATCGAAAGAACCATGCCGGCAATCAACGTCTGTTTCGCCCCATACCGTTCGGCTGCCCGCCCCCAGATCGGAGCAGCAATCGCTGCGGAGAGGAAAAAAACCAGCAAGAGCGGCCCTTCCCAACCCGGAGCCTCCAGCCGACTTTCGACGAAAAAAAGAAACAGCGTCGACGATACCGCAACCGGGGCAGCGTTCAGCAATCCTATGATCAGCAAGCGCCGTGCCGGGGAGTCTTGAAGAACGGCTCGAAAGCCCGTCGAGGCCGGCAGATGGGACGCCTGCCATTCGGGTCTCATGGCAAACACGACTGCCAGCGCGAAGAGGACGAACCCCAACGCAAATCCGGCGAATGGGGTCACCGTTATCTGCGCCAATGCAACAGGCGCGACGGCGGCCAAGCAAACCCCGGCGAGGGCACCGGTTTCCCGCCATCGCGCCAGTTTCAGATGCCCTGAGCCGCCAAGTTCGTGCGCCTTGGCGACCCCTTGGGCGTAGAAGCAGATCGTAAGAAAGCTGAAGGAAGAAAAAACCAGGGTCAGCATGAATGCGAACCACAGAAGCGGAGCAAGCGGTGGCGTAACTGCGAAAAGGCCTATCATTGCACCCGATAGAACAGTTGCCCCTATCGCCACTGCCGCAGAACGATGATTTCGCAACGCCTCGCTCAACTTGCCGAGCAACGGGTCCTGGACGACATCGAGAAGCCGCAAACCGAACAAAACGCTGCCGAGAGCAGCCAGGCTCAGACCGTATTCGTCGACGTAGAACTTGGGCGCGTGTATGTATAGCGGCAGGCCTGCAGCAGCTAGCATCGCCGCGAACCCGGCATAGGCCGGCAGACGATGGCCGGAAGTAGTTTGAACGCCCGCCAACACCATCATCCCCTGCTCACGTCAGGTTTCAATGGTTCGGGTTGACGGCGAAAGGTTGCTTTCTTCCACCACAATTTCAGCGCCTGCCAATGGATCAACGCCAATACGCGACGCGAGCCGAAGGGCCTGCGCAACACGGACCAGGTTATAGCTCGGTTTGTCAGCGGCTGCCTGCGGCCCGTCAGTGTTGCAATCAGACCGCCAGCCTCACGACCATAGTCGATCCATACTCCGATCCGGTCGTCGCGTATGTCGAAGCGGAAGGTGTAATTGCCCTCGCGCGGCTGAAATGGGGACACATGCAGCAGCTTGGTCGCGGTCAGACGATCCTGGGCCGAGATTGGCGACAGGTCGGGCTTGTGGCAAACATAGCTGTGCCGCGTTCCCCAAGTGTTGGTGACCTCTGACACGACCGCAAACAGCGCGCCGACGTCATCGAAACATAGCCAGAAACTGACCGGGTTGAACACATGCCCCAGAACGCGTGGCTGGGCGAGCAACGTGATGCGCGCCGGCTGTGGCAGTTGGTAGTCGGAGAAAACATCACGAACCCAAGCGGCGCCGCGCCCCTTAGCCGGCTCACCCCCATGGTCAGCATCGTGCAGCCCCATCAGGTTCCTACCGTTTCTGGAAAAGAGCGACGGTGCATCCGGTTCCGCTTCGGGATCGAGCATAACGTAATCGACCGAATAGCGAAACGCGTTCTCTACCGCTCCCTTGCGTCCGTGGAACGTGTGTCCCGCGATATGCTCGATCTTGCTCATTCAGCGGCTACCTGAACCAGTTGAAGACTGTTCATCCGCTCGACCACGTCGATTGCGCTGGCCAGCCCGTCCTCGTGGAAACCGTTACGCATCCACGCGCCACAGAACCATGTATTGTTTTCCCCGTTGAAGTGACGGATCTCTTCCTGCGCGCGCAATGCGCCAAGGTCATAGACCGGGTGGCGAAACGTAGCCTCGGCATAGATCAGGTCTTCCCGGATGCGTCGGCGTGAATTGAGGGTGACGAAATGCGGATCGTCATGCGGGATCGGCTGGAGCGAGTTCATCCAGTAAGTCAGGTCGATACGCTCAGAGCTTGGGTTTGCATCTTCGGTATGGACCCAGCTTGACCAGCACTTGCGACGCTTGGGCATGACTGACGGGTCCGCATGGAGCACGATATCGTTCGGCTGATACCTGATCGCACCCAGGGCCGATGTCTCCTGCGGCGTGGCATCGGACAGGAGCGCAAGCGTGTCGTCGGAATGAGTGGCGAAAACAACCTCGTCGAACTGTTCCCACTCGCCGCTTTCGGCACGGATCTCGGGGCCGATGGCTCCACGCCGCACTCCGGCGATGGGCGAGCCCAGCCGCAGCTCGACGCCTTTTTTGCGCATCGCTGCTTCCAACCGACCCACGTACTCGACCGACCCGCCGCGCACGGTGTACCACTGATGCTCCTCGTTGGCGTGCAGCAACAGGTGATTGTCAAAGAACTTGACCATCGCGTAGGCCGGGAAGTCCATCACCTTTTCTTTCGGCGTGGACCAGATGGCGCCGGAAAACGGTTCAAGGTAGTAGGAGCGAAACCACTCGCCCATCTTCATCCGGTCCAGCATTTCGCGCACAGTTTGCGTACGGTCCGACGCGTAGCGAAGCGCGTTCTTGTTGAAATACAACAGGTCCCGGACGAACCTCAGAAACTGGGGGCGCACCATGTTGCGGCGTTGCGCAAAAAGCGCGTCAGGTCCATGCAGCGCGTATTCGATCGCTCCGCCGCGTATCGATGCGCCGAAAGTCATCGAACTTTTCGCGATCGGAACGTCTAGCTTTTCGAAAAGGGATATCAGGTTTGGATAGGTCACTTCGTTGAAGACGATAAAACCGATATCAACGGGCTGGTCCCCGTTACGACCGGCGATCACGGTGCGTGCGTGGCCGCCGAGGCGTGGTTCGGCCTCGAACAGCGTGACATGATGCGTGTCAGCCAGCAGGTTGGCCGCACCCATCCCCGAAATTCCGCCGCCTATCACGGCAACTTTTCGAGGCGCGCCCGCGTTCTGTTCAAATGGCATTGTTGGTCGTCTCCAGTCTTGTACGATATCTATTCCTACGCCGTCGTGTCCCTGCCGGATTTAAAAGAAAAGAATTTTTGTCGCGGGTGATCCGTCTGGGCATGACCCACGTAACAACGGTATGTTCACCGAAACTGGCCCCGAACTGGTGTTGGACGATGCGATCGGCGCAACCGTGCCCGATTGCGATCGAAACAAGGACGACCGATTGGTCGAGGCAAAGACGGTGACGAAGGAAGCAGGAAAGACCGACAAGGAATATGACTGGGTAGACCACGTGCTGCGCATCCGCGATGCCCAGGATCAATCGGCATTTGTCGATTTGTTCCGGCATTTCGCGCCAAGGGTGAAGGCATTTCTGATCCGCTCGGGGTCTGACGCGGCCATGGCAGAGGAGTGTGCCCAGGAAGTCATGGCGACTCTTTGGCACAAGGCACACATGTTCGATCCGGGCCGAGCGTCGGTGGCGACATGGGTGTTCACGATTGCCCGGAACCGCCGGATCGACTTGATCCGCCGGCAGAGGCGCCCGGAGCCTGAAGAATTGCCTTGGGGACCCGAGGCCGATCCGGAGCCGGCCGAGGTGATTTCCCTGCAACAGGAAACCGCGCAACTGCGCAACGCAATGAGCGCGCTGCCCAAGGCGCAGCGCGAGTTGATTGAAAAAGCTTACTTTGGCGATCTCAGCCACCGTGAGATCGCCGCACAAACAGGTCTGCCGCTGGGCACGATCAAGTCTCGGATAAGATTGGCGCTGGACCGCTTGCGCCATGCTATGGGTTGATAAGGCGATGAAAGACAGGATCAAACACCACCTCACCGACGAGCTGTTGATGGCTTACTCTGCGGGCGCTCTGCCCGAGGCGTTCGACCTGATGGTCGCGACACATTTGTCCCTTTGTGACGAATGCCGTGCGCGCGCAGAGAGCTTCGACGCTATTGGCGGCGTTCTTCTGGAAGACGACGAGATGACAGCGTCCGAGATGGGTTCGCAATCCCTTGCGGCGACGATGGAGCTGATCAAGAAAGGGCCTGCCCGCCCGAGGACCAAAGATACGGCTGCGTGCAGTGTTCTGCCCGCACCGCTTCGAGATTACGTCGGAGGGGACGTGTCACGCATCAAATGGCGTCCGATCGGCATGGGGGTCAAACAGGCCATCATCGCGAACTCTCCCGAAGCGTCTGCGCGTCTTCTCTACATCCCAGCGGGAACAGCGGTCCCGGATCATGGCCATAACGGGATGGAACTGACAATGGTCCTGCAAGGTGCCTTTTCCGATGAGGTCGACCGCTTCGCGCGCGGTGACGTGGAAATAGCCGATGAAGACCTCGAGCATATGCCGGTGGCAGATGTCGGCGAAGATTGCATTTGCCTCGCCGTGACCGATGCGCCGCTGAAATTCAACAGCCTCATGCCCCGGCTGTTGCAGCCATTCTTCAGGATCTGATCCGGATCAGCGCTGCGAGCCTATCGAAACGACGCTCGCAGCGTCCTCGGGGGCTAGTTCCTCGAAATCGAAATTGTCGAGGCGTTGTGCCCGTCGGCCCGCCTTGTCAGCACTTATCTTTATTTCCGAGATGTCCTTGGCGGCCTGCGAGAAGTGGCGGTCAAGGTTGCCGACACGGTCGCCCAAACGTTCGACGTCTTTGTGCAAAAGTCCCAGTTCCTTGCGGATTGCTCCAGCCTGTTCCCGCATCCGCGCGTCCTTGAGGATAGCCCGCATTGTATTGAGGGTCGCCATGCAAGTGGTCGGAGACACAATCCAGACCCGTTTGGCGAACCCTTCCCGAACCACATCTGAAAAATTCGCGTGAAGCTCGGCATACACGGCCTCTGACGGCAAGAACATCAGCGCGCCATCCGCAGTTTCACCATCCAGAATGTAGCGTTCCGAGATAGCGTTGATGTGGGTGCGTACGGCGTTTCGCAGCATTCGCGCGGCTTCTTGCACCTGTGACTGCGTCTCGGCCTTGCGCAGGGCCTCGTAAGCTTCCAGCGGAAACTTGGAATCGATAACGATCGGTCCCGGAGGATTGGGTAAGTGGATAAGGCAATCGGCCCGCCGTCCATTCGAAAGCGTGGCCTGCAAGGCATAGCTGTCAGCGGGCAGAGCTTTGGAGACGATATCGTTCAACTGTATCTCGCCAAAGGCGCCCCTTGTCTGCTTGTTCGACAGGATATCCTGCAAGCTCAGAACGTCGCCCGAGAGTTTGGTGATGTTGTCCTGTGCCTTGTCGATTGCGGCGAGACGTTCCTGCAACTGGGTCAAAGAGGTCGCCGTTTGCTTGGACGAGCCATGCAGCGTCTCTTTCATCCGCTCCTGCATTTCCGAAAGTGCATGCGCGGATTTCATTGCGTTGTCCGCTAAACGGTCATTCATATGCTGTTGCACGGCCGAAAGGCGCGCCTCGACGGTCTGGATTACCTGAACCTGCGCGTTCGCCTGCGTATCAGATACGTGTTGCAAGCCTCCGCGAAGCTGTTCCTGACCCTGGCCCAGCTGCTGGACCGTCTGGCTGAGCATCGCCATGTGTTGCGCCAACGGCTCGACAGTTCTGGCCGACCTCGATGCGGCGCGCAATGAAAGAAACACCAGAACGAGGATCAAGAGAAGGACGCCAGCCCCCGAGAGAACCGCGAGTGTCACCGGGTCGTCCAGCGAATAGCTCTGTCCTGAAATCTCGATCATCTGCCCGCTCTGTTCTTGTTTCGTTTCACACAGGCCTAACCCAAGTCGGGTGGTTGATCAACTCCGCCCGAACAGACGTTCAATGTCCGAAAGCTTCAGCTCGACATAGGTGGGACGCCCGTGGTTGCACTGCCCCGAATGCGGCGTCGCCTCCATTTCGCGCAAGAGCGCGTTCATCTCTTCCGCCCGCATTCTTCGGCCAGACCTCACCGACCCATGACAGGCCACGCGCGACAGGATTGCCTCGATCCGGGCCTGGACGCTCATGCTCTCACCCTCGTCGCGCAACTCGTCGACGATATCGAGGATCATGGCCTTTGCATCGACCTCGCCGAGTATTGCCGGAGTCTCTCGGACGGCAACCGCAGAGCCGCCGAAGGGTTCGATGGCCAGACCGAGTTGTGCAAGGCCCTCAGAAACCGACAAAAGGCGAGAACGATCATCATCCGCCAGATCGATGATCTCGGGGATAAGCAGGGCTTGCGACGCTACACCCGTATCAGCCATCTGTTTCTTGAGCCGTTCATAAACAAGGCGCTCATGCGCGGCATGCTGATCGACGATCACCATACCGGTTTCGGTCTGGGCGATTATGTAATTCTCATGCACCTGTCCGCGTGCCGCGCCCAACGGGCGGGCCTCTGCCGGTGGCTCATCAGACTGTTCCGTGGCCCCATTGCAAGGCTCCACCGCAACGACGCGCGCACTGAAATTGTCCGAGAGCTCGGCAAATCCGGTTGCTTGCGCGCGAAAGGCGGCCTGTCGCGCGGGTTCAGACGGACGATCCATCTGGTACACCCGGGCCGGTTCCTGGGGCGCTGGCTCTGGTCGCATCGCGCCAAGCGTGGCGTGCCCAATCGTCGTCGACGCGCGGTGGCCAGCCTCGGCCAAAGCATGGCGCAGGGACGAAACGATCAACCCGCGGGCCACACCCGGGTCACGAAAACGGACCTCTGATTTGGCTGGATGCACATTGACGTCGACCAGTACCGGCGGACAATCGATGAAAAGCGCGGCGGCGGGATGCCGGTCACGGCTGAGGAAATCAAAATAGGCAGCCCTGAGCGCCCCGGTCAGCATCTTGTCCCGGACAGGCCTGCCATTGACGAACAGGTACTGAGCCACTGCCGCCCCACGCGAATAGGTCGGCAACGCAGCATAGCCAAACAACCGAATCCCCTCGCGCGTGGCGTCGATCCGCAAAGCGTTTTCGGCAAAGTCGCGGCCCAGCACGCGCGCCAACCTGGCGTGAAGTGCGTCGAACAAATCGCCCGTCTCGCCATCCGAGCGAAAGCTGACACGCCCCTCGCCCCCGCCTGACACGTCGCGCAACAGGAACGAAACGGATGGTTCGGCCATGGCAAGACGCTTGACCATATCGGAAATTGCCTGCGCCTCGGCCCTATCGGTGCGCATGAACTTCAATCGGGCCGGGGTGGCAAAGAACAGGTCCCGCAGCTCGACAACTGTTCCCGTGCGCAGAGCGGCAGGTTTCACAGGCTCGATCCGTCCGCCCGCGACACGGATCTGCGCTGCCTCGGCACCGGCGATCCGGCTGGTGATCGTGAGCCGGCCAACCGCGCCGAGCGATGGCAGCGCCTCGCCACGAAACCCGAAGGTGTGGATGTTGAGCAGGTCCGACCCGTCGATCTTGGAGGTCGCGTGACGTGACAGCGCAAGCGGAAGATCCTCCGCCGCTATGCCACATCCATCGTCAGTCACCCGGATCAGCGTCTTGCCACCATCAGCGACATCGATAGAAATGCGCGACGCCCCCGCATCGAGCGCATTCTCGACCAGTTCCTTCACTGCGCTGGCCGGCCGCTCTACCACTTCGCCTGCCGCAATTCGATTGATCGCGGTTTCGTCCAGTTGACGAATAACGGGACGGGATGCGCTGATATTGGGGTCGGAATACGCCATACCCCAACACCTAGCACGAAGCCCTACGATTCTGCCAGAGTGGTCTATCCCTCGGCCGGGGCGCCGCTACGTGTACGGCAAGGACCGGCCAAGGCCGCAACCGCAAGGATCAGACCGGATACGGTCGCGATCATTCCAGCAGCACTCACTGCGTCGTCGAGGCCGAGCCAGAGAGGGCCATATCCCGCAAATATGTATCCCAGAACCGCGGACAGCGTGGCGAAAAAGACGCTCCACGCGATCTGACGCTCAAGCCGGTTGGTCATGAGCCGTGCAGCAGCGGGCGGGCAAATGAACATGGCAATCACGATGATCGACCCGACGGCGTCGAAAGCGGCGACAGCAGCCAATGCAGCCATGACCACCAAAGCAAGCCCCAGTAGCCCGGTCCGGATTCCCATCGTTCGGGCAAACCCCTCGTCAAAGGTCGACAGTTTGAGAGGCCGCCAAAGAAGCCACGTGAACAACGAAACCACAACAAGGATCGCGGCCATGCGCATCAACTCAGGCGGCAGATAAGCCAGGGCTTCGGGATCAAGCAACGATGCCCAACCGGTCGCATCCAGCCAAATCAGGCTTTCAAGATTGCCGAAAAGTGCATGCTCGACATCAAGATGCACCGAGGACGTATCGGTCTGCTCCAGCAGCAAAACGCCGCCGGCAAACATCGCGGTGAATATCACACCCATTGCCGCCCCGGGCTCGATCCGGCCCAAACGACGTACCGCTTCGATCAACGCTACCGCCACCAGCGCTGCGCCTGCGGCACCCAGCATCATTGGCCAAGCAGCAATGACACCGGTCACGAGGAAGGCCACCACGATCCCCGGCAAGACGACATGGCTGATTGCATCCCCGATCAGAGCCTGACGTCGCAGCACAAGGAAGTTTCCCGGCAAAGCGCATGCAATCGCCGCAAAAATCCCGATCAGGAGCGGTGTAAGCGACAGGGAAACGAATGCCGACCCGTTCATGATACGACCTCTCGAGGCGGCCCGATCCGCCGGTCGATTTCGGCGATCTGATCCCGCGTCAGAACCGTTTCGATGTCGCGTAGTCCGTCGTACTGCGCGGCAGCGGCTTCATGCGCGTGATCTGCACGCAAGACCTCCCATCGCTTCTCATCTCGCAAAGCCTTGGCTGCGCGCGCACGTCCCGCCTTGGTGGCCACACCATCGGCGCGCGCAAGACCCGCACGCCGCAAAAGGCGCAAGGTCAGAGCCTCGTAAATCGGTTGTTCCTGGGCGAGTGCGAGAAGTCCTTGGCGGATGTGAACGCGGCGTTGAAACCTGAGATATCCAAGCAGCGCGGCCAAAACCCCGCGTCCAGGAGCGAGGACCAGCGAGACGACGAACAGTGCGAAACTCACCAGCACGATAATCGGACCTGTCGGCAAATTCGGCGCGGTGGCGGATAGAACGGCGCCAAGATACCCTGCCAATCCGCCGAAAAGGCCGGCCAGAACCGCCACGCTTTCGGCCCTTTCAGTCCAGAAACGGGCAGTTACGGCCGGAATGATCAACAACGCAACAATAAGGATCAGCCCGACGATCTTGAGCCCGATCACGGTGACCGCCATGACGAGGCCCATCATGGCAAGGTCGATCCGCGTAACATCGACCCCGCGCGCCTGTGCGTATTCGGGGTCAAAGGCAACCAAGGTCATCGGACGACGCAGCAGGACGATCAGCATGAGGGTCAGGGCTCCTCCCACGGCGATGATCACAGCATCGCTGCGCAACATCCCCGCAGTCGACCCCAGCAGAAAGCCTTCCAACCCAGCCTGCTTGCCCGTGTCCATGGTTTGAATCATGGTCAGCAAGACGATGCCCAAGCCAAAGAAAACCGACAGTACCGCCCCAATCGCCGCGTCCTCGGCCAATCGGGTCCGCCGTGTCAACCATGTCAGGCACAATAGACCGACCCAGGCGGACAAGGCTGAACCGACAAGCAGCGCGGGAAGGTTGCGACCGTCACCACCAAGCGCCACCACAACCATGAAGGCAAGAGCCACGCCCGGAAGGGTCGCGTGACTGATGGCATCGCTGACCAAGGCGCGCTTGCGCAGGAAAAGGAATGTGCCCGTTACGCCGCTCGATACACCCAAGAGCGCCGCGCCGATCGCGACGAGCGTCGCGTTGTATCCAAGCTGAAGGGTCAGCGCCTCCAAAAGCATGGCTTATCCGACGACCTGTGCGATCTGGTCGATCTGCGCTGTGGCCAACCGTCCGCCATAAGCTGCCTGAAGTGTTTCGGCGGTAAAGGCCTCGGCCACCGGACCCTCGGCAACCTTGCGGGTATTGATCAGGAAAACACGATCGAAATAGTCGGCCACGGTTGCGAGATCGTGGTGCACGACGACCACGGTGCGACCGGCTTCGCGTAGCGATTTCAGAACCGAGATGATCGCTTTTTCCGTTGCGGCATCCACGCCGGCGAACGGTTCGTCGAGCAGGTAGAGATCAGCCTCTTGTGCCAGCGCCCGCGCAAGGAAAACACGCTGCTGCTGTCCGCCCGAAAGCTGACCAATCTGCCGGTCTGCGAACTCTTCCATCCCGACACGCGACAGGCAGTCTTTCGCGCGTCCGATGTGCCGCCCCCTGACCCGCCCGAGCAGTCCCAGTTCGCGGTACAGACCCATCAGGACGACATCCAGCACCCTGGTCGGGAAATCCCAGTCGACACTGGCCCGCTGAGGGACGTAAGCGATGCGTGCGCGTTGACCCTCTAGGGGTTTGCCATAGACAGTGACGCGACCCGACAAGGGTTTGACGATGCCCAGAGCGGCCTTGAGAAGGGTCGACTTACCCGCACCATTGGGCCCGATGATTGCCGTCATTGCCCCGGGCTCGACCGTCATGTCCACTGAAAACACTGCCGGTTTCTGGCCGTAGGAAACGGTCAACCCCCGGATCGCCAAAGGACTGGCTGAGAGATCCCGTTCCCCGTTACCGACCAGGTTCAGCATATCAGATCCCCGCCGACAGCTTGTTGTTCAGACCGCGCTCGGGCACCTCGGCACCAAGCGCCGAGGCGATCACCGTGATGTTGTGATCGATCATGCCGATATACGTTCCCTCATAAGTGCCCGTGGCGCCCATCGCGTCGGAGAAAAGCTCCCCACCGATGCGAACCTCGTGCCCGCGGGCGGCGGCACCTTCGATCAGGGCGCGCATCGACCGATCCGACACCGAGCTTTCGACGAAAACCGCGCCGATTTCGCGCTCGACCAAGATGTCGACCAGTTCACGAATGCGGTTCAACCCAGCCTCCGACTGGGTCGAGATACCCTGGATGCCCATCACGTCGAACCCGTATTCCGATCCGAAATATCCAAAGGCGTCGTGCGCGGTAACCAGAACCCGGCTGCCCTCCGGCACCTTGGAAAGGGTGTTTTCGGCATATGTCTGCAGGCGCTCAAGCTCGGTAATATGCGCATCCGCGTTGGTGGCAAAGAAGTCGGCCGCCTCAGGTCTGGCCTCGGTCAAGGCGCGCTGAACCTCTCGTACCACACCCGACCACAGGGTCGGAACCATCCATACGTGCGGATCGTACTTGCCTTCGTAGTCGTCATGTCCGCGCAACTGCTCCTTGTCCAAAGCCTCCGCCACGGCGACGACCGTGCGGCTGCGCCCGAGCTTGGCAAAGAATTCTTCCATCTGCGCTTCAAGGTAAAGACCGTGCCAAAGAACAAGATCGGCGCCGGTCAACGCGACAATGTCACTGCGTGTCTGGCGATACGAGTGCGGGTCGATACCCGGCCCCATCAGGGCCTTCACCTCGACCACGTCGCCCCCAACCTGTCGCACCGCGTCTGCGACCATGCCGGTTGTCGCAACAACGGTCAGCGGTTTTTCAGCCCAAGCCACCGACGGCAAAGCCAGGGACAGTGTCGTAGCAACAAGGAAATGACGGCGAAGCATATCAGGATCCTCTATGGATGATGATTTCAAATGAATATGAGAACCATTCTCAACAAGTCAAGAACAGTGGAAGCACGCAATCGCAGATTCTTTTTTGTCCAGATGGTAAATAATGAGATGTGTCTCGACCCAGGCCGCTTGCCTCGCACGGGGCACCATGCGAGTTTGAACGAAACTTATGTCGGGACGTCGCATGAACATGGAAACGCAAAACCCGAACAGCACGACACGCGAAACACTGCATGACGAACCGCGCAACGAAGGTATGGCGCTCGACATGGATTGGGTGCGTGCGGTTCAGGCAAACACCTCGGCCATCGAACGTCGGGCCGGCACCTTGCCAGGGCGTCGATCGGTCAAAAAGGACTATCAGGCTGCGTGGCTTCTCAAGGCGATCACGATGATCGACCTCACGACGCTTGCAGGTGATGACACTCCGGGACGGGTGCGGCGCCTCTGCGCCAAGGCCAGACAACCGGTTGCCCCTGCCCTGCTCGACGCCTTGGGGATGGATACGATCACCGTAGGGGCGGTCTGCGTCTATCACGACATGGTAGAGACCGCCGTAAACGCCCTGCAGGGCAGCGGCATCCCCGTCGCGGCCGTGAGCACCGGGTTTCCTGCCGGACTGTCACCGTTCCACCTGCGTGTTGCCGAGATTTCCGAAAGCGTGAAGGCCGGTGCCGAGGAGATCGACATCGTGATCTCACGCCGGCATGTGCTGACGGGCGACTGGCAGGCGCTGTATGACGAAATGCGGACCTTCCGCGAAGCCTGTGGTGACGCACATGTCAAGGCGATCCTCGCCACTGGCGAGCTGGGAACGTTGCGCAACGTCGCGCGTGCCTCGCTGGTTTGCATGATGGCCGGTGCGGACTTCATCAAGACGTCGACCGGCAAAGAAGGCGTGAACGCCACCCTGCCCGTCTCCCTCGTGATGATACGCGCGATCCGGGACTATCAAGCCCGCACGGGGTATCGCGTCGGATACAAACCGGCCGGTGGGATCTCCAAGGCAAAGGATGCACTCGTCTACCTGTCGCTGATCAAGGACGAGTTGGGGGACCGCTGGTTGCAACCTGATCTGTTCCGCTTTGGCGCATCGAGTCTGCTGGGCGATATCGAACGGCAGTTGGAACATCACGTGACCGGCGCTTACTCCGCCGGCTACCGTCACGGGTTGGGGTAAGTACGATGAGCATCAAGGAAATCTTCGAAACCATGGATTACGGACCTGCCCCCGAAAGTGCTGCCGAAGCGCTGGCTTGGCTGGTCGACCAAGGCGACCGGTTCGGCCATTTCATAGACGGCGTGTTCACCGAGCCGGGCGACGGGTTCGAAAGCCGCAACCCCGCCACGGGCGAAGTGTTGGCAACACTCAGCCAGGCGACCCAGGCCGATGTGGATGCAGCGGTGGCGGCCGCGCGCAAAGCGCAACCCGGCTGGGAGAAGATGGGCGGACCGGGTCGCGCACGCCACCTGTATGCGCTTGCCCGGCTCTTGCAGAAGCACGCCCGGCTTTTCGCCGTGCTCGAAACGCTGGACAACGGCAAGCCTATCCGCGAGGCGCGTGATATCGACATCCCGCTGGCCCAACGGCACTTCTATTATCACGCCGGCATGGCACAGTTGATGGAGAGCGAATTGCCCGACGCTCAGGCCATCGGCGTGTGCGGTCAGGTCATTCCGTGGAACTTCCCCCTGCTGATGCTGGCATGGAAGATTGCCCCCGCGCTGGCAATGGGAAACACCGTTGTTCTGAAGCCTGCGGAATACACGTCGCTCACGGCCCTGCTGTTTGCCGACATCTGCCGACAGGCAGGCCTACCCAAGGGTGTCGTCAATATCGTGACGGGCGACGGTGCGGTTGGCGAGATGATCGTAAGCGCCAAGGTCGACAAGATCGCCTTTACCGGGTCAACCGAAGTGGGGCGCCGTATTCGGCAGGCCACTGCGGGGTCGGGCAAGGCACTGACGCTGGAGCTTGGGGGCAAGTCCCCGTACATCGTCTTTGACGATGCCGACATGGACTCGGCCATCGAAGGTCTGGTCGATGCAATCTGGTTCAATCAGGGGCAAGTCTGCTGCGCGGGGTCACGCCTGTTGGTGCAAGAGGGGGTTGCGGATCGCTTCCACGACAAGCTGCGCGCCCGGATGGACAAGTTACGCATTGGCAATCCGCTGGACAAATGCATCGACGTGGGCGCAGTGGTCGACCCCGTGCAGCTTGAAACCATTCGGACGCTGGTCGGTGGCAACACGGCAGGCCAGACATATCACGCCGCTTGCGACCTGCCCGAGACCGGCTGCTTTTACCCCCCCACGTTGATCACCGGCCTCGCAGCATCGGATCCCTTGATGCAGGAGGAGATCTTTGGCCCCGTTCTCGTCTCGACAACCTTCCGTACACCGGCAGAGGCGGTCGAACTGGCGAACAATACCCGCTACGGCCTGGCCGCAACTCTGTGGACCGAGAATGTGAACCTTGCGCTCGACATCGCTCCGAAACTTGTCGCGGGCGTGGTCTGGGTCAACGGGACCAACATGTTCGACGCCGCGGCTGGCTTTGGCGGCATGCGCGAAAGCGGCTTTGGCCGCGAGGGCGGATGGGAAGGCTTGTCGGCCTACACAAAGCCCAAGACGCAATCGAAAAGGCTGGAGAGGCTAGAGCCGGTCATAGGCGATGGGGTGCCCGTCGACCCGATCGACCGGACCGCCAAACTGTACATTGGCGGAAAACAAGCCCGGCCCGATGGCGGCTATTCGCGTCCTGTTTGGGGCAAGGCCGGGTTGCTGGGTCATGCGAGCATCGCCAACCGCAAGGACGTACGCAATGCCGTCGAAGCGGCGCAAGGTGCGAAAGGCTGGAGCGCCACCAGCGGACACCTGCGGGCACAGATCCTGTATTACATGGCAGAGAACCTGTCAGCACGAGCATCCGAGTTCGCTGCGCGCATCGATGCCATGAGCGGGTTGAAAAATGGCAAGTGGGAGGTCGAAGCATCCATCCAGCGCCTGTTCACCGCCGCCGCCTGGGCAGACAAGTATGACGGTCAGGTGCATGGCGTGCCGATCCGTGGCGTCGCACTGGCGATGAAAGAACCAATTGGCGTGATCGGTGCGATCTGCGCGGATGAGGCGCCGCTTCTTGGCCTGATCTCGGTCTTGGCCCCTGCGATGGCCATGGGAAATCGCATTGTTCTGGTCGCATCCGAACCCTATCCGCTCGCCGCGACCGACCTCGTTCAGGTTCTCGAAACCTCCGACGTTCCGGCAGGCGTGGTGAATATCCTCACCGGCAGCCACGGCGAACTTGCCGCCCCCATGGCCAACCATCTTGGCCTCGACGCAATGTGGTGTTTCTCCTCAACCGATCTATCGGAGGAAATCGAGATTGCTTCGGCAGGAAACCTCAAGCGCACTTGGGTGAACTACGCGGCAGCCATGGATTGGTCAGCAGATCACACGCAACGCTTCCTGCAAGAGGCGACGGAAATCAAGAATGTCTGGGTGCCCTACGGCGAATAGCCCGACGGATAGGAGTAGAGATGGACTTCACCGACACCTTTGCAGGAATGACCGTCATCGTGATCGGCGGCACCAGTGGGATTAACCGTGGTATTGCCGAAGCTTTCGCTGCCGCCGGGGCACGCATGGCCGTGGCAAGCCGCAGCCAGGAGAAGGTCGACGACACCGTCGCATCGCTTTCTGCTCTCGGCGCGCAAGAGGGAATAGGCTTGGCCTTCGATGTGCGAGATGCCGATGCGGTGGCCGACGCGATGAAGGCCTTTCACGAGCGTCTGGGCGAGTTTGACGTGCTGGTTTCGGGTGCGGCCGGAAATTTCCCTGCTCTTGCGTCAGAAATGTCGGTCAACGCGTTCCGCTCCGTTATCGAGATCGATCTGATGGGCACGATCCATGTAATGAAGGCAGCTTATCCCCATCTAAAACGACCCGGCAGTTCGATCATCAACATCTCGGCTCCGCAATCCTGGCTGCCATATGAAGGGCAGGCGCATGTGTGCGCGGCCAAGGCGGGCGTGGACCAGATTACCCGGACACTGGCGCTCGAATGGGGCCAAGAAGGTATCCGCGTGAATTCAGTCGTCCCCGGCTTCATCGAAGGAACAGAAGGCGCTGACCGTCTGGCACCGACTGAAAAGGCCCGCGAGGTGCTTGGCCGCGATATTCCCCTGGGCCGCTGGGGCCGGCCACGCGACGTGGCGAATGCCTGCCTGTTCCTTGCCTCCGACATGGCCGAGTATATCAGCGGCACCGTTCTGTCCGTGGATGGCGCACTGTATCAACGCGGCTCGGGCCTTGCAGGCAAAATGATCGGCGACATGCTGAGACAGGCGAAACAGGCGGACGGCTGAACGCCTCCGCCCGCCCGTATCAGGTCATTCGGTCAGCGGCCTGCTTTCAAGGCCCTCAGGTTGGCCTACGACCACGAAATGCAGTCCGACAGGGTCCAGCAATTCCGACGCGACGCGGTTGACCTCGTCCAGCGTAACGGCCTCGATCTGATCATTGCGGGTGGCGATATAGTCGATGGGCAGACCTTCCATCTGCATACCGACCATGATCCCGGCGATCTGGCTATTACCATTGAAACGCAGCGGATAAGCGCCGGTGAGATAAGTCTTCGCGGCATCCAGTTCTTCTGCCGTGACGCCATTTTCAGCCGCCTTGCGCCATTCTTCTCGGACGACATCGATCGTTTCGGCAATGCGGTCATTCGACGACGCAACGGACCCCATGTACAGCGACGCATGGTCTTTGGGCAGCAGATAGGAATAGATCCCGTAGGTCAGACCCCGTTTTTCCCGCACCTCCGTCATCAAACGGCTTTCGAATGAGCCGCCGCCGATGATGTGGTTCAGCAGATATGCTGGAAAGAAGTCCGGATCGTCCCGGTCGATCCCTTCCTGTACGAACAGCGCGACCGATTGCGGTGTATCGAAATCCACCACTGTTGTACCACCGGGTATCGTAAGATCGGACTTGCCCGGCAGCGGAACGCTGTTTTCGGGAAGGTCTGCAAGCAGTTCGTCCAGCATCACCCCCAACTCATCGGCGGTGATGTCGCCCACCGCGCTGACATACAGCCGGTCGCGGGCAAATACGCGTTCCTTTGCATCGATTATGTCGTCGCGGGTCAGCGCCGAGACGCTAGGTATCGTTCCCTTGCCTTCGGTCGCATATGGGTGATCGCCGTAAACCATTTGTGACAAGGTCTTGCCGGCAATGCTGTTTGGATCGGTTTCGTCCGACCTCAGCCCCGAAATCACCTGTCCGCGGACGCGGTCGATGGCATCCTGATCGAAGCGCGGTTCGTGAATGGTCATCTTCAAAAGGTCGACCACGGCATCGCGGTTCTCGGTCAGGAACCTGGCCGAGATACCGATCTGATCGTCGCTCGCGTCATAACTGATCGACGCTGCCAGACCTTCAAGCTCTCGTGCATAGGCCTGCGCATCCAGCTCCCCGGCGCCTTCCTCGAGCAAACCGGTCATCAGATATATGGCGCCCCGTTTGCCGGGCGCGTCCAAAGACGTTCCACCCTGAAACCGCAATTCAAGCGCCACAAAAGGGATCGACGGTTCGTTCACCAACCAAGCCTTTATGCCCTTGGGAGAGGTGACTTCCTGGATATCCACCAGCCCGGCCCAGGCGGGCACCGCAAGAAACCAGGCGATCATGACGGTCAACATGGCTTTCATTGGGTCGCCTCCACTTCTTTCCGGGTCAGCCATCCGGTAACCGAACGCTCTATCTGAAGCACCTCTTGCGCGGCAGCTATGATGTCATCGGCGGTTACGGCCTGCACGATACCGGGCCATGCCTTGATATCTTCGACAGTCAAACCGCTGGTCAGGGCGCGACCGTAAAGATTGCCGATCCCATCCACGTTATCGCGTCGATAGATCTCGACCGCGCGCAGCTGCATCTTGATACGGTCGAGATCTTCCATGTCCACGCCCTCGCTCACGAAGCGGGCAAGGGCTTCGTCCATTGCCGCCTCCGCATCTTCCAGCGAAACACCTTCCGAGGGCACGACGATGACGTCGAACGTTGTGTCATCAAGCGAAATGCCCCGGTAGAACGCGCCAGTATAGACCGCTTTCTGTTTTTCGAACTGAAGTTTCTCGGTCAGATAGGACGTGGTGCTGCCACCCAACAACTCGGCCAGCAGGTACAATGCGGCGGCCTTCTCCTGATCACCGCTGTCTCGCTCGGGTGCGAGGTAAGAACGCTGCACATAAGGTTGCGCGACACGCGCGTCGGCATAGATCAGGCGGCGCGCGGCGGTCTGGGGTGGCTCCTGTGTGCGGAACCGTTCGGGCAGGTCCGGATTTGCGGGAATCACACCGTAATGCCGTTCTGCAAGCGCCCGCACTTCCTCCGGCTCGACATCTCCCGTCACAACGAGGATCGCGTTGTTGGGGGAATAGTACGTCTGGTAAAAGGACAATGCGTCCTCCATGTCCAGCGTTTCCATCTCGTGCCGCCAACCGATGATCGGTGTGCCGTAGCGATGGTTGAGGAACTGCGTCGCGTCCATCTGCTCGCGGAACAGGGCGCGCGGGTTGTTGTCGGTCCTCATGTTCCGTTCTTCGAGGATCACGTCGCGTTCAGTGGCGATGTTTTCTTCGGTCAGGCGGATGTTGCGCATGCGGTCCGCCTCCATCGTCATCATGAGTTCCAAGCGATCAGAAGCAACGCGCTGGAAATATGCCGTGTAGTCATAGGAGGTGAAGGCGTTGTCCGTCCCGCCATTCGCCGCAACCGTTGCAGACAATTCGCCCGCCTCCATCGTGTCGGTGGCCTTGAACAGCAGATGTTCGAGGAAATGCGCAACGCCGGACGAACCCACGGGTTCATCCGCCGATCCGGCGCGGTACCAGACCATGTGCTGCACGACAGGGGCGCGGTGATCCTCGACCACGACAACGTCCATGCCGTTATCGAGCGTGAAGGTGGTTACCGCCTCATGCCAGTCGAGCGCCGCCGCAGGTGCGCCAAGACCCAATGAAGCCAGGAAGGCCAGGGCTCGCATCATAAATCCATCCTCCGTGTCGCTTGACGTTCAACCTACGACGCAGCCGGTCGCATTCAAGGCGAAGCGAGGAAGATTAACGATTATTCATTAAGCGGCGGGTTGGACGAGGTGTTGAACCCGCTCCGGCGGAATTGCTCACCCTGATTGTACGGATCGATCGACTGCCGACGATACGCCTGTTCGTAACGGTCGACCGGGAACAGCCGGAAGCGGGTCAGGCGCGATTGACGTTTGCGAAATTCGGCATCTTCGACCGCCAGTTGTTCGCGTGTGCCTGGAATCACGCCATTTCGGCTTGCCGCACTTACCAGCGCGGCGTCCGAACTTGGGATACCCTGAGTAGCGACCAGTGCCGTGCGCTGCCCACCCAATGCATCCACCGCGTCACCCTGCGGGTTGGGATCCGTCAGATTAGACCCGCCTGGCGTTGGTGCGGGAAGAAAAGCGTAGTCTTCGGGTGCGGTCAGAGGCTCCACCGGCATCACGCCGAACTCGTCCGGACCCTCGCCCTGAGGTCTGATCTGGCGCAGCCCCTCGTTGGAACAGGCGGAAACGACCAGCCCGGCCGTCACAACCAGAAATGCACCAAACGCCCCTCGCATCCTCAACTCCTAAAGGTTTGCGCCATCTCTAGCGTATTTCCGAAAGGGCGTCACCCGCCCTTTTTTCCGTCCAGCAGAACAAGGCCGATGGCACCCGCAAAGATGAAGATATCCGCGACGTTGAACACATAGGGATTGCGAATTCCGCAACAGGACATGTTGAGAAAATCCAGCACATACCCGTAAACAAGCCGATCCAGCACATTGCCCAGCGCACCGCCTACAAGGAACCCGCCACAGATCAGCATTGCCGGCGTCGCACGGATACGTCGCAGCCAGACAATCGCGATCGTGCAGATGATCAAGGACAAGCCGATCAGAAACCACCGGGTCAGATCGGTTTCCCCCTGGAACAGTCCGAAATTGATGCCCCTGTTTTCTCCGTACCGAAACACGAGCAAAGGCGGCAGAAGATCAATCTGCCCACGGTCGATCAGGTCCATGCCGTAGATCACGACATATTTGCTCACCTGATCGAGCGCGAAAGCCGCTGCAGCAGCCCAGAGGAGTAGCCGCTTGGACATCAGTGCCGGAAATGCCGCATACCAGTGAACACCATTGCAAGGCCTGCCTCGTCGGCGGCTTTGATTACCTCTTCATCGCGCATGGATCCGCCGGGCTGGATCACGCAGCTCGCCCCGTTCGCGGCGGCCTCGAGCAACCCGTCGGGGAAGGGGAAGAACGCGTCAGAAGCCACGGCGGAACCCTGCGCCGGGCTTTCCAGCAGACCAAGAACTTCTGCCATCCTCTGCGCTTTCACGCCTGCGATCGTGGCGCTGTCCACCCGGCTCATCTGGCCGGCACCAATCCCCACGGTCTGGCCTTGCCGGACGTAGACAATAGCGTTCGATTTCACATGCTTGGCGACTTTCCAAGCGAAAAGAAGGTCGCGCATCTGTTCGTCGGTGGGCGCCTTCTGTGTCACGACTTTCAAGTCATCCATCGCGCGATGGCCGACATCCTTGTCCTGTACCAGCATCCCGCCAGACACCTGCCGCGTGACGAACCCCGGATCGCGCGGATCGGGCAGCCCGTCGGTCAGCAACAGGCGCAGGTTCTTCTTGGCTTCGAACACGGCGATGGCTTCGTCCGACGCACCTGGTGCAATCACGACTTCGGTGAATATCTCGGTGATCTCCCTGGCCGTTTCGACATCCAGCGGCATGTTCAGGGCGACGATCCCGCCAAATGCCGAGGTACGGTCGCAATCGAAAGCTTTGCGATACGCCTCGGAGAGGGTTTCGCCGCGCGCCACGCCGCAAGGATTGGCGTGCTTGATGATGGCGACAGCAGGACCATCTTCGGGCGCGAATTCCGAAACGAGCTCGAACGCGGCATCGGTGTCGTTGATGTTGTTGTAACTCAACTCCTTGCCCTGAACCTGCCGCGCCGTTGCAACGCCCGCGCGTGCGGACCCATCGCGGTAGAAGGCCGCCATCTGGTGCGGGTTCTCGCCATAACGCAAGGTCTGGGCCAGCGTACCGGCGACCGCACGGCGGCGTGGTGCCTCGATCTTCAGCGCGTCGGCCATCCAGTTGGACACAGCCGCGTCGTAGGCAGCCGTCCGGGCATAGGCGATCTGCGACAGCCATTGACGGAAGCCGTAGGACGTTTTGCCATAGTTTTCCTCCATCTCGTCGAGCAGCGCGCTGTAATCCTCTACATCGACCACAACGTTGACGAAGGCGTGGTTCTTGGCCGCGGCACGGATCATCGCAGGACCGCCGATATCTATGTTCTCGATACAGGTCGCATACTCGGCACCCTTGGCCACTGTTTCCTCGAACGGGTAGAGGTTGACGACCAGCAGGTCGATCGGGCCGATCCCGTGCTCGTTCATGGCCGCGACATGCGCGTCGTTGTCGCGCAGCGCCAGTAGCCCGCCATGAACCATCGGATGCAGGGTCTTTACGCGTCCATCCATCATTTCGGGGAAACCGGTCACCTCGCTGACGTCACGCACCTCAAGGCCAGCCTCGCGCAAGGTCTTTGCCGTGCCACCAGTGGACAGCAGCTCAACCCCCCGGTCGGCCAGGGCACGGCCCAGATCGACCAGCCCGGTCTTGTCGGAAACGGAAAGCAGCGCACGCCGCACGGGAAGTAGCTCAGTCATATTTGGTCCTCAGGTCAGGATATCCGCCTCTGCGATGCGGCATAAACCAAAGGCGCGGCGGATTGAACAGCCAGTTTTGTCGCGCGATCCGTCAGGTCTCTTCGAAAGACAGGTCATCCCGGTGAAGGTCGCGGATGGCGATGGCGGTATCCTGCGCCTTGCTCAAGCTCCAGCGAATGCGCGTGGCATAGTCCATGGCCCGGCCAGACAGGATGATTTGCTGCGCTGCCCGCGGCTTCAACCGCCCCTTTTCAAGATAAACACTCGGCTCCAGGGCCAGCTTGGCTGTGCCATCGTGACGGAACACCCAGATTTCGCCGCTTTTCAGGGCCATAGAAACCGCCGAGCCGCCAAGGTCGATCGCCGCATCAACCTCGGGATGCAGAT
Organism: Lutimaribacter marinistellae; assembly: GCF_042648365.1. Classification (NCBI taxonomy): domain Bacteria; kingdom Pseudomonadati; phylum Pseudomonadota; class Alphaproteobacteria; order Rhodobacterales; family Roseobacteraceae; genus Lutimaribacter; species Lutimaribacter marinistellae. Next base: position 147,147 of record NZ_JBHRXI010000012.1, on the reverse strand, counting down.
GAAACCGGACATCGTACCCAAGGCCCGACAGCATCGTCGCGTCCATTGCCCGGTCAAAGCGCCGCTTGGCCGCGTCATCCATCGCCAGCAGCATGTCTTCGCCCGATAGAGTTCGGCCGTCATGCGCAAGGTCCAGTGTCCGCGCATGGGTCAGGCCGAACACCTTGGCATAGCCATCATGACCGCCCTGAAACCTGTGGACGGCTCCGGTCTCCTCGCGTTCCAGCGGAACGTGAGTCGGCCCATCCACGAGCGCCTCCCGCCCGTTGCCCTTTTCCGGCTCGGACAGTCTTCCGCTGGAATACCCGTCGAGGCACAGTGTCGAGTGTGACGGGGTTGCACGCCCGGCGCGCCGCCATTCAGTGCCAAACGACCCGCCCGACCCGCAATTCACGATGAGGGGCCGCCGCCCCGACGTAAGCTCGAATGCAAGTGTCGACGCATGCGCATTATAGGACGCGGCGCCGCGCGGCGGCGGGCTTGCATCGACGATCACGCTCGTCCTGGCTCCGGACAGTCTGACATACCCCATTGCCAACCCGTCAGAGATCGACGGCTTTACGCCACTTGCAGCCAGCGCATGATCCAGACGCCCTTCGAGACCGCGACCACCACCATGAAACCGCGCCAGCCCCCCGTCAGCATGCCGCAACGCTCGCAGCGTGGGTGCGATCCGGCGAACGGCAGCGTGATGTGCCTGCGGGGCACCGCGGCCAGCCTCGTGCAGGGCGGCCTCGGCCCAGATCAACAGGGTGAAGACCTCGAGCAATTCTTCGGGATTGCGCGTTGGCAGCCCGCCCTGTTCATCAATCTGGCTTGCACATTCGCGGGTCAGCGCCTTGACAGCGGGCTCGGCCATCTCTTCCAGGCCTTCGAGTGCAAGCCCGGCATAGATCAGGCCGGTCAAAGCCTCGAATCGAGGCAGTCCAGGAGCGGCAGCATGCCAGCGCTTCGACAGGAACCAGGTCTGCTGTGCCAACGAACGAAAGAACGCATCGCTCTGCTCGGGATCAACTCCGCGCAACAAGAAAAGCGCATGGTTGATCCAGCGGATGACACGGCGACCGGTCAGTTCCGGTGTCCACCCGGCTCCTGCACCTCGCTCATGTGCCGCAATCCAGCCAACAACCCATTGCTGCGCTTGCTTGCGTGCCGGCCCGTCGCCAACAGCGGCCAGATCGTCGAGCCAGACAAAACCGTGACGCTCGTCATCAAAGGCGGAACTGGGCGATTTCACATCCCACAGGCCGGTCTCCTTCGACTCGACCAGATACCCGGCAAACAAAAGATTGCCAGCTACCAACTGCCGTCCGCGAGCAAAGGAGCCAACGGTACGAGGCTCCGGAGCCGTGACAAAGGCGGTCGCGGATTTGTGCCGGCGACTCAGCCGGGCATGGATCCGGTTCTGGAACCGGGTCCACCGATTGACCATCGAGTTCGGACTAGACATGGCTCACTGCCTCTTTTGTACGCTCTGTCGGCGTTTTGTCCGACATTAGCGCCACAATGCGGCCAAGTCACCGTGTAACTGGCCTCAACCGGCCTTGCGCAGGCAAGCGATGTAGAACCCGTCCATCCCGCGTATCTCGGGCCAATAGTCGGGCCGAAGGCGCAGGCCGCCTTCTTCGGTGATCCAACCCGATTCAATCCCCGGTAAGGCGAGTGCTGCCTTGTCGACCGTCATGTCAGCAAACAGGCTCAATGCTTCTTCGACCTGAACCTCACCCTCATCAGGCAAGAGAGAGCAGGTGCAATAGACCAGCCGCCCGCCCGGCTTCACCAGCCCCCAAGCATGCGCCAGCATTTGTGCCTGAAGCTCGATGAGCGCACCGAATTCCGACCCGTCCTTGGCATGAGGAAGATCTGGGTGCCGACGGATCGTACCGGTCGCCGAACAGGGCGCATCCAGCAAAACAGCGTCGTACCGCCCCTCATGCGTCAGCGCGTCGGCAGCCACGACTTCTGCCTCGAGCTGGGTTCGCGAAAGATTTTCTCGCAGCCGCGTCAAGCGCGCCTCGGAAATGTCCAAGGCAGTCACCTTGGCGCCGGAGGCAGCCATTTGCAGGGTTTTGCCGCCCGGCGCTGCACACAGGTCCAGAACCGACTCGCCGGGCCGCGCGTCCAAAACCCGCGCCGCAACCGCGGCAGCGACATCCTGCACCCACCAATCCCCGGCCTCGTATCCCGGTAAGACGGAAACCTGACCGGGCTCATGGAGGCGCAGGGTTCCGGTTGGCAGCCATTGCCCGTCAGGGGTCATCCCGCCCGGCTTGACCGTCAGGTCCAGCGGCGCCCCGGCGAAATGCGCGCGCTCCATCCCGGCAACAGCTTCACTGCCCCAGGCAGCGACCAAAGGCACTCGCAGCCATTTCGGCAGACGCGGCACCCTCAGCTTTTCCCACGCCTCGGGCAGGTCCGCATCCACCTTGCGCAGAACCGCGTTCACCAGCCCCTTGAGACGGCCGTGCTTGCGATGGCGCCCGACGATCTCGACCATCGCGTTGACAACCCCGTGCGCGGCCTCTCCCTGTGACAGCTCGATCGTGCCCAGCCGCAGGGCGTTGCGAACGGTCAATGGCGGCGCTTTCTGCAAATGACGTGCGAGGATCCTGTCGGCCCGCTCAAGCCCCCGTAAGGTCTCCGCCGCAAGCCTCTGCGCTCTGGCACGATCCTGCGGTCCAAGGTGGTCCAGCGCCCCAGTCGAGAGGCATTCTGCCATAAGGCGTCCTTCGCCCAGCACTTGGTCAAGAAGGTGGACCGCCGCCTTGCGTGCGGCGAGTGCCGAATCGGTCATGTCGCTATCCCGGCCGGTGGTGCCTTTGAAACGGGCAGAAGCCGCGATATATCAGGCGCAAGAACGGAAAGGAACCCGAGGATGAAGGACCGCAACAGCGATATCCCCCCAGCGGCGCAGCGCGCGCTGGCCGAGGCGGAAGAGCGGCGCAAAAAGGCCGAGTCAGAGGCAAAACCACTGCCCAAAGAGCTTGGCGGTCGAGACGGGCCCGAGCCTGTTCGCTATGGCGACTGGGAGAAAAAGGGGATCGCCATAGATTTCTGAAACCGGTCAGCGCAGTCGGAAATCCGCGGACTCGCCCTGCCCCTGATCGGCGGTAAAGCGGATCTTGCCGCCATTGATGCTGACCGTCTGGCAGTTATAGCCCAAGTCCCGCCCGCGCCAATTCAGGTCCCTGCAGAAATACTGGCCTTTCCAATCCCAGCTACCGCTGACTTCGGCGCCACCACCCGTTCCCGTGATCTTGCCGCCCGGCAGCACCTGCAGCTTGATCAGCGGACGGGTCAGCGTGCGTCCCTCTACGACCGATCGAAACGTGTTCACGTCGCCAATCGTCTTGTACTCGGCCATCGCGGGGGCTGCCGCGATTCCGGCGAACAGTGTCATCGCTAAAAGTCTCATCATCCTCTCCTTTCGGGGTCGGAATATGAGAGTGATACGGGACAAACCTGATCGCGGATCAATCCGGACCTGTCCAACCGGCTGGACCGGACGAAACTGCGACCCAGTCAGAGCCCCAGAACGTCCATCATATCGTATTGGCCCGGCGCCTTGCCCTGCCCCCAAAGCGCGGCCTTCAGAGCCCCGCGCGCAAAGATCGCACGGTCCGTCGCCAGATGGCGCAAGACGATCCGCTCACCTGGACCGGCGAACAACACGTCATGCTCGCCCACGATGTCCCCGCCGCGAATGGCCGAGAAGCCGATATCGCCGCGCTTGCGGGCACCGGTGATGCCGTCGCGCCCACGGTCCGAGACGTCGGCCAGCGCCACGCCACGGCCCTCCGCAGCGGCCTCGCCCAGCATCAGTGCCGTGCCCGAAGGGGCATCGACCTTGTGATGGTGATGCGCCTCGATCACTTCGACATCGAAATCCTCATCCAGTGCTGCCGCGACCTTCTTGGTCAATTGCACCAGCAGGTTGACGCCCAGGCTCATGTTGCCGGCCCGTATGATTACCGCGTGCCGGGCTGCGGGTTCCAGCCGCGCGATCTGCTCGTCTGTCATGCCCGTCGTGCCGATCACATGCACCGCCCGCGCCTGCGCGGCCATACCGGCAAACTCCAGCGTCGCCTCGGGCGCGGTGAAATCGATGACCGCCTGCGCCTGGGAAAATGCCTCCAGCGGGTCGTCGGTCACAGTGACACCCAGCGATGCCGCCCCCATCGCCGAGCCCAGGTCGGCGCCCACCCAATCGTGCCCCGACCGTTCCACGGCGCCGACCAACCGGCATTTGTAGCTTTCACCGATGATGCGCACCAGCATCTGGCCCATGCGGCCCGAGACCCCGGTTACGGCGATACCTGGCAGATGGGACATGGCGAACTCCGTGGTTTTGCGTTAGGCTCAAAGGCTCCTACCCTCTCCGTGCCCGCTTGGCAAAGCATCTCATAGCGCATAGATCGGGTGACATGGCAAAGAACAAATTTCATGACGGACCGGGCCCCTCCCAGCGCCAGCTGCGCGTGGGCGAAGTGATCCGCCGCACCCTCTCCGAGGTGCTCGCCCGAGGCGATATCCACGACCCCGAGCTCAATCGTATGTCGATCACCGTGGGAGAGGTGCGCACCTCGCCCGACCTCAAGATCGCGACGGCCTTCGTGCTGCCGCTCGGCGGGAAGGGGCAAGAGGACGTTATCGACCTGCTTGCCCGGAACAAGGGCGAACTGCGCCGGATCATCGGCAAGAAGACCGGGCTGAAATTCGCACCTGACCTGCGATTCCGGCTCGACGAGACCTTTGATCGGCTCGACGACACGCGCCGCATGTTCGAACAGGACGCGGTGCGCCGCGATCTCGAAGAGTGATGCGCGCCCTGTCCGTGTTGGCCGGGGCGTTGTTCGCTGCGGGTGGCTCGCATGCCGCCGAATCCACGGTGCAGTGCCAACAGATGAGCCATGCCGGCAATCTCTATACCGTGTGTGAGACGGATGCCGGCGCCTCCGACCTTCGGCTGTTTTTGCGGGACATGGAGGGGAACATCCTCGGCCAGTTTCCGACGGTCGATGACGCGCTGGCGGGCGAGGGCAAGGCGCTGGCATTCGCCATGAATGCAGGGATGTATCATGACGACCGTGCGCCAGTGGGTCACTATGTCGAGAACGGGCGTGAAGAGATGCGCCTGATCACCAATCCCGGCCCCGGCAATTTCGGGCTTCTTCCCAACGGCGTCTTCTGCATCCGCGAGAACCGCGCCGATGTATACGAAACGCTTGCCTTCGAAGCTGCATCACCCGCCTGCCGGTTTGCGACGCAGTCGGGGCCGATGCTGGTAATCGACGGCCAGCTGCACCCCAGGTTCCTGCCCGATTCGACCTCGCGCTATGTCCGTAACGGGGTCGGCACCGGTTCCAACGGCCAGCGTGTAGTGTTTGCCATCTCGCAGAACGCTGTCACATTCCACGAGTTCGGCAGCTTTTTCCGCGATGTTCTTGAAACACCCAATGCCCTCTATTTCGATGGCAACGTCTCGCGCATCTGGGCACCGCAGATTGACCGCGCCGATGGTGGGTTCCCTCTGGGGCCGATCGTGGGCGTGGTAACCGATCGCGACTGAGCCTAAAGGCCGAATGCGGCGTAGGGGATGAACCGGACCAGATCGCCGGGGCGCACATGCCGCGCGCCGTCCTCCAGTTCGACCAGCCCTTCTGCCCAGCTCAACCCGCTGATCCGGCCCGACCCTTCCGAGGCGAACACCTCTGCCCGGCCGTTGCGTACCCGGGCCCGCAGGTATTCGCGGCGGCCCGGCTTCTTGCGCTTTTCGAACGCCGCCGGCAGGTCAAACCCCTGTGGCTCTTGCCACCCCATCCCGGCCAGCAGACCCAAGGCAGGCCGAGCGAATACAAGGGTGCAGACCATTGCTGCAACAGGGTTGCCCGGCAGGCCAAAGACCGGCTTGTCCGCCCACAGACCCAGCGCCAGTGGGCGGCCGGGCTTGACCGCAATCCGCCATTCCTGCATCGCGCCAGCCTCTCGCAGCAGGGCCGAGACATGATCCTCATCCCCGGCCGAGGCGCCGCCGCTGGTCAGGATTGCATCCGCCTGCTCAGCCGCCGTGTTCAGCCGATCACGCAAGGCCGCACGGTCATCGGGTACCCGGCCCAGATCAATCGGCATGAACCCGAGCCGCGATAGCATCGAGATCAACATGATCCGGTTCGCATCGAATATCTGGCCCGGTCCTGCTGGCTCTCCGGGCTCAACCAACTCATCGCCTGTGGACAGAACGGCAACCCGCAAGGGCCTGCGCACAGTCACCTCGGCCACACCAACGGCCGAGATCAACGCAAGGTCGGCAGGACTGGCCACGCGACCTGCGGTCAGCACGGTTTCGCCGGCCTCGACATCTTCGCCCGCCCGGCGCGTATTCGCCCCCTTCTTCAGTGGCCCGTGAAAGGCAATCTGCCCGCCTTCGCAAAGCACGTCCTCTTCGAGCACCACCGTGTCGACACCGTCGGGAAGCGCCGCGCCGGTGAGCACGCGCAGCGCATGACCCTCCGGGACTTGTCCGTCAAAGGGTATGCCCGCGGCGGCTCGGCCCAGTGTCAACGGCATCACCTTCGCCCCTTCGCTGGCCCCGCCGGAAAAACCGTATCCATCCACCGCCGTGTTGGGTTGTGGCGGGTTTGACCGTCGTGCCACAACGTTTTCAGCCAAAACGCGCCCCAGTGCGGCAGAGAGCGGCACCAGTTCCGAACCAGTGACAGGAGACAGCCGTGCACGAAGCAGATCCAGCGCTTCGTCAACGGGTGTCCAGTCGACGCCTGCGGGAAGGGCGAAACAATCATTGCGCAAAGGCGGTGGAGTGATCGTCGAGCGTGCTTTTTCATTCAGCAGGTCGGCATGGCCCGTGCCAAGTATCCATGCCTCCTCGCGCGCGGCCTCTGGCGTATCGTCCAGCATCAGCGCCAAGTCTGCGGGGTCGAGCCGAGCAAGAGCGCGCGCCAGCAACCTCACCTGCACGCGGTCGCGTATTTCGTCGACCTGTTCCGCCCTGACCGCGGGTTCAATCAGACCCGGCCAGATTTCGGCCAGAACGATCTCTGCCTCGCGCCACGGTTCGAACGGCCACACAACTGCACCCATGTCACGCCGCAGGCGCGACAGCACCGGCAACCCGGTCAGGCTCTGGCTGCCAACGGTCGGGTTGAAGAACAGCTGGAAACAACTCGACGAGGTTCCGGCGGCAAGGTCCACTTCGCGCCGCTCTGGAATCGTATCGAAACGGATCGTGGACTTGCGATAGGGGATGTCCGGCCAAGCGTCCTCGACCGGCTTGCCCCAGAACGGTCCCTGCCCAGAGAATTGTCGGTTCATCTCCGAGGCGACGTCGAACCGGTTGTTCTGCCCCTCGGGCGTATCGGTGATCCGCGCTGCGAGCCAGTCCCACAAGGTCAGCGGATCATCACTCCCGGTGATCCGCCGTGCAAAGCCGCTCGGGTAACCGAATGGGAAATCGAACGCCGCCAAGACCCGGCGCCCTGCCGCTTTCTCAACGGCAAACCGGTCCGAGAGCCACGCCTCGGCTTCGTGCCGATCCCGGCAGTAAACCGGCTCTTGCTCCGCACCATCTCGCGCGCTTCCGATCCAGATCGCGTCCTTGCGCGGTTTTGCCGGGGCGCGTTTTCCCGCCGACCAGTCGATGACGAGGATCGTGTCGAACCTGCTCACAGCCCGACCTCCGCCAGCACGAAATCGGCAATGGCGCGCGTATCGTCCAGCGCGAACACCGGCCGGTCGATCTCAATCGGCGTGTCGCTCGCCACGGCCCGGATCGTCACATCTCGCGGCGCGATCAATTCATGTCCCGCCTCGGCGCGAAACGCTTCGATCTTGGGATGAGGCGCGGTCTTGTACCCCTCGATCAGAACAAGATCGACCGGGGCCAGACGCTTGAGCAAATCCTCCAACGACGGTTCGGACGCACCGCGCAGCTCCGTCATCAATGCCACGCGCCGATGCGAGGCAAGCAGGACCTCATGAGCACCGGCTGCCCTGTGGCGATAACTGTCGCGCCCTTCGTGATCGATATCGAAGGCGTGATGCGCATGCTTGACGGTCGAAACCGCGTATCCGCGTTCGGTGATCTCGGCCACGAGACGCTCCATCAGTCCCGTCTTTCCGGCATTCTTCCAGCCCGTCACGCCGTAAAGCCTCATTCGACAGAGGCCCGGCGTTCCGCCTCGGCCAGATCGTCGGGCGTGTTGACGTTGAAAAACGCCTCGTCATCGAACGGCGCCGAGGCCGCACCATGCTTGTCTGTCCAGAGGACGACCTTTCGCAACCCGTCTTCCAGCGCAACACGCAGATCGGCCCGCAAGGCGGTGGGCCAGAGCCCGAAGGTGGGATGCCGTGTCATCCGCCCCCCCTCCTGTGTGGCGGCAAGTGCAATCGGCGCGCCTGTGCGTTCGGTGGCCCGGGCAAGACGCTCCACCAGATCACCCGGAAAAAACGGCGTATCTGCAGCGGCGGTCACGATGTGGCGATAACCTGCACCGGCGGCGTATTCCATACCCGCCAACACGCCCGCGAGCGGCCCCGGCCAGTCGGGCAGCGTGTCGGAAATGACAGGCAATCCATATTCGGCAAACCGCGCCGCATCGCCATTGGCATTCAGGACAAGCCGGTCGACCTGCGGGCCCAGGCGGTCGATCACCCGGTCAAGCAAGGTAACCCCACCGACCGCCAACGCGCCTTTGTCGCCGCCTCCCATGCGCCGCGCCTGACCTCCGGCCAGGATGACTCCCAACGGTTTTTCCATAATCCGGTCCTTACCCTGCCGCGCTTTTTCGGCGGTGTTTGCGGTCTTCCTCCGGCACGCTGGCCGGATCGACGTCGCGGAACAGACGCTCTGCGCCGGACAGGCAGACAAAGCGCTGACCGCGCATCCGCCCGATCAGCGTCAGCCCTACCTGACGGGCGATTTCCACCCCCCAAGCGGTAAAGCCCGAACGCGAGGCAAGTACCGGAATACCCATCATCGCGGTTTTTATGACCATCTCCGACGTCAGACGCCCCGTGGTGTAGAGGATCTTGTCCCCCGCTTTCACGCCTTCGGACAGCATCCAGCCTGCGATCTTGTCCACCGCGTTGTGACGTCCCACGTCCTCCATGTAGACGAGGGGACGATCCTTTTGACACAGCACAGTGCCATGGATCGCGCCCGCCTCGAGGTAGAGTGACGGCGTCCGGTTGATCTGCGCCGCAAGTGCATACAGCCACGAGGTGCGCAGCTCGACCTGAGGCAGGCGCACGTCTTCCAGCCCTTCCATCATGTCCCCGAACACAGTGCCGACAGCACAGCCCGAGGTGCGCGTCTTTTTCTTCAATTTCTCCTCGTACGAGGTTTCCCGCTGCGTCCGCACCACCACGGTTTCCAGTTCCTCATCGAAATCGACACCAGAGATCACGTCATCGGCCAGCAACATGCCCTGATTGCGCAGGAACCCAAGCGCAAGGTATTCGGGATAATCGCCGATCGTCATAGCTGTGACGATCTCCTGGCGGTTGAGGAATATCGTCAAGGGCCGTTCCTCGACGACCGAAATCCGGGTCGGCGCGCCCGTCTGGTCAATACCTTCGACGGCCCTCGTCAGGCGCGGGGCGTCCGGGTCCGGCGCGATGACATAGCCGGTATCATTTTGAAGTTTTGCCATGCCTCCCCCCATTGCACAGGTTCCGGCCAGCCGGTAAGCCGGTCGCGCCTAACCTAGGGGCTGCGCATGAGTTTCTCCACACCGAAATCCTTTTTCCGGCGCGGCGCGCGGGATGCCATCCCCTTCATCTTGGTGGCCGGACCGTTCGGAATGCTGTTCGGCGTTTTCGCAACCGAAGCCGGGCTTGACCTACTTCAGACGATGACCTTTTCCGCCACGGTTTTTGCCGGGGCTGCACAGTTGACGGCCCTGCAATTGATGACGGAACAGGTGCCGACGCTGATCGTGTTGATCTCGGCGCTGGCGGTGAACCTTCGCGTGGCGATGTATTCGGCCTCGCTGACCCCTTACCTCGGCCAGGCAACCCTGCCACAGCGTATCCTTGCAGCCTATCTGACAGTCGATCAGTCCTATGCGCTGTCAATCATCCGTTTCGAAACCGACAGGAGCATGAGCCTGCCGGAACGGATGGCGTATTTCATCGGGACCAGCGCACCGATCGTTCCGACCTGGTTCGGCGCAACCTATCTGGGTGCGGTTCTTGGAAACCGCGTCCCCGAAAGCATGGGTCTCGATTTCGCGCTGCCGATCGCCTTTCTGGCCATGATCGGCCCAATGCTGCGGACACCGGCCCACATGGTCGCGGCGGGGGTCTCCTGCGTCGTTGCGCTGATGGCGGCGGGAATTCCCTATAACCTCGGGCTCATTGTGGCCGGGCTCGCTGGCATGATCGCCGGGGCACAGGCCGAATACCTGATCGAAAAGCGAAAGGCGGCGGTATGACCGAGATATCCGACAGCACGATCTGGATCGTGATCGCAGGCATGGCCATCGGCAGCTTTGCGCTGCGGTTCGTCTTCATCGGGTTCGTCGGGGACAGAACGATGCCGCCATGGATGCTACGGCATCTGCGCTACACGGCGGTAGCCATCCTGCCCGCGCTCGTCGTGCCCTTGGTGGTTTGGCCTCGTGCAACGGATGGCGAATTCAACCTACCGCGCATTTCGGCGGCCCTGGTCACGCTTGCCGTCGGCTACTGGAGCAAGAACGTGATCGCCGCGATCTTCAGCGGTGCGGCGACCCTTGCGGGATTAACGGCCCTGATGGGCTAGCCCTGCTGGTTCAACTTGGCGTTGTTCTGTTCGAGCCCGCGCTGCAGATCGCCGTCGTCGTCCTCGTAATACTTGTCCGTCACCACACCCGGGATGGCATCGAATTGCGCCATCAGCTTGGTCGGCTGGATCACGGGCGAGATGCTCTCGAACCCGGGCACACGCCTGAGGACCTGCGCCGTGCCGTTCGCACAGAACCCACCTGCGGTGGCCCCGATCGATTGCGCGCTCCGCAAGGCGATCTCGGCCTGTTGGGGCGTCACTTCGATCGTCTGGCGCACGACATGATGTGTCGAGCGGGCATGCGCCCCGCGATACGCCTTCTCGACTGCGGGGGTGATCCCGTAAAGGACGTCGTTACGCTCGGGCACCACGTCAGCGTAAAAAGACCCTGCGGGATCAAAGATCACCCGCTGGCTGCCGTTGATCAGCAGTGCGGAGTGCCCGCCGCTGCCGGTGCGGTTGTTCACCATCGTATAGAGAGTCAGATAGGCCGGACCGGCGTCACGATACGACACGGCCTGAATCTGCTCGGGCGTGGCTTGCGGGCCTTGCGGTCCGGCGCATGCGGCAAGCGTCAACGCGGCGGCGCCGGCGATCAGAAGCTTTTGCACGAGTGCCCCCTATGGGATGTGATCGATCAGGAGGCGAAGATCAGCAGGAAAAGCGCAAGGAAAACAAAGAACACCACGGACCACGTGGTGAACTTCATGAAGCCCGCAAAAGTCTTTTCCTGAGTGGTGATGTCCATCTCGCCATGCTTGTGTTCGGCCATGTCCATAAGTCCTGTTCGCGTGTTTTGTAGCTGAATAAGGGATTCTCACCGTCCTGTCACGACGTCAATCGCGCGCAGGGGGCCTCACGTTCGACCTGTAGCATGATGGCAATCCATAGCCCCAGCGCCATGGCAGCCCGGTACAGGGGCCGCCGCCCACCCGCACGGCCAGATACATGGCCTGAGCGATGGCGGCATAGGCTGTTTCGACGTGATCTGGATCGACCTCAAACCGTTGAGAAATCTCACCTTTCAGCGCCTCGCCGTTGCGCAGAACACAAGCCTTCAAGGCGCGGTCGGCACTGGCGCGGGCGGCAAGACTGGCTGCGGCCGTCACCGCGCCCCCGGCATCGTGATAGGCGCGGTCATGGCTGACGCAGCACACCTCCCAGGGCGGATGATCGCGCAAGGTCGCGGTATAGGCGGGAAATGTCTGGTTCAGCAGTTCCCAGCCAGCCGAAAGTCCGCCCGAACAACCGTCCGTGGTGAACTCGGTCAGCGGGGCGGCAGTTCGCGCGGCCATCAGCGCGACATGCGCGGGGCGTTCGGGCGACCAGGACTGGGCGACGGCACAGGTCGGCAGAAAAAGCGCCAGCATCACGTTGCGCAGGCGGCGGGGGTACCGTGTGGTACCCCCCGATTTGTCCGTTTTGTACCGTCTCACGGGTCCTCGTTGACCGTTTTGTCCATGTCGAAATCAAGCCCCAGCTCAACCGCGAGCCACAGCAGAAGCCGCCCGGTCGGCGACAGCTCGGCCCGAAAGGCGAGCACCTTGTTTGCCATTGCCGGTTCGTCGGTGATCAGCCCGTCGATCCCCATCGAGAGCAGTCGCGACATCTCGAGCGGGTCGTTCACCGTCCAGGCGTAGACGTCCTTGCCCGCGGTTTCGGCCGAGCGCAAAAGAGCCGGCGTGACCCGGCCCGCGCTGACCGCGATGAAGTCCCCCTCAAGCCCGGTCAGATCCCCGACAGCGGTAGCGGCCAGAACACCGGTGCGCCAGTCGGGGCGCAATTGGCGCATCTTCTGCACCGCCGGATACTTGAGCGACATGACGGCAACATCTTCGGCCATGTCCATCTCTTCGACGATCTCGACGACGCGGTTCTCGAGATCCTCGTCATGTCCGTAATACTTCAACTCGATGATGACCTTGGCGCGTCCGCGCGCCGCGGCGAGCACGTCGCTGAGGGTCGGCACCCGCTCTTCGGCGAATTGCGGCGCAAACCAGCTGCCCACGTCGATCTCGTCCAGGTCGGACATGCGGGCATCCCAGATCTTGGTCGGGACGCCGGCGAGCTTCATGAAATCGCTATCGTGGATGACCACGACAATCCCGTCAGCGGTTTCCTGAACGTCGATCTCGACCCAGTCTGCACCGTCATCCAGCGCGCGGTGGACCGAGGCCATGGTGTTCTCTGGCGCGGCTGCCGCTGCCCCGCGATGGCCGATGACCTCGGCATGGTCCTGCGCATCGGCAGCGGCCAGCAGTCGGTCGCCGGTCCAGATGCCAAGCGCCAGCACCGCAACCGCGACTGCCACGCCAGCGGGCAGCCAGCTCTGCCCGGGTGGAGTCGTGGGCACGGCGGCGCGATCCGGCAGGCGGCCGAGATACCCGTCGAGCAGCACGGCGAGCGCGGTGAGGGCAAGCGCGGCCAGCGCCAGCCCTGCCAGCGACCAGAGCGCGATGATCAGCACCGTCACGCCGAGCGCGAGCTTGAGATTGGTTTCCGCCGACAGGGGCACCAGCGCCAGCAGACCCGAGGCAACAAGTGCGATGATACCTGCAAGCGCAAGGCGCATGAGCAACCAGAAGACGATATCGCGCTGGATCGCGCCGCGCCGCCCTTGCATGCGGGCGGTGCTGGCGGTGAAAGCGGCGGCAGGGTGCACCGCCTCGAACAACACCAGATGCAGGGCGAGCGCCCATGACGAGAGGCGCCGGATCAGAACCACGGCCATAAGCGCGAGAATCGCCGCAATCAGCGCCACCGCAACCACGAATTCGGGCGGTTTCACGGTAAGGTAATAGTTGATGTCATGCGCCGTCAGTCGCCACCACGCGACCAGTCCGGCAAGTGCAAGAAAGGGCGCGGCGATGACCAGAACGCGCAGGATGAGCCGCGCGGCAAATCCAAGAAGCCCGCGCATCCGCCACAGGACCAGACCCAGCCCGGCACGTCCTGCGGCAAGGGAGCCTGTCTTGCCCGACCGCAAGGCCGCGGCCAGCACCGCAAAGCCAAGCACTTCGGCCACGAGCAGCACGCTGAGCGCAATCAGCGTAACGGCAAAGCCCCACGGCGAAAGGATGAACCACGCGATATCCTGATCGGTCAGTGCCGACTGGTCCGAACTGGCGACCGCCAGCCGGATCACGAGGGCCGCGGCAGGCGCAACGAGCGCCAGCGCGAGCAGCCGAAGCCCAAGATAGAGCGGCACGGCAAAGACGCGGTTTTGCCAGGCCGAGCGATAGGCGTCGAGTACTGAGGAAAGATGTGACACGGCGGGCGACACTCCGGCAGCTGTTCACGCCCCATTGAGCGCGGCGGCCACGCGAAAATCAAGCCGTGGGGTTATGTCTTTTCCGCGATCGTGTCCCCTGCCCCGTCGAGATCCTGCGCGAGGCGAAAGCCGATGCGCTGCGCGGGGCCGTCCTTGCGCGGTTTGGGCAGGGCCCGCAACATCACGCTGAGCTGGCTGACATGCTGGATGAGCTGGGTCTTGGTGCCGGTTGCGTCGCTTCCATAGAACGTGACGATATCGGGGTCGAAGTATCCCATCCCCTCGATCCTGAGTACGCCGGTATCGCCACCGGCAAAGCCCATCGCCACCTCGTGCTCGCCATCGAGCTGCTTTTCGAAGTTGCGGATATAGAGAATCAGCCGCTCATAGGCCCATTGCGCGGGGCTCTTGCTTTTGGCGGCGCGTTGCATCGGCTCGGGCACCTCGCCCAGCCGGGCGCTGCTGTCGGGGTCGGAATGCACCTCGTGACAGCGTGGCAGCGCCTCGGCCTCGGCGGCCTCGGCCGTGGTTTCGATCTGGTCGCCCATGGCTTACCCCTTGCGTTGGTAGAGCCAGGCCCCGTCCTCCCGGCGTGTCCGCGTTACGTCATCTATGTGGTAGAGGTGGTTGAGATGCGCAACCGCCTCGACCAGTGCGAGGCCATATTCGCCCTCGCCGATGGTGCGTTTGAAAAGCGGCGCGAAACAATCGGCGGCGGTCTTGGGCGTGTCGAGATGGCGCAGCAGGCGGTCGAGCGCGCTGTGGTGGTTGTCGATCAGTTGCCGCATGCGGATGGGCAGGCCAGTGAATGGCAGCTTGTGCCCGCCAAGTGCAAGGTGGTCGGGCCTTGCCAGAGGCTCGAGCCGCTCGCAGGCTTCCAGCCAGTCGGCCACCGGATCGGCCATCGGTTCGGTCGCGTAGACGCCGATATTGGGGCTGATCGAGCTGAGGATCTGGTCGCCCGTCAGCACGAGATGGTCGTCGCGGCTCCAGAAGGTGGCATGTTCGGGGGCGTGGCCATTGCCGATATGCACGTCCCAATCGCGCCCGCCCATGCGGAACACGTCGCCTTGTTTCACCCGCGTGAAGCCGAGCGGCATGGGATAGACCATGTCCGAGAAGTTGAACGGGCGGTCCGCCATGCGCTTGGCCAGGATTTCCGGCGCCATGCCGGCGCTGCGGTAATAATTCAGCGTCTCCTCGGGCCAGCTTTCCTGCACGTCCAGCGTGAGCATCCGCGCAAAGAGCCAGGCGGTGCGCGTGGTGACAAGCTCGGCCCCGTGCTCGGACTGGAACCAGCCGGCATTGCCGACGTGGTCGGGGTGGTGATGGGTGGCCACGACGCGTGTGACGGGCTTCCCCTTGAGGGGACCCGACATCAGGGTTTCCCAGATGCCGCGGGTCTTTTTCGAGGAAAATCCGGTATCGACCACGGTCCAGCCGTCGCCGTCATCCAGAGCGTAGACGTTGACATGGTCGAGCTTCATCGGCAGCGGGAGGCGCATCCAGAGGACGCCCTCGGCCACCTCGATCGCCTCGCCGGGTGCCGGAGGGGTGTCCCACGGGGTGCGCATCACGCGTGTCGGGCCGCCATCCATATCAAGCGGCCAGATCGTCGAGGTTCATGGCGTAAAGCCCGGCGGAGCCCGATTGCGCATGGGTCAGAAGCGGCGCGTGTTCCGGCAGCATCCGTTCGATGTAGAACCGCGCCAGCGTTTCCCGCGGCCCGCCCGGTTCGGCCATCGCCGCCTTGAGGTGGAAATGCGCACCCAGCACGCGTGCAAAGGCGCGCAGGAAGGGAACGGCGCCGGCGAAACGGTCATCCATGTCGGATTGCGCCACCAGCCATTCGGTGCCTTCGCGCAGCGTTTCGGTCGCCTGCCAGACGGCTTCGGCCAGGTCCTTGTGCGAGGCGCGGCCCGCCTCGGCATTCGCTTCGATTTCGTCAAGCAGGCCGAAGGCGGCCTCGCCCCCGTCCATCATCTTGCGCGCGACGAGGTCCATCGCCTGGATGCCGTTGGTGCCTTCGTAGATCGTGGTAACGCGCACGTCGCGGGCATATTGCGCGGCGCCGGTTTCCTCGACAAAGCCCATGCCGCCATGGACCTGGATGCCCATGTTCGACACCTCGACCCCGGTATCGGTACCAAAGGCCTTGGCGATGGGGGTCAGGAAGGCGGCGCGCTTGGCCCAGTGCTCTTCGCCGGTGGCGTCTTCCATGTCGATGGCCACGGCACAGGCCAACCCGATGGCGCGGGCGGCAAAGACCTCGGCCTTCATCGTCATCAGCATGCGCCGCACATCGGCATGCGCCGCGATGGAGTACCCGTGGATCGAGCGGCCCTGACGGCGTTCCAGTGCATAGGCCAGCGCGTGTTGCAACGCGCCTTCGGCGGCGCCGATGCCCTGCCCGCCCACGCCGAGGCGGGCGTTGTTCATCATGGTGAACATCGCGGCCATGCCGCCATGTTCCGGGCCGACCAGCCAGCCGGTCGCGCCATCATACTGCATGACGCAGGTGGGCGAGCCGTGCAGGCCCATCTTGTGTTCGAGGCTGACGACCTTGAGTTCGTTCGCACGGCCCGGCTCGCCATTCTCGTCGGGGATGTATTTCGGCACGAGGAACAGCGAGATACCCTTGGTCCCCGGCACACCATCGGGCAGACGTGCCAGCACGAGATGGCAGACATTGCCCGTGAAATCATTGTCACCCCACGAGATATAGATCTTTTGCCCGGTGATCGCGTAGGAACCATCGCCGTTGGGCACGGCCTTGGAGGTGAGCGCGCCGACGTCGGAGCCTGCCTGCGGTTCGGTCAGGTTCATGGTGCCGGTCCATTCGCCCGAGATGAGCTTGGGCAGGTAGGTGGCCTTGAGTTCGTCACTGGCGTGATGCTCCAGTGCCTCGATCTGGCCCTGGCTCATCAGCGGGGCGAGTTGCAGCGACAGGCAGGCCGCGCTCATCATCTCGTTCACGGCGGTGGTGAGCGTCATCGGCAGGCCCAGCCCGCCGAACTCGGGATCTGCGCTGATGCCGATATAGCCACCCTCGGCAATCGCCTTGAAACCGTCGGCAAATCCGGGCGAGGTGCGCACGACACCGTTTTCCAGCACCGCCGGGTGCTGGTCGCCATTGCGCTGCAACGGTGCCATCACGGTTTCGCACATCTTGCCGGCCTCGTTGAGGATGGCCGAGACGACATCCGAGGTAGCCTCGGCAAAGCGGTCGGTGACGGCGACCTCGTTGAAGCCGACGATATTGTCGAAAAGGAACTGGTAATCGGTTACGGGGGCGCGATAGGGCATGGTGTCTCCCGGATCTGGTCTGGGCTTCGTGTCTCGCTCATGGGCGCGGGCGGGCTTGGAATCGCCGGGCCGGGCCGATATTCATCGGAGCTTGATCGATTACCTATCGACATGCCTCGTTCAAGCAACCAAAACGCCGCGTCATAGCGATTTTCGGAGCCATCTGCCCGGTCATGAGCCAACAGACCACCGCCCGCCTGCCCGCCGATGCGGAGGGCATCGCCCATGCCGCCGCACTGTTGCGCGCGGGCAGGCTTGTCGCCTTTCCGACCGAGACGGTCTATGGGCTGGGCGGCGATGCGCGCAATGGCCGGGCGGTGGCGGCGATCTACGAGGCCAAGGGCCGGCCTAGTTTCAACCCGTTGATCGCGCATGTCGCCACGGTGCGCGATGCGCAGGCGCTGGTGGAGTGGAATGACGCGGCCGAGCGCTTGGCATCGGCGTTCTGGCCGGGGCCGCTGACGCTGGTACTGCCGCTGCGGGCGGGGCATGGCGTATCTTCGCTGGTCACGGCGGGTCTGAAGACGCTGGCGGTGCGGGTTCCGGCCCATCCGGTGGCGCGGGCGCTATTGGGCGAAGTGGGCGGGCCGCTTGCCGCGCCCTCGGCCAACCCGTCAGGGCGGATCAGTCCGACCACGGCAGATCACGTTTTGGCAGGACTGTCGGGACGCATCGCGGCAGTACTGGATGCCGGTCCCTGCGGCGTCGGGGTCGAATCGACGATCCTGGGCCTGTCGCACGAGCCACGACTGCTGCGCCCCGGCGGATTGGCGGGCGAGGAGATCGAGGCGGTGCTGGGCGCCCCCCTCGCACGTGACGAAAGCGGCTCGATCACCGCTCCGGGCCAGCTGGCGTCGCATTACGCGCCCGAGGCATCGGTGCGGCTGAACGCGAAACGGGCCGAGGGTGACGAGGTTCTGCTGGGCTTCGGACGTATGGAATGCGATCTGAACCTGTCGGAAACGGGCGACCTTGCCGAGGCGGCGGCGGCGCTTTTTGCGGCGCTGCACAGGCTGGACGCGCTGGGGCGGCCGATCGCGGTGTCGCCGATCCCCGAAAGGGGGCTTGGCGTGGCGATAAACGACCGGCTGCGTCGGGCCGCGGCGCCGCGCTAGGCGTGCCCCGCGCTGGCCGAGAGTGTCAGCGGATCGACTCCGAGAGAGCCGAGCGCAGCCTCCCACTTGTCGGCGTCGGGCTGACCGAAGACAAGGTCGGACGACGCATCGGCCGTCAACCAGCCATTGGCCGCGATCTCCTCTTCGAGCTGACCGGGACCCCAGCCGGAGTATCCCAGCATCATCAGCGCGCGTTCGGGGCCGCGGCCCTTGGCGATATCCTCGAGCACGTCCAGCGTCGCTGTCATGGAAAAGCCCGGCGCGACGTTGAGCGAATGCAGGTTCGCGTCATAATCCGAGCTATGCAGGACAAAACCGCGCCCGGTTTCGACCGGACCGCCGAAGCGCACCGGCGCGTCGGCAACGGAAGGGATGGCGCAGCCGATTTCCAGCTGGTCGAGCAACGTTTTCATCGGCAGGTCGGCGGGCTTGTTGACGATGAGCCCCATCGCCCCGTCCGAGCCGTGGCTGCACAGGTAGATCACCGAATGGTCGAACCGCGGGTCACCCATGCCGGGCATCGCGATCAGAAGTTTTCCGGTCAGATCCATCATGCGCCTGTCTTTGTTTCGTCTCTCTTTCAAGAATGGAGATGTGACGCGCCCGGTGCAAGGGTTGCAACGGCGAAAGCGCTGCTGACCCGAACGTGACTTGGCAAAGCGCGTTTGATGACGCATTTATGAACCATGCTGAAACGGATCGCATATGCCGCGGCGATGGCCGCGGGCCTGGCCTCGAGCGCCCAAGCGGGCGATGCAGACGGTTTGGCGCGTCTCGAGGTGCTCGATGGCGGGATGACCGAGCGCGGCACCTACCTGGGCGCGCTGCGCCTGAAGCTTGCCGACGGCTGGAAGACCTATTGGCGCGCGCCGGGGGATGCGGGTATTCCGCCGCAATTCGACTGGTCGCGTTCGCGCAACGTGGGCGGTGTGGCGATCACATGGCCGGCGCCCGAGGTTTTCGACCAGAGCGGGATGCGCTCCATCGGCTATTCGGATGAGTTGGTTCTGCCGGTCGAGATCACGCCCGCGCGCCCCGGTCAGCCGGTCGCGCTGCGGGGGCGGATGGAATTCGGGGTGTGCAAGGATGTCTGCGTGCCCGCCGATCTGGATTTCGACCATGCGCTGGACGCTGGCGCCGGGCGCAACCCGGCCATCGCGGCAGCGCTGGCACAGCGGCCATATTCGGCGCGCGAGGGCGGCGTACGCGAGGCGAAATGCCGCCTGCGACCGACGCGCGACGGAATGCAGGTCGAGGCGCATATCGCAATGCCGTCGGCCGGCGGCGAAGAGGTCGCGGTGATCGAGCCCGGCAACCCATCGCTCTGGGCGTCGGAAACCAAGACGGTGCGGCAAGGCGGCACGCTGGTCGCGACTTCGGAGTTCGTGAACGAAGCAGGTGGTGCCTTTGCCCTGGACCGGGGCGATATCCGGATCACGGTGCTAGGCGCGAAACATGCTGTCGATATCCGGGGCTGTACGCCGGGGTGACGGCACGGGTACCTCTTCTGGGGGCGCTGGCGGTTGTACTGCGTGACAACCACGTCTTGCTGGCGCAGCGCGGCAAGGATCCCGGGCGCGGCATGTGGGGCTTTCCCGGCGGGCATGTGGAATGGGGCGAGACGGTCGCGGAAACCGCGATGCGCGAGTTGCATGAAGAAACCTCCATCCACGCACGCGCCGGTGAGATCCTGACCCATTTTGACCTGATCCTGCGCGAGGGTGACGAGGTCAAGACGCATTACCTGCTGGTGGGTGTTGCCTGTCGGTATGAACGCGGAGAGCCGCAGGCGGGCGACGACGCAATGGATGCCGCTTGGATTCCGATCGGAGATGTGCGCGAGGGTCGTTTGCCGCTGATCTCGGGCGTGGCGGATCTGATGCGGCTGGCGATCAGGCGCGGCGCCTGAAAAGCAGCGCGGACGCCGCTGCGAGTAGCAGCATCAGAACCAACCCGCCCGCGAGGAACAGCAAAAGCCCGGTTTGCAGTGCGGGCCGGTCAGCGAGCGCCGGCAGCGCCCGAAGCATTGCATCCGGCAATGCGCCGGTCACGAGCGGCCAGATCATCGTCAGCCCCAGCCACATGGCCAGCGAGAAGGCAAGTCCGAGGTTGGCCCGCCGCACCCGCGCATCGGGCGCACGCAGCGCGCGGCGCATGGCCCGCATCGGCCGGCCAAGGTCGCGCTGGATGGCGATCAACACCGGGACCACGACCAGCACCAGCGCCATGCCAAAGCCCAGACCATAGACCAGCGAGATCACGGTGGGTTTCAGAAACTGCGCCTGCTGCGAGGACTCGTACAGAAGCGGCGCGAGGCCCAGAACGGTCGTCAGCGTGGTCAGCATCACTGGGCGCAATCGGTCGGCGGCCCCTTCGATAATCGACGGGACGATGCCGCGTTCGCTTGCATATTCGTCGATCGTCGTCACCAGAACGATGGAGTCATTGATGATGATGCCGGTCATGCCCAGCAGCCCGACCACCGTGAACATCGAAAGCGGCACATCCCAGATATAGTGCCCCCAGATCGCGCCCACGAGGCCGAAGGGAATGACCGCCATCACGACGAAGGGGCGGGTCCAGCTGGCGAAGACCCAGGCAAGAACGAGGTAGATGCCGGTGAGGCACAGGATAAGGCCGGTGCGCGCGTCGTTGAGGAATTCATCCTCCTGTTCCGACAGGCCCGAGAGCCGCCATTCGACTTGCTGCTCGCTGGCGATGCGGGGCAGGATCTCGGCCTGCAGGGCCTGGGTGATTTCCTCGGCGCGGGCGGGGTCGTCCTCGGATATGTCGCCGGTGACCGAGATGACGCGGATGCCGTTTTCGCGGCGCACGGTGGAAAAGCCGGTTTCGGACCGGACCGAGACGATATCGGCGAGCGGAACGTAGACACCGCGCGGACTGCGCAGCAGGGTGCGTTCGAGGAAATCCGCGGTCAGCTCGTTCTCGGGCAGTTCGACGCGGATCTCGGCGCTGCGGGGTCCGTCGGGATAGGTCGCGGCCTCGATCCCGTTGAGCCGGTGGCGCAGCACGCGGCCGAGTGTTTCGGTGGTGAAGCCCATCGCCTGCCCCTGCGCGGTGAGGTCGACGATGATCTCTTCCTTGTCGTAGGCGAGATTGTCCTCGACGGCCGAGACTTCGGGATATGGCAGGAGCGCTTCCTTGAGGGCCTCGGAGGCGGCCTTGAGCGTGTCGACATCGGCGCCGAAGAACTGGACATCGAGCGCATCGCCCCCCGGTCCGGAGCGCCAGCCGCGGAAGCTGACGGTTTCGGTCATCGGGTGCTGGACGACGCGGTCCTGCAATTCGGCGACGAAAGC
Source organism: Lutimaribacter marinistellae (assembly GCF_042648365.1). NCBI lineage: Bacteria > Pseudomonadati > Pseudomonadota > Alphaproteobacteria > Rhodobacterales > Roseobacteraceae > Lutimaribacter > Lutimaribacter marinistellae. The sequence continues at coordinate 125,352 of NZ_JBHRXI010000012.1, read as the reverse complement.
GAAGGAGGAGTAGCCGGGCCGCGCATCCGCGTCGATCAGCTCGATCGAGATGCCGCCGAGCAGATCGCCATCCTTGCCCTCGACCCCGGCGAGGCCGAAACCCGCGTTGCCACCGATTTCCGCCATCACGAAATCGACCGGGTTCACGCCCAGCCGCTCTTCGAGTTCGGCGGCAAGCTCATCCGTGGCGCGCTGCAACTCGCGCATCTGTTCCAGCGTATCTTCGCGGCTGGCCCCCTCGACCATGGCGAAGTTGCCGGTGACCGAGCCGCGTTCGGGCGCGTTGAAGAAGCGCCATTGCACGTCGCCGCCGATCACCAGCGCCAGTTGCGAGGCCAGCAGGACAACCGCCCCGGCAAGCACCACGTAGCGGGCCGTGATGATCCAGCCGACGAAGGGGCGGAACAGCCGGTCGCGCATCCACCGGAAACCGGCATTCACCACGCGGTTGGGCCAGTCGTACCAGTGCTGCTTGGCCGAGTGGGCGATGGCGTGGCTCATGTGGTTGGGCAGGATCAGAAAGCATTCGACCAGCGAGGCGAGCAGGACCGCGATCACGGTGAAGGGGATGTCCCGGATCAGCTCTCCGAACCGGCCGCCGATCGAGACGAGGCCGAAAAAGGCGATGACGGTCGTGAGCGTCGCCGCGAAGACCGGCATCGCCATCCGGCGTGCGGCACGTTCGGCGGCAACGACCGGCGCCTCGTTCAGGCGGCGCGCCCGGAAATCGGCATGTTCGCCCACCACGATCGCGTCATCGACCACAATTCCCAGCGTGATGATGAGGCCGAAGAGCGAGACCATGTTGAGCGAGATCCCGGCGAGATACATCACCGCGATGGCCGCGAACATGGCGGCGGGAATGCCGGCCGCCACCCAGAAGGCGATGCGCGCGTTCAGGAAGAGAAACAGCAGGCAGACGACCAGGCCCAGCCCCATGAGCCCGTTGTCGACGAGGATGTTCAGGCGATCCGTGATGGCCTGCGCGCGGGTGCGGATCAGCTCGATCGTGACACCTTCGGGCAACGAGAGCTGCATCTCGGCGGCGGCCTCTTCGACGCTGTGCTGAATCCGGATCGCGTCGCCCTGGTCCGAACGGTCGATGCGGATCGACATTGCGGGGTTCTCGGCCACGAAATAGGACCGGTTCCGGGTGACGCCCTCGACCCGGATCGTCGCGACCTCGCCAATGGTCAGCTGCGAGCCATCGGAGTTGGAGCGCAGCACGATGCGCTCGATCTCTTCAGGAGTGCGGCGTTCCTCGCCGGTGCGGACGCGGGCGTTGGCGCCGGTCACGTCGCCCGCGGGGTCGGCATCGACCTCGGCCGCGATGGCCTGAGCGATTTCCGACAGGGTCACGTCATTGGCTATGAGCTGCATGGTCGGCACCTCGACCACGGTTCGCGGAGCGGCGATGCCGCGGATCGTGGTGCGGGTGACGCCGATCTCGAAGAGGCGAGTGACGAACTCATCGGTGTAGAGCGCAAGTTGCGTCGGGTCGGTGGGTCCAGAGATCACCACGTCGGTCACGCGGTCGCGCCATGCGCCACGGCGCACCTCGGGTTCCTCCGCCTCCTCGGGCAGGGTCGTGACACTGTCGACCGCGGTCTGCACATCGTCGGTGGCGCGCGACATGTCCGTGCCCGGTTCGAATTCGAGGTTGATCGAAGCGCTTCCCTCGCGCGAGACCGACGAGGTGCTTTCGACTCCGTCCACCGCCAGAAGCGTGGGTTCGAGCACCTGGACGATGGCGCTGTCGACATCTTCGGGGCCGGCCCCCTCCCACGTGACGTTTACCGATACCGACTCGACGATCACATCGGGAAAGAACTGTGCCCGCATGTTCGGCATCGACGCCGCGCCCAGCACCAGCAGGATCACCAGCAGAAGGTTGGCGGCGGTACGGTGACGGGCGAAGTAGCTGAGAATACCGCTGGCCTGCGCGGGAATGGGGCGCATGGGCCTAGCCCCCCATCCGCGATTCGATACGCTGCACCAGGCGGGCGGGCACCTGCGGGCTGGCAAGCTGGCTCAACACGCGCTGCTTGGCCTCTTGCGGCATCCGGTCGTTCGCCTCGACGAAGGCCACGAGACGCGCGCGGCGTTCATCCGAAAGCTCTATCGTGTCCGGCTCGGGTTGGGCCTGACCTTCCTGCCGGAGGGGGCGCACCTTGATGCCGGGACCGAGGAGCGGCGTACGGCCCGTGACGATTTCGCGCCCTGCAAGCCCGTCGCCACGCAGCAGCACTTCGTCGCCCTGACGACGCACGAGCGTGACGGGGATCGACTCGAGCCGATCGTCGCCCGACAGCGCCAGCACCGTTCCGGAGGCGTCCAGAGAGGAGGCAGGCAGGCGAATTACAGCGTCGAGTGCGGGTTCGCGGACGGTGACGGTCACGAAATCGCCGGGTTTGAAACCGGGTGCACGGCCAAGCCGGGCATAGATCACGCGACCGGACTGCCCCTCGCCTGCAGTACCGCTGTCTCGGTTGATGGTGCCCTCGGCCCTCAGATCGACACCCGAGACGTCGAGCGTGGCGGTGACCGGCGCCGAGATCAGCCGCCCATCAGCATCGAGCAGGCGAACATATTGTGCGGTCGAGACGCGGAACGCGACCTCGAGATCGGCGGGGTCGACCAGTTCGGCAAGTTTCTCATTGGCCGAAACAAGCCGGCCCTCGACCAGTGAAACGCCGTTCAGTGTTCCACCGAAACGGGCCGAGATGGTCATGTCGTCAAGATCGCGCTGCGCCTCGTCCAGCGCCAGCCGGGCGCGCGAGAGACGCGTGGCGGCCTGGTCGAGCCGGGTTTCGGCCTGCGCCTCGGCGATGCGCCGGGCGAGCACGGCCTGCCGCGCGGCGGCGGCGGCCAGTTCGGCGGTCTCGACCGTGGCGGCAGTGCCGACGCCACGCTGTTCGAGATCGCGCTGACGCTGCAGCGCGCGCTCGCGCAGGTCGGCCTGATCCTGACCGGCGAGAAGTTCGGCGCGCGCCAGTTCCAGCGCGCGTTGGGCGTCCCGCCGCTCGACCTCGGCATCCTGGAGGTCGGCACGCGCTCGATCCAGCGCGGCCTGCGCATCGGCGGGATCAAGGCGCACCAGCACCTCGCCTGCCTCGACCTCTCCGCCCTCTTCGAAACTGGGCGTCAGTTCGATCACCCGGCCGCCCGATGGCGCGCGCAGTTCGAGCGTGCGCCGGCTTTCGATCTGGCCGAACGCCTCGAGCACGGGGGTGACGGTTTCCAGCTCGGCTCGTTGCAGGTTGACCGCGAAAACCCGTTCGCGCGCCTGTGGCGGGCGGTTGTCACGGCTCATGCGTTCCTGAACGGCCTGCATCACCATCTGCGCCGCGAACAGAAGCAGCGCCAGCGCGGCCGCCGCCAGAAACACGCCGAAGAGGCTTTGCCGAAGAAATCTCATGTTTTCTTACCTGACCAACCGCGAATGCGGACATGACTGCATAGGTAGCCGACACCGAAAGAATGCCAAGCTGGACGTCAAATCCATGCGGTTAAACGCGCGGGCAGTCTACTTCCGTCGCCGGTGTTCGTCCAATCGCGGAAAAATCTCGACGAAATTGCAGGGGCGGTGGCGATAGTCGAGCTGTTTCTCGAGAATGCCGTCCCAGGCATCCTTGCAGGCGCCGGGGCTGCCGGGCAGTGCGAACAGGTAGGTACCCCCCGCCACGCCGCCGGTCGCGCGGGACTGCACGGCAGAGGTGCCGATCTTTTCCATCGAGATGATGGTGAAGACGGTGCCGAAGGCGTCGATCTCTTTCTCGTAGACATCGCGATGCGCCTCGACGGTCACGTCACGTCCGGTCAGGCCGGTGCCACCGGTCGAGATGACCACGTCGATTTCGGGGTCCGCCACCCAGGTGCGGAGTTGTTCGGCGATCTGGGCGCGTTCGTCGCGGATGATCTTGCGGTCGGCAATGACGTGACCTGCCCGTTCGATTCGGTCCACGAGCGTCTGGCCGGAGCGGTCCTCGTCCATGCTGCGGGTATCGGACACGGTCAGAACGGCGATGCGGACGGGGATGAACTCGAGGCTCTCGTCGATGCGGGACATCAGGTTTTCTCCAGTATGGCGAGGCGGATGGCGAGCGCGGCGAAGATCGAACCGGTCACCCAGCCCAGCAACCGTGTGGCCCGGGGATTGGCCGCCAGCCCCCGGCGCGCGCGGCCGGCAAACAGCCCCACCCCCGCGTTGATGAGGAACCCGCCCAGCGCGATGATGGCGCCCAGGGCAAGGAATTGCGGCAGGATCGGCCCCTGTGCGGGGGTCACGAATTGCGGGATGAAGGCAAGCACGAACAGGATGACCTTGGGGTTCATCAGGTTCACCGCCAACCCGTCGCGAAAGGCGCGCGCGGCCGGCGATGCAGGCGCGGCGCCGGGGGCCGCGCCATGCCGGATCGCGCCCCAGGCCAGCCAAAGCAGGTAGGCGACGCCGGCCCAACGGATCACGTCGAAGGCCCAAGGCAGTGCCGCGACCAGCGCGCCAAGGCCAAGCCCCGCCAGCGCCACATGGGCCATCACGCCAACGGCGACGCCCGCGCTGGCCGCGACCGCGGCATGCGGGCCGGAGCGCAGCCCCTGTCCAAGACAGAACATCATGTCCGCGCCGGGTGTCAGGTTCAGAGCCAGTGCGGCGGGCAGGAAGGCAAGGAGCGTGAGCGGGTCGATCATCCGATTTCGAACCAGTTCACTGTTGGCCCCAGATTGGCAACCTGCGTGGTGCAGATCTTGCCGCGCGCGCCCCAGCTGTCGTGGATATGGCCGCAGAGCGCCAGCTTGGGCCGCAGACGTTCGATCGCGTCACGGATCGCGGTGGAACCCACGGACGATCCTTGCGAGGTGACATCGCCCAGCCCCTTGGGCGGCGAATGGGTCACGAGGATATCGGCGTGGTCGCAGCGTGCAAGAAGCTCGGCTGCCTCGGCCTCGCTGTGATCGCAGGACCATGCGCCGAACGGCGTTGGCGGCACGCCATAGCCCAGCCCGAAAATCTCGATCCCGTCGAATTCCATGCCCTGACCGTGCAGCGTGATGACCCCTTTGGGGGCTGCGTCTTTCAGTTCGGCCGCGCTTTCGGCGTTGCCGGGGACCAGGACCAGCGGCGCGTCGACCCCGGCGAGCATCGCCATCACCTCGTCCAGCCCTTGGCGCATGTTGCAGTAATCGCCCGCCCCAATCACGAGGTCGGCCCCGGCGCTGGCAGCCACGAGATCCGCGGCGCGGGCACGGGCCATGTGCAGGTCGGAAAAAGCGAGAATTTTCATGTCAGCCCGTCCAATTTCGCCTTGAGTTCTAGAAGATCGGCCCATGCCTCGCGCTTGAGATGCGGGTTGCGCAACAGGTAGGCCGGGTGGAACATCGGCAGGACCGGCAGGTTCAGGCCCTGCGTCCACGTCCCCCTGAGCCGGGTGATGCCACGCCGCCCGAGGACGGCATCGCAGCTGATATTGCCCATGATCACAAGCATTTCGGGCTTTGCCAGCGCCACGTGCCGTTCAAGAAACGGTTTCATCATCGCGATCTCGTCGGGCTTCGGGTCGCGGTTCTGCGGCGGCCGCCACGGCAGCACGTTGGTGATGTAGACGTTCTCGGCGCGGCTGAGGCCGATCGCCGCAAGCATCCGGTCGAGCAATTGGCCCGCCCGGCCGACGAAGGGACGCCCCTCGCGGTCTTCCTCGCGGCCCGGAGCCTCGCCCACGATCATCACGCGCGATCCGGGCTGACCGTCGGAGAACACGAATTTGCGCGCGCCTTTCTTGAGGTCGCAATGCTCGTAGGCTTCCATCGCGGCGCGCAGCGTGTCGAGAGAGGCCGCGGATTTCGCAGCGGCTCGGGCGGCCTCGACCGGGTCGGCCTTGGGTGTGGGCGCGACTGCGGCACCGGGTTGCCCGGAGGCTGAGGGCAAGGATTTGGCAAGCCACGGTGCCTCGTCTGGCAGGCCGTATCGGTCGACGGGGACGTCACCGATGGCATCGGTCGCACCAAGCTCGACCTGCCAGTCCAGCAGGGCGCGCGCGGTGTAATGATCGAGATGCTCAAGGGCCGATTCCATGCCCCCAATCTATCCGACCCGTCGGGAAGGGAAAGGCGACAGGTTGCGCTTGCCTGCGCGGCGGGATGCGCCATGCTTGGCCCATGGTGTTTCGGATCGTCCTTGTGTTCGCGTGGCTGCTGGCCGCGCCGGGTTTCGCCCAGTTCAACGAGCGGATCGGCATCGGCCCGGATTGCCCGGCGGGAACGACGATCTGCAACATGCAGACCTGCTGCCCGACCGGAACCCGCTGCGCCCCGGATGGCAGCTGCGTACCGTTGGGCGGTGTCTATTGCGGCGGCGGGCTGTCGTGTCCTGCGGGGACAGTCTGCGCCAATGGCGGTTTGCGCTGCGTGCCGCGGGGACAGTCCGACAGCCTGCCCGACCTCGGCATTCGCGAGAACGATGACCGTGTCGGTTGCCTGCCCGGTGGGGGATGCGCGCGGCCCGGCTGGTTCCTGTGCGAAGAGACCGACTCGCAGTGCCGGCCGGGGTGGAAGTGTTCGGCCGTGCAGGGCTGCGTCCCCATCAAGGCGGTGGATTGCGGGATGGGCAAGTATTGCCATCCGGGCGAACAGTGCCTGCCCGAGGGCGGATGCGCCCCCGAGTGACGCAAGGTGGCCCTGCCCCCATTGCCGAGCGGGCTTGCCGCCCCTATAAGCGGCTCCGTTCGTCTGACCGGAGCGCGCTGCCATGGAATTCGCCCATCGACATCTTCTTGGCATCGAACAGCTGTCGCAGGGCGACATCACCGCGATCCTAGACCTTGCCGAAAGCTATGTGGCGCTGAACCGTCGCGCGGAAAAGCACTCTGACGTGCTGGCGGGGCTTACGCAGATCAACATGTTCTTTGAGAATTCGACCCGCACGCAGGCCAGTTTCGAGTTGGCCGGCAAGCGCCTGGGCGCGGACGTGATGAACATGTCGATGCAGGCCAGCTCGATCAAGAAGGGCGAGACACTGATCGACACGGCGATGACGCTGAACGCGATGCATCCCGACCTGCTGGTGGTGCGGCATCCGCATTCGGGCGCGGTGGACCTGCTGGCGCAGAAGGTCAATTGCGCGGTGCTGAACGCGGGCGACGGCCGGCACGAGCATCCGACGCAGGCCCTGCTCGACGCGCTGACGATTCGCCGGGCCAAGGGACGGCTGCACCGGCTGAACATCGCAATCTGCGGAGATATCGCGCATTCCCGCGTGGCGCGGTCGAACCTGATCCTGCTGGGCAAGATGGAAAACCGCATACGCCTGATCGGGCCACCCACGCTGGTGCCCGCGCAATTCGCCGAGTTCGGAGCCGAGGTCTATGACGACATGCGCGAGGGGCTGAAAGGCGTCGACGTGGTGATGATGCTGCGCCTGCAAAAGGAACGGATGGATGGCGGCTTCATCCCCTCCGAGCGAGAGTACTTTTACCGCTACGGTCTGGATGCCGAAAAACTGGCGCTGGCAGCACCCGATGCGATCGTCATGCATCCAGGCCCGATGAATCGCGGCGTCGAGATCGACGGCACGCTGGCCGACGATATCAACCGGTCGGTGATCCAGGAACAGGTGGAGATGGGCGTGGCGGTGCGCATGGCCTCGATGGAGCTGCTGGCCCGCAACCTGGGAGGCACGGCATGAACGCGATGGAGGTCAAGCCGCATGAACGCGGCCTCGTCCGGCTGTTCAAGCTGAATATGCGCCCCGAGGAGGCGCGGTTTCTGAAAGAGCCGGGTGCCGCGGCGCAGGTTCTGGGTGTCGAGGAGATGGAAGACGGGCAGGTCGAGATCTTTCCGGTCTCTGACCTAGAGGAGTTGGGCCTTGCCGGATACCTGCGCGAGGGGTTGGGTGTTCCTGCGGAGCGGCTGGATACCGAAAGGCTGGCAGGGATCGAGGGCTGGGTGATGGTGGTGCGCAGCCCCGCCTTCGGCGGCCGCGCCGAGACGCTGCGACCTGCCCCCAAGGTGGAACTGGTCGATATCTTTGCCGAGGAAGGCGTCGACTGGACCCCCGGCCCCGAACCGCTGGAGGTCGAAAGCGCCAAACCGCATTCCACGCCGCGCGTCCCGCCTCGGCAAGCGCGACAAGAGGCGCGAAACAAGGGCGCCATGGTGTTCGCCATCGTGATGGCCTTGGTGATCGGGGGGCTACTGTGGCTGATCCTGTAAGGTTCGAGCCCGATCAGGGCGCCTATCTGCGCAGCCATGCCTGGCTTGCAGCCGCCGGCATGGCCGGTGCGATGCTGGTTCTGTGGCTGCTGGGCAACCCGCATGTCTGGACCGGCGCGCCTGCCGGGCTGGCAGCCGTCGCGGTGCGCGGGCTGTACCTTCGGTCCGAGGAAATGGCGGCGACATGGGAAATCGGCCAAGGCACGCTGACTGGTCCCGGCCCGCGCCGCGTACCCTTGGACCAGATCGCCGAGGTCAAGACGCTGGGCAGTTTCGTGCAGGTCATCACCAAGGGCGGCGACAAGCACCTCATCAAGTACCAGGCCCACCCACAGGCCACGAAAACCGCCATCGAAAGGGCCATGCCATGAGCGAGACGCTCTTTTCCAACGCTCGCCTGATCGACCCCGAGGCCGGGACCGAGACCTCCGGCTGGCTGCGCGTCGCCGACGGGCGGATCGTGGCGTGTGGCGAGGGGGAGCCGCAGGGAACGGACAAGGCCGGTGCCGCCTTGGTCGACTGCGGCGGCATGTGCCTTGCCCCGGGGATCGTGGATATTGGCGTAAAGGTCTGTGAGCCGGGCGAGCGGCACAAGGAAAGCTATAAATCGGCGGGCCTTGCGGCGGCGGCCGGCGGTGTCACGACCATCGTCACCCGGCCTGACACGACCCCTGCCATCGACACGCCCGAAACGCTGGAATTCGTCACCCGCCGCGCACAGGCCGACACGCCGGTCAACGTAGTGCCGATGGCCGCGCTGACCAAGGGCCGCGAAGGCCGCGAAATGACCGAAATCGGGTTCCTGATGGACGCGGGCGCGGTAGCGTTCACCGATTGCGACCACGTCGTTCAGAACACCAAGGTGTTCTCGCGTGCGTTAAGTTATGCCAAGTCGTTGGGCGCGCTGGTCGTTGCGCATCCGCAGGAACCGGGGCTGAGCGCCGGGGCGGCGGCGACCTCGGGTAAATTCGCGGCGCTTTACGGGCTTCCTGCCGTCTCTCCCATGGCCGAGCGGATGGGGCTGGACCGCGACATCGCCCTGCTCGAGATGACGGGCGCGAAATACCACGCCGACCAGATCACCACGGCGCGCGCGCTGCCCGCACTCGAACGCGCCAAGCGAAACGGTCTGGACATCACCGCCGGCACCTCGATTCACCACCTGACGCTGAACGAGCTTGATGTCTCGGGCTACCGCACCTTCTTCAAGGTCAAGCCCCCCCTGCGCAGCGAGGATGACCGGCAGGCGGTGATCGAGGCGGTCCGCACAGGGCTGATCGACGTGATCTGTTCCATGCACACGCCGCAGGACGAGGAAAGCAAGCGCCTGCCATTCGAAGAGGCGGCCGCAGGGGCAGTGGCACTGGAGACGCTGCTGCCCGCGGCGCTGCGGCTTTACCATGCCGGGCAGTTGGAGCTGCCGGTCCTGTGGCGCGCCCTGTCGTTCAACCCGGCGCGACGACTGGGTCTTGAGGCGGGGCGGCTGGCGGTCGACGCCCCCGCCGATCTCGTGCTGTTCGACCCGGACGTGCCCTTTGTGCTCGACCGGTTCACGCTGCGCTCGAAATCGCAGAACACGCCGTTTGACGGGCAGCGGCTGCAAGGTAGGGTGCTGGCAAGTTACGTGGGCGGGGCCTGCGTCTATCGGAGAGAGTGATGCCACTGATCGAAACGCCGGTGCCCCTGCTGCTGCTCTGGGGCGTGATGGGCTATCTCCTGGGCTCCATCCCTTTCGGGATCGTGATGGCGCGGCTGTTCGGGCTGGGAAACCTGCGCGAGATAGGCTCGGGCAATATCGGCGCGACCAACGTGCTGCGCACCGGGAACAAGCCCGCCGCCGCGCTGACGCTGGTGCTGGATGCGGGCAAAGGGGCGATCGCGGTGCTGGTCGCGCGGGCCTTTGCCGTAGAGGACGCCGTGCAGCTTGCTGGGTTCATGGCCTTTCTGGGCCATTGCTTTCCGATCTGGCTGCGGTTTCACGGCGGCAAGGGGGTGGCGACCTTCCTCGGCCTCTGGCTGGCTTTTGCATGGCCGGTCGGAATCGCCTGCTGCGCGACATGGCTGGCCGCCGCTGGCCTGAGCCGGATCTCCTCGGTCGGCGCGCTTGCGGCGGCGGTGCTGGCGCCGGTCTGGGCGCTGCTTCTGGGCTGGGGATCGGCGGTCGTGATGGCGGTGGCGCTGGCGCTGATCGTCTTCTGGCGGCACCGTGCCAATATCGCGCGGATCATGGCCGGGACCGAGCCGAGGATCGGCCGGAAAGAAAGCTGAGCGTCGATCCGGGCGAGGCGCTGCCACGGCTGGCGCGCTGGCCGGAGGGCACGAATATCGGACTGTCCGGTTCACGCCGCTACCGCGTGATCAAGACGTCGATGGCGCGGGGCCGCGCGGTCAAGCTGGTCGCGTGGGAGTTGGGCGGCGGCGATTACATCAGTCTCAACCTCTATCACCTGCGCACAGGGCCGGTTCTGCGCCCCTGCGAGATGTCACGGGAAAAGGTGATCGCCTTTCTCGCCGATCTACGCGCAGGGTGACGATCACGGAATCCTCGCGCCTCCATGCCGGTCACTTGTTTTGCACGTGATCGCGGGATCGCCCATCTCGGTGCTGCGACGGGAGGACACCGCCGCACCTGATCGTAACGGGCCGGGGCGCTGTGCCGCCGGACCCAACAGCCAAGAGGACGACCCCAATGAACGCAGTGAAATCCCTGATCGGCGGCCTGGCGCTTTCGGTGGCGGTGGCTAGTGCCACGCTGGCCGCTGGCGTGGACGTGAACGCAAGCTCCACCGGGCTGGCAATGCAGGGCTATGACCCGGTGGCCTATTTCACCGTGGGCGAACCGACCAAAGGCGATTACCGGATCACGACGGTCTATAACGAGGCGACCTATCGTTTTGCCTCGGAAGAGAACAAGGCCGCGTTCGACGCCAACCCAGAGGCCTATGCACCCGCCTATGGCGGCTATTGCGCCTTTGGTGCCGCGATGGGGTTCAAGTTCGATGGTGACCCCACTCATTGGAAGATCGTCGACGATACGCTTTACCTGAACCTCTCCAAAGACGTTCAGACCCGTTGGGAAGGCGATATTCCCGGTTTCATTGACGCAGCCGATGAAAAGTGGACGATGATTGCCGACAAATCCCCCGAAGAACTGCAGCAATAACCCAAGGCCACTCACGACCGACCGGCGGCAGCCTCTCCCTGCCGCCGGTTTTCGATTCGGGAATTTGCCGCGAAGGTTTGACCGGAACGCCCGGCGGCCCATCTTTACGACTGCAGCTTCGTCACGCGTTTCTCTTGATGCCCAATGATTCCGGCCACCGTATCGTCCTTATCATCGGAAGCGCGCCCGACGCGGTCCGGTGTCGGGCATGGAGCAAGTCCAGATTTCACCGGATCGTCGCGATAAACAACGCGTGGCAAGTCCGTTCGGACTGGGATGACCACATTGCCCCGGACGATTTTCCAAAGGCCCGAATGCCCGGCCGCACCACAGCCCGGCAAAGGCTGATCCGTTCGGCCGACTACGTACCCGCCAACAACACCTTTGGTGGCGTTTTCTACGCTGGTGGAACGATGGCCTTCACGACCGGTTACTGGGCTTTGTCAGCGCTCAGGCCGACGATCCTCGCCTTTATCGGCTGCGACATGATCTATTCCGGATCGGGCAAGACCCATTTCTATGGCCGTGGTGCGCCCGATCCCTTGCGCGATGATCCCAGCCTGCGAAGCCTCGAGGCGAAATCGGCCCGCCTTCTGCTGCATGCGGCGCGGCTTGGCTGCGCCTGTGTCAGGCTGTCCTCTGGTGACAGCAGGTTGCTGTTTCCCAGCGTGGACATCGATGAGTTGGAATCCCGAACCGCCCCCGTTGTTACTGGCACGAACCCTCTTTTCGACGAAGCCAGGGCGCTTGAGGGCCAGCTTGGTTATCGCTACGAGACCGGCCGTTATTGGGAAGGGACGGATACGGTCTCGGCCGAAAAGATCGATGCCCTCGATGATCTGTGGCTTCGTGCCGCAAGAATGCCCATTATGCTTTGATGAGATCCATCAAGGCGCCCATCAAGGAACCAGCAGCATGATTGCTTATGTCACGGTCGGTTCGGATGATATCGACCGCGCGAAACGGTTTTATTCGGCGTTCCTGCCGGCACTCGGTTACGGGCTGGAGGAGGGACACGAGGGCTTGAGCTATGCGCTGCCCGCCGAGCCGGGGCAATCGCCCGTTTTGCCCGACTTCTACGTCAAGCCGCCCTTTGATGGTCGTTCTGCCTCGGCGGGTAACGGGTGCATGGTCGCCTTCGAGGCGCGCAACCAACAACAGGTGCGCGACCTTCATGCCGCCGCGCTGTCTGCGGGCGGGACCGACGAGGGCCAGCCGGGGTTTCGTGCCGCGTACGGGTCCGATTTCTATGTCGGTTACCTGCGCGACCCGCAGGGCAACAAGATTGCGCTTTTTTCCAGTAATCCCAACGAGCCGGGGCGCGACGGTTAGTATCCGTCTGGCCGTGGGTTCGGTTCAGCTTTTCGGCACGCCTGCCCGCCGGAGACCTTCGAAGAAACGCGCGCGATAATCGGGATCCTCGATGGGTATCTTCTGTTCCCAGTTCTGGATCGTGGGCGTGAAGCCGAGCGCCCGAAGCTCCTCCATTTCCCATTCCGCATCGTCGATCAGGCCGAGAAAGCCGTAAACCGGCACAATATGCAGGTGGGTGTTGATCCATGCCGCGTTGCGCTCGATCGCAAGTTCCAGACTGCTGCGCGCGGCCTCGGTCTCTCCCAGCTGGAACTGGTTCACGCCAAGGGCATAGCTATACCAGAACGGGTAACGCGGATTGAGCCGCATCGCCGTTTCGACGGATTTCAAACCTTCCTCGGCTCGCCCGACATAGTGGAGGAGTATTCCCATCAGAGCGTAAGCCTCGGAATATCCGGGGTCGAGCGCGACGGTCGCGTTCAGAGCCTCCAGTGCGCGCTGCGAGTCGAAGACCAGGCCCTGCGTGAAAACGCGGGCGATGGCCCAATGCGCCTGCGGAAGTTTGGGATTGATCTCGAGCGCGCGGTCGATGGACTCCTGCGCCAACCTCGTCGCTGCTGCCGAGTCTTCGGCCCAGCCACCTTCGACCCTGATGATGTGGGCCATTGCCAGGCGCGCATGTGCGAGGGCGAATTCGGGATCGAGCGTCAGCGCCTTTTCAAGCAAGTGGATCGACTCTGCGCTGTGCTGATCGGTGAAGAAGCTTTCGAGTTGGACTGCGCGCAGATAAGCCTCGTAGGCTTCTCGGTTTTCCGTCGGATGAAGGGCGATCCGGCGTGCCTCGTCGGGGGTCAGGTGAAGCTCGAGCGCGCTGACGATCTGTTCGCGCACCTCGTCCTGTACGGCAAAGATATCGTCGATCCTGCGATCATATCGCTCGGCCCAGAGATGCCCGCCGGTGTCGATATCGAGTAATTGCGCGTTGATGCGCAGACGCTCGCCCGCTTGTCGCAGACTGCCGGTCACGATGTACCTGACGCCAAGTTCCTCGGCGATCTTGATGACCTCGGCATCGTCGACCGGCCCCGGGTCGAACATGTTGCGCCCGATGATGAGAAGACCGGACAGCTTGGCCAGATCGGTGACAAGATCCTCGGTCATTCCAAAGGCAAAGTGGTTCTGGCTTTCATCCTCCGACAGGGTGCGGAAAGGCAGTACCGCCAGCTTGGCACGCCCACCGTCCAGCAGGTCTTCGGCGAGGTCTGGGCCGAATGGGTGGCTGCGCTGTCCGTCCTGGAAAAAGTAGGCGAGCACGCCGATGCAGAGCATGAGTGCCAGTAGCGTCACCGCGACAGCGCGCCTGCTCTTCCACAGAGGGTTCTGCCGGGGCGCCGCAGAACTGCCATCCAGAATGATCGCATAGGCGTGAATCGGACGGTCGATGTTCTTGAGGTTTTGCTCGCCCATGTCGCGAACCGGCGCATCAAGGTGGTTCTGCATTTGTTCGTAAGCCGCGCCCGAGATGCAGATGCCGCCCGGCTCCGCGATCTGTTCCAGCCGCGCGGCAACGTTCACGCCATCGCCTTGGATGTCGTCCCCCAATGCAACGATGTCACCGAGGTTGATGCCGATCCGATAGAACATGCGCCGGTCCCGCGGTTGGCGAGCCTCGTACGCGGACAGCCCCCGCTGGATCCGTACGGCACATTGGCCGGCTTCGACCACTGACGGGAACTCGATCAGGAGTCCGTCGCCCATCTCCTTGATGACCCGGCCGTGATACGCGGCAAGGGCCGGGTCGATCACCGCAATGCGATGCGCTTTCTGGCGCTCGATCGTTCCGATGTCGTCGACTTCCATGAGCCGCGAATAACCGACCATATCGGTCGCCATGATCGCGCTGAGCCGCCGATCCAATGCTTTTCTCCGTTGAGGAAAAAATCTTACCAAATTCGCGGGTGCTAGGCCACCGCCTTGGAGAAGAGCGCAACGGAGAGTGGAGGCGCCGAGCGCCCTTTACCTTGGGGTTGCTGCGATGGGCATGCCTTTGAACAAGCAGTTTCGCAATCGGACAAACACTGCCGAGGCAGCGCAGTGCCGCTTCAGGAAAAAGGTCCTAACCTTCGAACGCCGCGATCAGAGCCTTGGCCAGAGGCAGGGACGAATATCCCAGTTTCGATGGCGTCAGCCCCAAGCGGACGACGACCATGTCGTGCGACGGAAAGATCCCGATGAACTGTCCGTCATGCCCCTGAAGCCAAACGGCATCCTCGAAAGGTGGAAGATCGCCGGGAGATTCCAGCCACAGGTGCCCCTTGGCGTATCGTCCATCCGACGCGCTCACCGGCTCGAACATCCAATCGGTAAAGCCTTGTGGCAAGAGTTGGCTACCGTCCCAAACCCCCTTCTGAAGCAGGAACTGCCCGAACCGGGCCCAATCCCTTGCCGTGGCATACATGTAGCTCGACCCAACGAACGTATCGCTTGCATCGGTTTCCATGACCGCCGAAGTCATCCCCAGCGGTTCGAAAAGAGCATCGCGAGGATAGCCAAGGCTGTCGGCGCCCACCCTATCCTGCCAGACACGGGACAGCATGGTGGACGTTCCCGATGAATAGTTGAACGCGTCTCCCGTGCCGGTCTCCGCTCCGAGGCCAGAGGCGAAACCCGACATGTCATCTTCGAGATAGAGCATCCGGGTAACGTCCGAGACGTTGCCGTAACCCTCGTTCCATTGCAGACCGCTCGTCATCGACAGCATGTCCGCGACCGTGATCTGCGCACGGTCATCCCGGCTCCACTCCGCGTAGCTGGCGGTCAAAGGGTCGTCCAGTCCCATCTCGCCGGACCCGACCAGAGTGCCTATCAGACCCGCGGTCACGGTCTTGGTCATCGACCAGCCCAGGAGCGGCGTTTCGGCGTCGAAGCCTTCGGCGTAGGTCTCACCGACGATCCGGCCATTCCTGACCACGACGACCGCACGGTATCCTTCGCCCAACAACGCCTCGTCGGACAGGATGTCCAGAACATCGGCGTCCTGTGACGGCGCGATATCGTTGCCCTTTGGCCAGAGCCCGCCAGAAGACGGGGCGGGCATGTCCAAACGTTCATCCGACAGGGCGGCATCGTGGATATTCGTGCAGCCCAACCCCTCGCGGTACTGGGAGGTCGCGGGAGCGAAAAAGCCGAAAACCCACGCCCTGACAAGCTGCGCGTCGGTATCGACGTCGACCGAGATCTGTTTCAACAGCGGGTGGCCCGGCGCCTGAACGTCGACGGCCAGCGTCTCTTCGGCATCGCGCCCGGCAATGAACACGTTGGAGCAAACCATCTTGGCCGAATAATTGGTGCCGACCCGCAAAAGATCGGGGGGCGACACGAACAGGTACCCAGCGCCTAGTACCACCCCGAGAACGAGCACGAGAACACCTATTCCGAACGCTTTTTTCAGCATTGACCACCCCGAGCCGGTCGGCTCGCCCCATCTCTCAGCCTACATGGCGCCAAGACTAGCCGTTGCACCGTGTCTCTCACCATCATGACGTGGCGTAGATGGTCGTGTTGAGGTCGCAACCGAGGACCGGAAGTGCCAAAAGGGGATGATAGGTAGGCCGCGATCCGCGCCGACCTCAAATAGCGGCAACCGAGCCATCGGTGCTCAGCCAGCGTGGCCCTGAACGCCGGCTGAGCATTCACGATCAATAGCTGTATTTGACGTAGATCCGGGTCAAGTCGCCGTTCCAATCGCCGTGATAGTCCTCGAGCAACTCGTCGGCGGGCACCTTGCCGCTTTCGACCGACTCCTTCAACGCGTTCAGGAAATGGGTTTCGTCCGGGACAAGACCGCCGGCGCCGGGACGGGCGCGGGCCTTGAGACCTGCCTCGGCAATACCCACGACTTCGCGGGCGAGGTCATGCATGTTCACCCCGTTCACCACGGCCTGAAGCCCCTGTTCGGCTGCCGCGACGCGCAGCCCTTCGCGGGTTTCCTGATCCCAGTCCTTGACGATGTCCCACGCGGCATCGAGAGCGCCCTGATCATAGGTCAGGCCGACCCAGAAGGCGGGAAGCGCGCAAAGCCTGCGCCATGGTCCGCCATCGGCCCCGCGCATCTCGATGAATTTCTTGATCCGTGCCTCGGGGAAGATCGTGGTGAGGTGATCGGCCCAGTCAGACAAGGTCGGCGTCTCGCCGGGCAGCGCGGGCAATTCGCCCTTGAGAAAATCCCGGAAGCTTTGGCCCAGCGCATCGATGTACTTGCCGTCGCGGTAAACGAAGTACATCGGCACATCGAGCGCGTAGTCGACCCATCGCTCGAACCCGAAACCGTCTTCGAACACGAAGGGCAGCATGCCGGTGCGATCGTCGTCGAGATGCCGCCAGACCAGCGAGCGCCAGCTTTTCTGCCCGTTCGGCTTGCCCTCGAAAAAGGGCGAATTTGCGAAGAGCGCGGTGGCAAGCGGTTGCAGCGCAAAGGCTACGCGCAGCTTTTGTACCATGTCCGCCTCGGACGAAAAGTCGAGATTGACCTGAACGGTACAGGTTCGCCGCATCATCACACGGCCCATGGTGCCGACCTTTTGCATGTAGGCATCCATGAGCTTGTAACGGCCCTTGGGCATCAACGGCATGTCGTCATGCGTCCAGATCGGAGCAGCACCGAGTCCGATAAAGCCCACGCCTATGCGGTCGGCGATATCCTTGACGTCGGCGAGATGCGCGTTCACCTCGTCGCAGGTCTCGTGGATGGTCTCGAGAGGTGCGCCGGACAGTTCCAGCTGTCCGCCCGGTTCCAATGAGATGTTGGCGCCGCCCTTGGTAAGACCGATCAGCTTTCCGCCCTCTTCCAATGGGGCCCATCCATGCCCGTCGCGCAACCCTTCGAGTACGGTTAGGATCGAGCGCTCCCCCTCGAAGGGCAGCGGGCGCAGCGTTTCCTTGCAGTAACCGAACTTCTCGTGCTCGGTGCCGATGCGCCAATCCTGCTTGGGCTTGCAGCCTGCTTCCAGGTATTCGGCCAGTTGCTCGTGGCGTTCGATGGGTCCGCCGCCGGACTGGGGGATGGACATTGGCTGGGCCTCGCGTCTGCTTCGTCTGGGTCCCGCCGAGAAGTGGCAGATTTCCCGCCTGTGTCAATGCAAAGGCCATCGGTGCAATCCGCCCGCAACCCCACGAAGCTGTGATATCGCAACTATTTGTGGTATATTTGCGGATTATTGGACTGTTGAAAGGATTGATCCGATGCAGCGTCCAACAAGGTCAAAACCAAAGGCGCTTGCCCTTATGTTCCTGGTTTTGAGCAGTATCGCGCTGGCAGGGCCGGCACAAAGCTATCCCTACAGCCCGACAAACCCCGACGATGGTGCGGGCGGTGTCGAAAAGCAGGGCGCACCGCAGGACGAGGATGTAGGCGAGCCCATCGATGTGACGACCCCGCGCTTTGTTGGCCTGTCCGACTTTGCGGTGCGGGAATTGCATCGCGAGCGACAGCGCGGCAGAACAGTCAGGATCGGCGGTTTCTCGGACGCGATGGCGACCTGGGTTCTGCACATGGCGCTGGCCGACCGGCGGCGTACCCAGCGTCTGATACGCGACATGCGCGATCTCGAAAAACCCGAAGACCGGCAGGAACGTCTGAACACCGAGATGGAGCGCGCCCGTGATTTCGAAAGGAACCTCGAACAATCCATCGAGCGGCTGCGCGAACGGGAACAATGGGGCGCGGTTAGCGAAGAACGTCGGAGATTGCGCGAGCTGCGCGACTTTATCGAAGGGCTGGAGGTCTGGGTCGAACACCCATGGGAAGGGTCGCGATAAGCCTCAGTTCAGACGCAGATGATCGGGGCGTGACGGGGTCTTTTCCCAGATGACGACCGCATGGCGCGCCCCGCCGTTGAGTTCTGACAGCATGCGTTCGGTGCGGATGCCCGGCAAGGTGGCGAAAACATCGAACAGCGCCTCTGCGCCCTGCGCCGAGACCGGGATCTGCAACGGCGTTTCGCCGGGTTGCTCGAGCACCCAATGCGGCGGACGGGCAAGCGGGTCGAGCGTGAGACGCTCAAGTTCGCGCGCGGCGACAACACCGCCGGTCAGCGGCCCCATGTAGACGATGCGCCCTTCATCCACAGTGACGATGCCCGGGCCGTCAGAGCCGGTGCGGAAGCGGGCGCGCTGAATGCCAATGACGACAAGTGCGATCGCGGCGGCCAACAGGGCCCAGCCGACCCAGCCCAAAAGGCCGCCGGGGCCGACGATCCAGCTGGCGGCGACCAGCGCCAGAACCGACGCCGCCAAAACCTCGCGCCAACGCCAGAGCGCATCGCGGGCCTCGGGTCGGATGAAACTCATCTCCAGTCTCCCCGGCTGGATTGCCACAAGGTAAGCGCCGCTACGGCAGCAGTGTCGGCGCGCAGGATCCGGGGGCCGAGGCTGACCGCCTGCGCCTGCGGCAAGGCATGCAGGCGCGCACGCTCGGCTTCGGAAAACCCGCCTTCGGGCCCAATGAGAATGGCCCATGGCTCAGACGTTCCACGCTCCGACGCGGCGGGATCGTCGGGCAAGCCCGACCGCGCGGGTGCACCATCGGCCAGCGCTTCGTCACAGAACATCAAGCGTCGGTCCGCAGGCCAATGATCGAGCATGCGGGACAGTTTCTGCAGCTCCGCAACCTCGGGCACGTAGGTGCCGCCGCACTGTTCGGCAGCTTCGACCGCATGAGCCTGCAGGCGATCCTGCCGGATTCGTTCGGAATTGGTGAAATCGGTCTGCACCGGGAGGATGCGTGCAGCGCCCATTTCGGCGGCCTTCTCGACGATGAAATCGGTGCGCGCCTTCTTGATGGGCGCAAAAAGAAGCCAGAGATCTGGCGGCATCTGCAGGGGGCGGGTCTGCGCGATGCATTCGAGGCGTCCGCCCCGCTTTCCGGCCTCGGCCACCTTGGCCAACCACTCGCCATCGCGTCCATTGAACAGCGCCACCGCAGCGCCCTCGGCCAGACGCATGACACCGAACAAGTAATGCGCTTGTTCGCGGGCGAGGTCGATTGATTGCCCCTGCCCCAGCGGATGATCTACATACAACCTGATCTTTGCGCTTTTCGCTTCCATGGGGGATTACATATGCAAGGCGACGCCTCAGCGCCAGATGGTCAGGTGGCCGACGCGGTCAAGGGCAACTGGGTCGACCGCTATGCCCCGGTAGCGACGCGACCCTACCTGCGGCTCAGCCGGGCCGACCGGCCCATCGGCACCTGGCTATTGCTGCTGCCCTGCTGGTGGGGCCTGATGCTGGCCATCTTCGCGGGGGACGATCCGCGCTGGGAAGATCTGTGGATCTTTGTCGGCTGCGGCATGGGAGCCTGGCTGATGCGCGGTGCGGGCTGCACGTGGAACGACATCACCGACCGCAACTTCGATGGCGCCGTGGAGCGGACGCGGTCGCGGCCCATCCCCTCGGGCCAGGTCACGGTACCCGGCGCGCTTGGCTGGATGGTGGCACAGGCGCTTGTCGCCTTCTGCATCCTGCTCACCTTCAACTGGGCTGCGATCGGGATGGGCATCCTGTCGCTGGTCACGGTGGCGATCTATCCCTTCGCCAAGCGGTTCACGTGGTGGCCCCAGGTATTCCTCGGCCTCGCCTTCAACTGGGGCGCGCTGCTGGCCTGGACGGCACATGCAGGTCGGCTGGAGATGCCGGCGGTGCTGCTTTACCTCGCCGGTATCTGCTGGACGCTGTTCTATGACACGATCTATGCCCATCAGGACAAGGAGGACGACGCGCTGATCGGGGTCAAATCCACGGCGCGGCTGTTCGGGACGCAGACGGCCCGCTGGCTGCGCTGGTTCCTTGTCGGAACCGTCAGTTTCATGGGCCTCGCCGTGATCGAGGCCGGGCTGCCGGATGCGCCCGTCCTGGCGATGATGATCGCGCTTGCCGGGCCATGGGCGATGGGGTGGCACATGCTGGGACAGTTGCGTGAACTCGATATCGACGACAATGACAAACTGCTCATGCAGTTCAGGTCGAATCGGGATACCGGCTTCATTCCGCTGATCTTCTTCGCGGCAGCGGTGTTGGTGTGATTGCACCTCCGGACAGGCGGTTGTAAGACTTGCCGCCAACTGAATGAACGCATGGAAGCGGGATGCGCCTTCCCTTCACACTCGTTGCAGCACTGACCTTTGCCTTTGCGGCGGGCCTCAGCCTCATCGCGGCCGGATTCGCCAGCAGCTATGTCGAGGAGACCTCGGAAATCATCATCCGCGAGGCTCTGGACGAGGCCGGACACGACTGGGCCGAGGTCGAAGCCGACGGTCTGCAGGTTTCACTGACAGGCATCGCACCGGATGAGGCGACCCGTTTCAACGCACTGAGCGTGGTCGGCGAACAGATCGATGCCTCGCGCGTGATCGACGGCATGACGGTTGCCCCGACCGCCGATATCGCGCCGCCGCGCTTTTCGGTCGAAATCCTGCGCAATGACAGCGGCATCTCGATCATCGGGCTGATCCCGGCTGCCACCGACCGGACCGCTCTGGTCGAACGTTTGTCTCGGATCAGCGATGGCGTCGAGGTGACCGACCTGCTGGAAACGGCCAACCATCCGCGCCCGGATGGCTGGGAAGACGCAATGGCCTATGCGTTGCTGGCGCTGTCGCGGCTGCCGCAATCCAAGGTCTCGGCCAGTGCCGGGGTTGTACGGGTCAGGGCGATTTCGGACAGTCCCGAGGCCCGACGCCAGCTGGAAAACGAGCTGACGCGTGCGGCGCCGCCCTCCCTGCGGATCGGGCTGGATATCTCGGCGCCGCGCCCCGTAATCACGCCTTTCACGCTGCGCTTTCTCATCGACGAGGAAGGGGCCCGCTTCGACGCTTGCTCGGCGCAGGACGAAAAGGGGCGCGACCGCATACTGGCAGCTGCCCGCAGCGCAGGACTGGAAGGCGCTGCAAGCTGCACCATCGGGCTGGGTGTCCCCTCGCCCAACTGGGCCCGCGCCGCCGAATTGAGCATCGCGGCACTCGCCGAACTGGGCCAGGGATCGGTGACGATTTCGGATGCCGATATCAGCCTTATCGCGATCGAGGGCACCCCCGAAGGTGAGTTCGATACCGTGGTCGGTGAGCTGGACAACGCCCTGCCGGATGTTTTTGTGCTGACGGCCGTTCTGCCCGAGCCCGAGGACGCCGTTCAGGGCCCTGCAGAGTTCACCGCCACGGTCAGCCCCGAAGGCCAGGTACAGCTGCGCGGGCGATTGGGCGACGAGGCGTTGCGACAAGTGGCAGACAGCTATGCCAAGGCCGCTTTCGGCTCCACATCGGTTCATACCGCCGTGCGTCTGGTCGAGGGGCTGCCCGCTGATTGGCCCACCCGTGTATTGGCCGGGCTGGAGGCACTGTCGTTCCTGCGCAACGGCGCATTGATCGTGACGCCCGAACGGGTCGACCTGCGCGGTGTCTCGACGGTCGAGGACGTGAATGCCCGTATCTCGCGCTTGCTGTCCGAACAGCTGGGCAGCGGAGCCGAGTACGATCTGGCGGTGGAGTACCTGCCGCCGCCGGAGCCCGAAGACACGCCACCCGACCCCGAGGTTTGCGAGGCACGGCTGGTCGAGATCCAGGAAGCCGAGAAGATCGCGTTCGAACCGGGCAAGGCAGCCGTCGCCGCCGGCTCGGCGCAGGTTCTCAACCAGATCGCCGATATCCTGCGCAATTGCGGGCAGATACGAATGGAAATCCAGGGGCACACCGACAGCCAGGGCCGCGAGGAAATGAACCAGCAATTGAGTCAGGCCCGCGCCCAATCGGTCCTGAACGAATTGCGCGCGCGGCGGGTCCTGACCTCGACCTACGCTGCTGTCGGGTATGGCGAAAGCCAGCCCATCGCGGACAACGACACGGAGGAAGGGCGAGAGGCGAACCGCCGGATCGAGTTCCGGCTGGTGCGCCCCGAACCGATCGAGGAAACGCAGACTGCGCTGGAAGAGGCCGAGGCCCCTGCGCAAGAAGATGGCGACGCGGCCGACGCCCCCGCCGAGGAAGAGGGTGGAGAGAACTGACATGGACGGAACGCAATTCATCATCACCACCGCCATCATCCTGTTCGTAGCCTTCTCGCTGGGTTGGTTCGCGAACTGGCTGGTGCATCGGTTCACCCGCGTCCGCCAAAGCGACGTGGCCGATCTCGACCGGATGAGCCAGGAGTTGCACGAGGCCGAGGAGACCCGCGATCAGGCGATCACCTACCTCCAGCAGCGCGAGGCGGAACTGACCAATCAGCTGACTCAGACCGAGGCCGAGCTGCGCGCCGCAATGGACGGTCTCCGCGACGCCCGTCAGGAGGCCGAGGAGATGCGCGCCCGCCTGAACCGGGTGGAGTGACCGCTTGAACCGAGTGGAATGACCGCCGGTTCCCTTCGCCGTTCCTCGGACCTAATCTGGCCACAGGTGACATGAAGGAGCCGCAATGCCCTCTCCCCCTCCTTTCGCCCGCTGGCTGGACGAGACCAACGACGTAACGCAGGTATTCCTGGCCGCCGGTCAGGTGCCGGACCTCGTGAACCTGGCGGGAGGTCTGCCCGAACCCGCGCTCTGGCCTGTCGATGCGCTGGCGGATCTGGCGGCACGCGCTGTGCGCGAGCACCCGAAGGAGGCACTTGGCTATCCGCCAATCGACGGGTTGCCTGCCCTGCGCGACGCGATCGCGGCGCGGTTCTCGACAGTAGATCTGCGGCTTGGCCGTGAAAACGTCCTGATCACTACCGGAGGGATGCAAGGGCTGGAACTGATCGGCAAGGTATTGCTGGACGAAGGTGATGTAATCGCGGCGCAGACTCCGGCCTATCTGGGCGCGCTGGACGCATGGCGCCCGCGCGGCCCCCGATACCGCCCGGTGCGGATGGAGGAAGAGGCACCTGACCTGCCCTACCTGATGCGTGGGGCGAAATTCACCTATACCGTGCCCAATTTCTCGAACCCGACGGGGCGGTTGGTGAGCGTTGCGCGGCGCCAGGCTCTGGTGAAGGCAGCGCAGGAAACGGGTGTCTGGCTTGTCGAGGATGATCCTTATGGCGCTCTCTACTATGATTGCGGCCCCCTGCCCCGGATGTTGGACCTGTGCGGCGGGGCACCCTATGCGGGACCGGTGATCTATCTCGGCACCCTGTCCAAGGAGTTGGCACCGGGCTTGCGGGTCGGCTGGGTGATCGCAGCGCCTGAGATGATCGCCGCTCTGACCACGGCCAAGCAGGGATCGGACATGTGCACCAGCGGCCTGTCACAGCAGGTGGCCTGCATGGCGTTCGAGACGGGGCTGTGTGAGCAGGTACTGCCCGACATCCTGTCGCTGTACCGCGCCCGCCGCGATGCGCTTTGCGCGGCGATGGCCGAACATCTTGACGCCTTGTTCGAATGGGAGGTTCCGACGGGTGGCATGTTCGTCTGGGCGCGAGCACGCGACGCGCGACTTGATACCGACCTACTGATGCGCGAAGGGCTTGCGCATGGCGTCTGCGTCTCGCCTTCGTCGGTGTTTGACCCCGAAGGCCGCGACCGGGCGGCGGTGCGCATCAATTTCACCCTCAACCCGCCGGACAGTTTGGCCGAGGGGGTGCGGCGGCTGGCCGCCGCGTCGCGCGCAGTGCTCGGCCGGTCGCAGGCAGCAGGTCAAGATCGCAGCCCGCAAGCTATGATCGAGCAATGAGACATCTGGCGAACCCTTGGCGCGGCAAGGGTCTGGACCATCCCGACCTGGCCGATATTCCCTTTCCCAGCATCGACGCGGCGGCCCCTCTCGCCCTGCTCGAACGCTGCCCCGCAGCGGCCCGGACACCCCTTCACGACAAACCCGACCTTGCCGAAACCCTGGGCCTTGGCGCGCTCTGGGTAAAGGATGAGCGGGTTCGGATGGGGCTGGGCAGCTTCAAGGCGCTGGGGGCGGCTTATGTCATCGCCTGCGAGGCCGAGGAGGGCACGGCGCGCGGCCGGACCTATGTGACGGCGAGCGCTGGCAATCATGGCCTTTCGGTCGCGGCAGGGGCGCGTGTCTTTGGTGCAAAGGCCAAGGTTTTCATCGCCGAGCAGGTTCCGCAGAGCTTTGCGCGACGGCTTGAGGCCGAGGGCGCCGAAGTGATCCGCGAAGGCTCGGATTACGAGGCCAGCATGGCCGCTGCCGCGCAGGCGGCAGAGGCGCCCGGCCATGTCCTGCTTTCCGACAGTTCGTGGCCCGGCTATTTCGAGCGTCCGCATCGCCTGATGGAAGGATACCTGGCACTGATGGCCGAGGTGTTCGACCAGATGGCCGAGGCTCCCACCCACATCATGCTGCAAGCAGGCGTCGGTGGGCTGGCCGGTGCCGCCGCCGCCATTGCCCGCGCACATTGGGGCGACACCCCCCGCATCATCGTTGTCGAGCCCGAGAATGCGCCTGCCCTGCTCGCCTCGGTCGAGGCGGGGGCGGCAGTCCATGCAGGCGGGCCGCCATCCTGCATGGGGCGGCTCGACTGCAAGGAACCTTCACTGATCGCACTGAAAGGGCTGGCGCGGGATGCGGATGACTTCGTCACGATCACCGAGGCCGAAGGACAGAGCGGCGCGGATCTCGCTGCCCGGTCCGGTCTGGAAAGCACGCCGTCGGGTGCCGCGGGGCTGTCAGCGTTAGCCGCTGCCAGTGACAGGCGAGACGCCTTGGGTCTTGGGCCGTCGTCACGGGTTCTGACGATCCTCTCCGAACAGGCCGATAGCTGATGGACGATTACGCCGAGGCCGAATACCGGGCCCGGCTGGCCCGCGCACAAGCGATGATGGCCGAGGCGGATCTGGCTGCGCTGTTCCTGACAACCGAACCCGAAATCCGCTACTTCACGGGGTTTCTGACCCGGTTCTGGGAAAGCCCGACGCGTCCGTGGTTCCTCGTTGTACCGGCGCAGGGCGACCCGGTGGCGGTCATCCCCGCGATCGGAGCACACCTCATGGCGCAGGGCTGGATTTCGGATATTCGGACCTGGGCCGCACCGGATTATGCCGATGACGGGATTGGCCTGCTGGCCGAGACGCTGCGCGAACTGGTACCAGAAGGCGGACGCATCGGCGTGCCTTCGGCGCTCGAGTCTCACCTGAGGATGCCGCTTGCAGACTGGGCAAGGCTGGGCGGAATGCTCGGCAGGCGCGTTCTGACCGAGGATGCGCTGATCCTGCGACGTTTGCGGATGGTGAAGTCTTCCACCGAGATAGAGCGCATCCGCCACGCCTGCGCCGTCGCGGGGCGCGCTTTTGCCCGCGTGCCGGAAATCGCACGGGCGGGCGTCCCGTTGTCGGATGTCTTTCGAAACTTCCAGATCCTGTGCCTCGAAGAGGGCGCAGATTGGGTTTCCTACCTTGCCGGCGGCGCGGGGCCGGACGGGTATGGCGACGTGATATCGCCCGCGACCGATGCACCGTTGGCAGCGGGCGATATCCTGATGCTGGATACCGGGGCCGTCACGGGCGGCTATTTCTGCGATTACGACCGCAACTGGGCCGTGGGACCGGTTTCGTCAATTGCGCAAAACGGACATGCCCGGGTCATTGAGGCGACGCAGGCCGGGTTCGAAGCAGCGCGGCCCGGTGCGACCGCCGCAGACTTGTTTCACACGATGAACGCGGTCCTGGGCGGAGATGCGGCGGGTCGGCTGGGCCACGGTTTGGGAATGCAGCTGACCGAATGGCCATCGCTCATCCCCGCCGACCAGACCGTTCTGGAACCCGGAATGGTCCTTACGCTGGAACCTTGCCTCGAGACCGTACCGAGCCGGTCCATCGTGCATGAAGAGAACATCGTGATTACCGCAACAGGCGCGGAGTGGCTGACCGCGCCGGCCGGTCCGGATCTGCCCGTCCTGGAGGCATAAGATGCCGGTCTTTCCCTATTCGCTGATCGAACCCGAGCGGCCAAGGCTGGGTTTGATCGTCCTGCAATCCGACGAGACGCTCGAAAACGACTTTCGCAGACTGATCCCCCGGCATGTGAGCCTTCTGGTCAATCGCATCCCCTCGGGCGTGGACGTGACGCCAGAAAGCCTTGGCGCGATGCGCGAACATATGACGGCCTCTGCCGGATTGTTTCCGCGCGGCTACCGGTTTGATGCGATTGGCTACGGCTGCACCAGCGGCACCGCTGAAATCGGAGCGGATTCCGTGTCGCAGATGGTGAAGCAAGGTTGCGAGACGCGCCACGTCACCGACCCGCTCACCGCGTTGATCGCGGCATGTCAAAGCTCAGGCGTGAAGCGGCTGGCAATCCTGTCGCCCTATGTCGAGGTGGTATCCGACAAACTGCGCCAGCGTTTAGCGGATGCGGGGATCGAAACGCCCGCTTTCGGCACTTTCGCGGAACCGGCCGAAGCGCGTGTAGCTCGTATCGCGGATGAGGATATCGTGGCGGCCGGTGGTTCGCTGGCACACGGCGCCGATGTTGACGCCTTGTTTTTGTCCTGTACCAACTTGCGCACTCTGAATGTGATCCGCCCGCTGATGGCCACGCTTTCGATGCCGGTCTTCTCTTCGAACCTGGTGCTGGCATGGCACCTGTTGCAATTGACCCAGGCCGCGCAAGTGCCGGATCGCCCGACCGGACTTCTGGAGTAGCCGTCGCGCCCGTGGTATGTGCGGTCAAACCGGAGATATCCTTGCCGCCCATCACCCTCAAACAGCTCGAAGCACTGGTCGCCGTGGCCGACCTTGGGTCGTTCCGGCGCGCTGCCGAGCGACTGAACACAACACAGCCGAACATATCGAACCGGATCGCGCAGCTTGAGTCACAGTTGCGGGTGGTCCTGATGGAGCGTGATGCGGGTTCTGTCCGGCTGACGGCGCGGGGGCGCGAGATCCTTGCCCATGCGCGCACGGTTCTGTCGAGTATGGATGCGCTGGTTGCCGCCGCGGGCGACGCCACCCTTTTCGAAGGCGTGCTGCGCCTGGGCGTGAGCGAACTGGTGGCGCATACGTGGTTGATGCCGTTCCTCAAAGAGATGCGGACCGCCTACCCCTCCGTCGATGTCGAATTGACGGTGGATCTGAGTGCGAACCTGTCCGATGCGCTGTTTGCCCGCGATCTGGACCTGACCTTTCAAAGCGGGCCTTTCGATCGCCGCACCGAAGGGACCGTTCCGTTGGACGCCTCGCCCTATTCCTGGGTCGCGGCGCCGTCGCTGGGCATCGCATCGCCTCTGTCCGAGGCTGATCTGACGGCGAACCCCGTCCTGACCCATGCGCGCGGTACGCATCCTTTCCAGCAGCTCGAGGCGCATTTCCGCGCTACGCGCATCGCGGCGCGGCTGGTGCCTTCGTCGAACATCGCGGCCTGTCTGCGGATGAGTGTCGACGGTCTGGGCATCGCCTGTCTCCCGGACCGCATGTTGACCCCCTATCTCGAAGACGGGCGACTGCGCCGCCTCGACTACCCGTGGGTGCCAGACGATCTGCGCTTTGCCGCGCGGTATCTTTCGGACCCGGCCCCTGCCTACCTGTCCGGCGCTATCAAGATCGCCCGGTGCCTGTCGCAAGATCAGAAATCCTGATCCTACCAATCCAAACAAACAATTTTTCCTGATCCTCGACTTTCGATACCGTCGCCGCGAATGGATGGAGAGGATGATGGCGACACGACTCGGTGTGGATATTGGCGGAACATTTACGGATGTGGTGCTGGAACGGGATGGCGAGCGGCATTCGACCAAGGTTCTGACGACCTATGCTGCGCCCGAAGATGCGATCATCGAGGGGATGGCACGGGTCTGCGGGCAGGCGGGCATCACGCCGGAGGAGATCGGCCAGATCATCCACGGCACCACCCTTGCCACCAATGCTCTGATCGAACGGCGCGGCGCACGCACGGCGCTGATCACGACCGAGGGGTTCCGTGACGTGATCGAGATGCGCACCGAAAGCCGGTTCGAGCAATACGACCTGAACCTCGTGCTTCCTGAACCGCTCCTGCCCCGGAACCGGCGCTACGTGCTCCGCGAGCGGCTGGATGCCGAGGGTGGCGTTCTGATCCCGCTGGAGCGGGGCGATATCGAGGCACTCGCCGAGGAACTGGGCGAGGCGGGATACGAAAGCATCGCGGTCGGCCTTCTGCATTCCTATGTCAACGACGCACATGAACGAATGATCGCCGAGGTTCTGGCCGAGAAACTACCGGGCGTGATGGTCTCGCTTTCCAGCGAAGTGTCGCCACAGATGCGCGAATACGAGCGTTTCAACACCACCATCGCCAATGCCTATATCCAGCCGTTGATGAAAAGCTACCTGGACCGCTTGCGCGACCGACTGGCCGACGAAGGCGCGGGCTGCCCGATCTTCCTGATGCATTCGGGTGGCGGCATCATGTCGATCGAAAGCGCTGCAGCGTTCCCGGTGCGGCTGGTGGAGTCCGGGCCTGCGGGTGGCGCGATCTTTGCTGCCGACATCGCGGCGCGCCACGGGCTGGACAAGGTGCTGTCCTTTGACATGGGCGGGACCACGGCCAAAATCTGCCTGATCAAGAACCAGACGCCCAAGACCGCGCGGGTGTTCGAAGTCGCGAGATCGTACCGCTTCAAGAAGGGGTCGGGCATGCCGATCTCGATCCCGGTGATCGACATGGTCGAAATCGGGGCTGGCGGCGGATCGCTGGCCCATGTGGATGCGATGAACCAGATCCGCGTGGGACCGGAGAGCGCCGGAAGCGAACCGGGCCCCGCCTGTTACGGGCGCGGCGGCGAGCGCCCCGCGGTGACCGATGCAGACCTCGTGCTGGGAAAGCTGGACCCGGCGAATTTCGCGGGCGGATCGATCCCACTGCATCCAGATCAATCCGAAACAGCATTGCGCGCGCATCTCGGCGATACTTTGGCGATGGACGCCGAAGAGGCCGCCTGGGGTCTTGCCGAAGTCGTGGACGAGAACATGGCCAACGCGGCACGTGTTCACGCGGTGGAAAACGGCGAGGACCTCGCCGATTACACGATGATCGCCTTCGGCGGCGCGGCCCCGCTGCACGCCGCGCGGCTGTGCGAGAAGCTGGGCATCGACCGCTGCCTGATCCCCGTCGGTGCGGGCGTCGGGTCGGCCATCGGTTTTCTGCGCGCGCCCTTCAGCTTTGAGGCCAATCGCTCGGTTTTCATGCGTCTTTCCGATTTCGACGCACAGCGTGTGCGCGCACTGTTCGACGAGATGGAAGAGGAAGCCAAGAGCTTTGTCAGGTCCTGCGACGCGAAGGCCCCGATTTCGGCCGATTACAAAGTCTACATGCGCTATGCCGGGCAAGGCTGGGAAATTCCGGTCGCACTGACAGGCGCGCAGGCGGCGAACCCTGATGGCGCAACCCTGCTGGAACTGTTCGAAGCGGAATACACCAAGCTGTTCGGCCGCGCGGTGGAGGCGATGGAGGTCGAGGTGACCGTCTGGTCCGTCAACGCCTATACCGATCCGTCCGCGTCGGCCCTGGCAACACCAGTCGAGACCTTGGCCGAGGCCACAAAGACCGGCACGCGCGCCCTGTTCGACCCGGGCCTCGGCAAGCGGGTCGAGGCTGCTGTCGTCACCCGCGACGGGATGCAGCCCGGCGCGCAGGTCGATGGTCCCGCAGTCGTGACCGAAACCGAAACCACCGTCGTTCTACCCTCCAGCCGCCGCATCACGGCGCTGAGCGACGGTTGCCTCGATATCCTCGTGAAGGGAGAGTCCGCCAATGGCTGAGATTTCGCAAGTTGCCTACCAGGTCATGTGGAACCGTCTGATCTCGGTCGTCGAGGAACAGGCACAGGCGTTGGTCCGTACCGCCTTTTCCACCAGCGTGCGCGAGGCCGGAGACCTGTCGGCCGGCGTCTATGACGAACAGGGCCGGATGCTGGCGCAGGCGGTCACCGGCACGCCCGGTCATGTCAACGCCATGGCAGATGCGGTCGGACACTTCATGCGCCGGATCGGTGTCGACACGATGGCCGAGGGCGATGTCTACATCACCAACGACCCGTGGGAGGGGACAGGCCACCTGCATGACATCACGGTGGTGACGCCGTCATTTCACAACGGCCGGCTGATCGGTTTCTTTGCCTGCACGGCCCATGTCACCGATATCGGTGGAAGGGGGTTCGGCGCCGATGCCAACTCGGTCTACGAGGAAGGGCTGTACATTCCGATCATGCGCTTTGCCACGCAGGGTGAGGTAGACCGCACCCTGGTCTCGATGATCCGCGGCAACGTGCGCGAGCCGGACCAGCTGGTCGGGGACATCTACGCCCTGGCGACCTGCAACGAGGTCGGCCACCGGCGGTTGATCGACATGATGAAGGAGTTCGGGCTGGCTGATCTTTCGGGCATATCCAACTTCATCCTTACCAATTCGCGCAAGGCGACGTTGGAACGGATTGCGGCGCTGAAACCGGGCCAAGCCGACGGGCACATGCGGATCGACGGGTATGACACGCCCATCGACCTGCGTGTCCAGCTAAAGATCGAATCCGACCGCATTACCTGCGACTGGGCAGGGACGAGCGGCGTGGACCGCAAGGGCATCAACGTTCCGCTGGTTTATACCAAGGCTTATGCCTGCTACGCGCTGAAATGCGCCATCGCGCCCGAGATCCCGAACAACGCGGCCTCGCTCGCCCCGTTCGAGATCACCGCGCCCGAGGACACGATCGTGAACGCGAAACACCCGGCGCCGGTGGCGCTGCGCCACGTGATCGGCCACATGGTACCCGACACGGTCTATGATGCGCTGGACAAGCTTTTGCCCGATACGGTCCCGGCCGAGGGCGCGGGCTGCCTGTGCAACTTTCAGGTATCGCTGCGTCCGCGTACCGATGCCCCGGCCCCAAAGGGCGCGCGCAGGGCCGAGGTGCTGACCTTCAACTCGGGTGGCGCCGGGGCACGGCCCGGCCTCGATGGGCTGAATGCTACCGCGTTCCCTTCGGGCGTGATGACCATGCCGGTCGAGGCGACCGAACAGGTCGGCCCCGTCATCATCTGGCGCAAGGAGCTGCGGCCGGATTCCGGCGGCGCGGGACGGCAGCGCGGCGGCCTTGGCCAGCACATGGAAGTGGGCGCGCGCGAAGGCCATGAATTCGACCTGCAGGCGATGTTCGACCGGGTGCACCACCCGGCTCGCGGGCGTCGCGGAGGCGCGGATGGCGCGCCCACGACGATCGCGCGGGGCGACGGCAGCGCCATGCGCGGCAAGGGCAAACAATTCGTCGCACATGGCGACCGCGTGGTGATGGGCTTTCCCGGCGGAGCCGGCTATGGCGACCCGTCCGAGCGTGACCCCGAAGCCGTCGCGCGGGATCTCGCCCTAGGGTACATTTCGGCCGAGGCCGCCGCGCGTGACTATGGCCTGAGCGCCGAAAACATCACGGCGATCCTCGGTAAGAGCAACACAGGAGAGGACATCTCATGACTAAGGTTGCCCTGATAACCGCCGGGGGTTCGGGCATGGGGGCCGATGCGGCCCGCGCCCTGCACGCACACGGGTTCGAGATCGCCATCCTGTCCTCCTCGGGCAAGGGCGAGGCGCTAGCCGGTGAAATGGGTGGGATCGGTGTCACCGGGTCCAACCGGTCGACCGATGATCTGGCGCGTTTGGTCGACGCGGCGATGAGTCGGTGGGGGCGGATCGACGCGCTGGTCAATTCCGCCGGTCACGGCCCCCGCGCCCCGGTGCTTGACCTCAGCGACGAGGACTGGATCGAGGGGATGCAGGTCTATTTCCTGTCGGCCGTCCGGCCCGCCCGGCTGGTCGCCCCGATCATGGCGGAACAGGGCGGTGGCGCCATCGTCAACATTTCCACCTTCGCGGCGTTTGAACCATCATCGGTCTTTCCGACCTCGGCGGTTTTCCGGGCAGGGCTTGCGTCCTTCACGAAACTCTTTTCGGACGAGTATGCGGCAAAGGGCGTTCGGATGAACAACGTCCTCCCCGGCTTCATCGACAGCCTGCCTGAAACGGATGAGCGGCGCAGTCAGATCCCCATGGGACGATACGGCTCTTCGCGCAACGAGATCGGTGAAACGATTGCCTTTCTCACCTCGGAGGCGGCAGGCTACATCACGGGCCAGAACATCCGCGTGGATGGCGGCCTGACACGTTCCGTCTGAGGGCAGCATGACACAAACACCATCCCGGAATTCTTATGACGTCGTGATCGTGGGCGGTGCGATCATGGGCTCTTCGGTCGCGTGGTTCCTGACCGAAGAGGCCGGTTTCGACGGCCGTATCCTGGTTGTCGAGCGCGACACGAGCTACCAGGCCTGTTCGACGGCGCACACCAATTCCTGTATTCGACAGCAGTTTTCGGACCCCCTGAATGTACGCATCTCGCAGTTCACGGCCGAGTTCATCAAGAACCTGCGCGAGCGGATGGGCCGGGATGAGCGGGTGCCGAACCTGTCGATCCAGAATTACGGCTATCTCTATCTCGCCGATAACGAAGCTTTTGCCGAGACGCTGCGCGCCAATCGCGATGTACAGGTAGTGACCGGTGCCGAGACGCGCCTGCTGACGCCCGACGAGATTGCAGCGGAATACCCGTTCTACGATCTCGATGGCATCGTGATGGGCAGCATCAACACCAAGGACGAGGGTTACTGGGACGGCGGCACACTATTCGAATGGTTCCGCCGCTCTGCCCGATCGCGCGGCGTGGAGTATGTTGCGAACGAGGTCGTGGCGATGACCCGCAGCGCCGATGGCACGCGGGTGGACAGCGTCACGCTGGCCTCGGGCGAGGTGATCAGCTGCGGCACCGTGGTGAATGCCACAGGCCCGCGCGCGGCACGCACCGCCGCCATGGCGGGGCTATCCATCCCGGTGGAGCCGCGCAAACGGTTCACCTGGATCTTTACCGCCGAGCGGCCGCTCGACCGCGAATTGCCGCTGACCATCGACCCTTCGGGTGTGCATGTGCGACAGGATGGCCCGGCCAGCTACCTTGCCGGGTCAAAGGGCTTTACCGATCCCGCGGTCGATCCCGACGACTTCAGCATGGATCCCAACATCTGGCAGGAGGTCGTCTGGCCCGCCATCGCCACGCGCATCCCGCAATTCGAGGCGATCCGCGTGGTCACCGAATGGGCCGGGCACTATGCCTATAACACGCTGGACCAGAATGCCGTTCTGGGCCCCCATCCCGAAGTCGAGAACTTCATGTTCATCAATGGCTTCTCCGGCCATGGGCTGCAACAATCGCCCGCAATGGGCCGCGGGCTGGCCGAATGGATAACACATGGCAGCTATCGCAGCCTCGATATGACGCCATTTCACTATGACCGGATTGCCCGCAACGCGCCGATGCTGGAAAAAGCGGTGATCTGACACCGCAGCCAAGGAAAGAAGGAGACGCCGAATGAAGAAACTCGTCCTTACAGGAGCCGCCGGTCGGCTGGGGTCCCACCTGCGTGAGCCACTGTCGAAGCTCTGCGACGAGCTGATCTCGACCGATATCGCCGACGATATCGGAACGCTCTACGACGGTGAGACTTATGTTAAGGCCGACCTCGCTTCCTACGACGAGGTACACGCCGCGCTGGAAGGTGCTGAGATGGTCGTCCACTTCGGCGCGATCGGCGACGAGGCCCCGTTCGAACAAATCCTCGGCCCCAATATCGTGGGCGCGTACAACGTGTGGGAAGCAGCGTTCAAGCATGGCGCGCGCCGGGTGGTTTATGCCAGCTCGATCCACGCCGTCGGCATGTATCCGAAGAACGAGTTCATCGGTACGGACGTTCCGCACCGGCCCGATACCTATTACGGCCTGGCCAAGTGTTTTGCCGAAGATCTTGCGCGGATGTACTGGGAAAAGCGCGGTATTGAGGCTGTCTGCATGCGTATCCTCTCCTGCGCGCAAGTGACGAATGCCCGGGCCGTCGGCTCCTGGCTCAGCTATGACGACCTGATCCAGCTTGTCACCCGCGCCATCGATACCCCGGTCACGGGGTTCAGCGTGGTCTACGGCGTTTCGAACAACGACCGTGCCCCGGTGGATAACGCGGCAGCCTCGTTCCTGGGCTATCGGCCCAAGGACAATGCCGAACAGTTTGCCGAAGAGATCTTTGCCGAAGCGCCCCGGATGGACCCGCAGGACCCTGGCCACATGTGCCACGGCGGCCCCTTCGCCTCGGTCGAACTGGGCCATAGCGGCACGGCCACCATGGGCATCGTGGACGACCGGAAAAAAACCTGACGCGTCCGCGCTTTCGACATAACTGCCGCCCCGGAAAGCTTGCGGCTTTCCGGGGCGGCAGAAGCCCTTGCGTCGGCCCTTTTCCACCCATCCGGCATCTGCTAAGGCAAGGAACGACGGCCCCTTAGCTCAACTGGATAGAGCACGGTCCTTCTAAGTCCGGGGTTGCAGGTTCGAGTCCTGCAGGGGTCGCCATCTCCCAAATAGCATCGCAAGACACTGCGGTTCGCAGGACGCAAGAGGCGCGTTTTGGTTTCTTGCGTGGCAATTTTGGCTTGGACTTCTATGGTATCCCCCTCCAAGGTCAGGCTCCGATCGTCTGATCGAAGGAACCCAAGGATGATCTGCTGATCAAAGATCGTTCGCCCCCTGTCACCACTCGACAGGTGCAGTTCACCCAGAAAGAGGATACCCCAAGGAATACGAGCATTACTCGTGTTGCCTCAGGCTAGGTCCCACACGATCGGGTCAATCGCCACGCCTTCCGCGCTGGGCAGTTCCAGACGCAACTCTTCGAGCGAACCCACAGAGCGTATTTCGGCGAACTCATGCTCCGGGGCGCTCTCCGTTTCGCGATAGACGATGGTCACGGTCCCGACGCCATCACCGAGACCGCCATCGGGCTGGGGGTCGATACGCAGATAGAAATCGTCGCGGTCCCAGCGGTCGCCATCCACGATCAGCCGGTCGCCATCGTCGGCATCGAAGTAGTGAACTATCATATGGCCACGCGGGGTCAGCAAGAAGGTGTCGGCCCCGGCACCGCCATTGGCACGGTTGTGCCCAGTATCGCCATAAATGAAGTCATCCCCATCTCCGCCCGAGAACAGGTCGTCACCACGCCCGCCAGATAGCACGTCATTGCCAGCGCCACCGCCGATGCTGTCATTGCCGTCGCCACCCTGGACCATGTCGTTGCCCGCCTGCCCGCCAAGGACGTCGTCGCCGCGCGCGCCCGCTATCGTGTCGTCGCCGTCACGACCGTTGATGGTGTCATCATAGTATTCCGAGCAACTGTAACCCGCCGGACCCCCTCCACAGGAAGACGTGTAGCGAGACGGCGTGTTGCTCCATGCTTCGATGATTGTATCATCTCCAGGTCCGCCGTCGATGTTATCGCCGTGATCTCCCCCGTCGATGATGTCATTGCCAGCGCCGCCTTCGACCCGGTCTCGGTTAGCGCCTCCGTCAACCGTGTCGTTTCCCTCGCCGCCATCGATCCCGTCTCGATTGGCGCCACCGCGAATGATGTCGTGCCCGGCATCGCCTTGTAGGGTGTCGGTGCCACGGTAGTATTGCTCGCCATCTCCCCCTTCGAGAGTGTCATCACCGTCGCCACCTCGAATGAGGTCCTGACCGGCTCCGCCCACCAAGGAGTCGTTCCCCTCATCGCCGCTCAGCTCATCGTCTCCGGTACCGCCGATGATCGTGTCGTCCCCATGGCCACCGGCAATGATCAGAGGTTCGGTCAGGAAACTGCCGGAGATTCGATCAGCCTCATCGGTTGCTTCGGACGGAATAAGCGGCTGAACGACGCCGTCGATGATGCGATACTGCCAAACAGCGGCTACGCCAGTGTTGCCGACAAGGTTCTCGAGATTGAAGTTTTCAGGCACACCTTCCTCGTAGAAACCGTGATCTGAAGTGTAGGGCGTTCCGAAGCCTGCCCACCAATTTTCAAACTGCCCGTGGGCTGTTGGGTCGAAAAGGTCTTGGTATCGGAAAATGATCTCGGAGTTACCGTCCCCCAAGTCCATTATTTCAAGCTGAAACGTCAGATAATCATTGCTCTGTTCGCCGAGAAAATAACTCAGGTTCTGCCAGGTGATTACGACAGAATCGCGCTCAACGTTCCTGTCAAGAAAGACCCCGCTGTCGACATACGGTTGGAAGTCGCGCGACGAAGCGTACATGTTGGGGTTATAGAATGGGGCAATAAAGAAACTGTCGGCAAACTGGACAGCGCCTTGTCTGCCAAGGGTAAATTCTGAAAAGTAATCGTCTCCAATACGCAGGCCGCTTTCGAAAGTATCCACGATAGAAACAGAGGCGTCGGAGGTCCAATGGCCACCGTCAAAATAGACTTTGTCTCCGGTCGGTAACAAAGTGGCATCGGGAACGTCGGTGTATTGCATGCTGAGTCCAGTCTTTTAGGGTTACGAAGAGCTTCCAAACGTATCCCGCTGGATAGGCCCTTTTGGCCGGACCACATGAAGTATCTGAGTGAGATAAACGATATCGGCATTGATTGTCGGATTCTGATGTTTAGCGATCCGCCGTGAGTGTTTCCTCTGGACCCGTTGCAAGTGACATACTTGGCTTGAAACCGTGAGGGCATTGCAGGACCAGAAGCATTGTCTATTTATTTCTGATACTTCGCTCTTTATTGAGGTTACCGACGCGCCCTCCTGCAAGGAGGGGGTGCCATCTGTTGGCGCCTTGCCCGCTTGGGTCCGGTCGCCTTGTCTTCCGTATCGGGGTTCCAGGTTGGACGACCCAATCCGCAAGTTTCTGACGCTGTTCGGCCTGCTGGCAGCCGGTCTGGCCGGTGCGCTCTTGGCCCGGGCCATGGGTGCGCCCCTGCCCTTTCTGCTGGGCAGCCTCGTCGTCACCGCCAGCGTTTCGCTGACAGTTCATGCACAAACGGGCCGTAAGCTGTGGTTTCCCGAACTCCTGCGACGCGGCTTTGTCGCAATAATCGGGTTGATGATCGGCAGCAGCTTTTCGCCCGAGCTGATCGACCTGCTTCCCGGCCTGTGGCCCTCCATGCTCGCGCTTGTCGTCTTTATTGTTCTTGCCGAACTGGTTGGTTACGCCGTGTTTCGCGGTATCGGACGCTATGACCCGGTGACCGCAGCCTACTCGGCGATGCCGGGGGGCCTGATCGAGGCAGCGATCCTAGGCGAACGGGCGGGCGGCGATGTCGCTACGGTAAGCCTCCAGCACTTCATCCGCATCGTTCTTGTCGTGGCGCTCGTCCCGATGATTTTCCTCGTGGTAACTGGTGATGCCGTTGGCAGCGCCGCTGGCGAGGCGATGACCGAAGGGGCTGCGCGCTGGCAGGACTGGCTGCTTTACGCGGCGCTTGCCCCTGTCGGTCTGCTTCTCGGCCAATGGTTGCGGGTGCCTGCCGGTCAGCTCGTCGGCCCGCTCCTGCTCAGCGCCGTTCTGAACGGAACCGGCCTGCTCGCTCTGGCCGGACCGGCGTCTTTGCTGAACCTGGCACAGCTGGTCGTGGGATGCGGATTGGGCGTCCGGTTCGCCCGGTCGACGCTGCGGCAATTGCTGACCGGCGCGGGGTTAGGCTTCGTCGCGGTAAGCCTGACGCTCTGCATCAGCGCACTGTTTGCATGGGCACTGGCACAAGGCTCGGCAATGCCGTTCTCGGCCCTGCTCATCAGCTTTGCGCCGGGCGGCGTGACCGAAATGAGCCTAATCGCGCTGAGTCTCGGGGTCAGCCCGCTTCTGGTCACGGTTCACCACCTTTTCCGGATCGTGCTGACAGTGACTCTCGCAGGGATGGCGGCCAACCGTGCGCAATCCTGGCTGACGCGGCGCTAGTCGGCACCTTCGAGCAATTCCTTGACCAGAGGGTTGGGAAAACGCCGGTCAAGCGTGACCGCGTAAAAGGTCTCGGTGATACGCGGGTGTTCCTGCGCCTCGACCAACCTGCCAGAGGCCAGCTCATCCTTGACGACGATGGGCGGCACCAGTGCAAGCCCCACATCCTCTCGCGCCAGAAGGCGCATCATCGCCATGTCGTCAACCTCGGCCGCGATATTGAGGCGAATACCCAGCCTGTTGGCCAACGCGTCGAAGGCCGCGCGCACAGTGCTGTCGCGCGTCTGCAGGATCACGGGTTGCGCACTCAAAAGATCGGCCAGCGGGCGCGATGGGTCCAGCCGATCGGGCGTTCCGACAAGACCGATCGCCTGTTCGGCAACCCTGTGAACGACGAAGGGCGCAAGCCCGTCACCGGGCGGTTCGCGGTTCATCAAAACGATGTCGAGGTTGAGCGTGGTCAAACCTTCAAGGAGTTCCGCCGTGCTGCCGGACCGAAGGATCACCTCGACATCCGCCCGCGACAGGATCGGTCGGAGAAAGCCGATCTGGAAGTTGCGCGATAGCGTTGCAAGCGCACCGACCCGCAGCGCCGACCTGCCCCGGCCCGCTTCCTGAAGCGTTGCAACAAGTTCTTGACCTGTCGCGAAAATGGAATCGGCATGGTCCAGCGCGATGCGCCCGGCCTCGGTCAGGTGCAACTGCCGTCCGCGGCGTTCGAAAAGGGCGTGCCCGAGCCGCTCTTCGAGCTGTTTGATCTGCACGGAAAGCGCCGATTGCGACAGGTTCAGCCGCTCGGCCGTACGGGTGAGATTCCCGTCATGGGCAACGGCCCAGAAGTAACGCAGATGATGATAGTTCAGCGGCATATCGTTCTATTTAAGTGAACGCGTTTTTCAAAACAATGAATTTTTCTTCACCCCGTGTAAGCGTTACCTCCGCTGACAGCCTTGTACCACGCGAATTCGGAGACGTTTCGATGGCCTATCTGTTTCTACCTCTTCTCGCCCCTGCCGCGCTCTTGCTCGTTGCCTATTTGGCAACGCGTCGGCCCGGCAAACGCCCGGGTCACCTGCCGCGACTGGCAGAGGTCGCGGCGTTGATCGCCCTGGGCGCATCGAGCCTGTCCGCGGTTACACTGGTGGTAAATGGAGCGGGAACATCGGCCTTGATCGGTCTTGCAGGCGTCGGCCTCAGCATCCGGCTGGACGTGATCAGCGTCACGATGCTGATGCTCGTCAGCTTCGTGGGATGGGTAGTCTTGCGCTACTCCGCCACCAGCCTCGACGGCGAGGAGCGGCAGGGTGCCTTCACCGGATGGATGGCCGCAACCCTGGCTGCCGTCCTGCTTCTGGTCAGCGCGGGCAACCTTGTGCAATTGACACTCGCATTTTTTGCCACGAGCTTCGGCTTGCACCGGTTACTGCTGTTCTATCCCGACCGGCAAACCGCCCTGCGTGCAGCGCGCAAGAAGGCGTGGGTCGCACGGGCCAGCGAAGTCGCCCTGGTTGCCGCTGTGATCACGCTGATCGCCGGATCCGGCACCACCGATATCGCGACCCTTCTGGAAAACGCCGCACCCGGGCCTGTAACTGCGCTGGCCGCGATTCTGATCGCTGCGGCGGCGGTCCTCGCTTCGGCTCAATTCCCATTCCACGGCTGGCTGACCGAGGTAATGGAAGCACCGACACCCGTATCGGCTTTGTTGCATGCCGGTGTCATAAACGCGGGCGGGTTCCTGTTGATCCGGATGGCCGACGTGATGCTCGCCGCACCCGGCGTGCTGGCGGTCCTCGCGATGCTCGGCGGGTTCACTGCACTGTTCGGCGGTCTGGTGATGCTGACCCAACCGGCGGTCAAGACCGCGCTTGCCTGGTCCACCATCGCACAGATGGGCTTCATGATCCTTCAATGCGGCCTCGCACTGTTTCCCTTGGCGCTTTTGCACATCGTGGCGCACTCTCTCTACAAGGCGCATGCTTTCCTCAGCGCGGGAGAGGCGGTGCGCGCCGTGGCCGCGACACGCAGGCCGGGACCCGTCGCGGTGCCCAGCGCCCGAAACGTGGCGCTTGCCTTTGGCGTGGCCATCGCGATCTACGGCGTGATCTATGCCGCGATTGGTGCGCTGCTCGGATTTGACGGGAAATCGGTGCAGGCCGTTGCGCTTGGTGTGATCCTGATCTTCGGTGTTGCCTACCTGCTGGCGCAAGGACTGGCCGATGCCGCCCCTGCCGCCCTGACACGGCGGACGGCACTCTACGCGGGCGCAGCCTCGATCAGCTATTTCCTGCTTCAGCGCGTCGCCGAGGCGATGACCAAGGGCACCCTGCCCGCGACGCCGGCACCCGGACCGCTGGAATGGGCCCTGATCTTCCTTGCGCTGGTCAGCTTCGGCGCGGTTGCCGTTGCTCAGGCAAGTTTTCCGCTCTGGGCTGGGCATCCCGCCGCAGCTGGACTGCGCGTGCACCTGTCCAACGGTTTGTACGCGAATGCGCTGTTCGACCGCCTGTTGGGCGGCTGGTCGCGGCAAACCACTCACTGACACCCTGATCCGGAGGATTCCAACATGACCATGCAACACGCGATCTATACCGCCGGACTTCTGGAACTGGTGTCCAAGGCCAATGAAGCGGTCAAGGCCATCCCACCGCTTTTCGCCCTGGATGCGAGCGTCGCGGTAAACCCGTTCCTTGGACAATCGGGCGAGCCTCTGGCCGTCACCGCCGCGCGCCTGGCACGGGTCGGTGGCGTCCGGATCGGTCCGGACCGGGCCGCCATCGCCACCAAGCTCGCCGACGGGCACATCACCGAAGACGACTTGCGCGCCGCTCTCGATGTCGTACGCGGGTTCGACCGGCCGACACTTGACGAGGTGATGGCCGCCCTGGACGCGCCCGCGACGGCGCCGCACGCGTTGCCGACAGTTGCCGAACTGGCCGCACAAGTCTCGGGTCGTGACTGGCCGGGCCTTATTGAAGAGCGTATCGGCGCCTGGGCTGGCGCGTGGTTCGATCGGGGTCAGGCGCTGTGGCAGCCAGCGCGGCGCGGTGGCGCATGGCTTGCCTGGCG
This sequence comes from Lutimaribacter marinistellae, assembly GCF_042648365.1. Lineage (NCBI taxonomy): Bacteria > Pseudomonadati > Pseudomonadota > Alphaproteobacteria > Rhodobacterales > Roseobacteraceae > Lutimaribacter > Lutimaribacter marinistellae. The sequence continues at coordinate 83,845 of NZ_JBHRXI010000012.1, read as the reverse complement.
CGACCACGCATCCCGCGACCTGACGCCCGAGATCCACGGCCTGACCGGTTTCGGCGCATTCGTAAGCCAAACGTCACGGTCACCCTGGCGTGCCCTTGGCCGGTCCTCGGAAACTCTCGGTCTGTCTTCTGAGGCCGCAGGAACGGCGTTCCACCGGCTACTGATGGACCTTGGCGGCTGGGCGCAATACGCGCGCGGACTGGGTTGGCACGCAGACCTCGCCGGTGAAAACGACAATACCGCAGCCGAGCTTCTCGCCATTCGGCTGGTCTGGGAAGAGGCACTGTTCACCCTCTACCGCGAAGAAATATCGGAACTCTGGGCCGAAACAGTGGCCGCGCATGCCCAACCCGTCACCCCCGGACGGGAGCAGGTAATCGACGCGATCCTGCAAGAGGCCGCGGAACGGGCCGAACAGCGCATGCTGGCCGAAACGCTGGAAACAGGAACGCCGCGTAACAGTTCCGAACGCCCGCGCGCACAGGCCGCGTTCTGCATCGACGTCCGCTCGGAACCATTTCGGCGGGCGCTCGAGGCGCAGGATAACGGTATCGAAACACTGGGCTTCGCCGGGTTTTTTGGCCTGGCCACGGCGCATTGCGCAGCCGGTTCTGACGTGATCGAAGCACGCGGCCCAGTGCTCATCCCTACGGGCGTCTCAACGCGCGCCGATGAAAGCGAGACCGCCGATCGGGATCGGCGTTACGCCGCGCGGGCAAAACGCGCCTGGGGGCGGTTCAAGGGCGCGGCGGTTTCGTCCTTTGCCTTTGTCGAGGCAGCTGGCCCGGCCTATGCCGGAACGCTTTTGCGCGACACGCTTGGCATGCGCAAACTGCCCGAACGCAACGACCCGCCGCCGCGCCTGGACCCCGCCCTGACCGAGGCACAGCGGCTTGACGCGGCCGAGACGATCTTGCGCGCCATGTCCCTGACCGACGGCTTTGCCCGGGTCGTGATGCTGGCCGGGCACGGGGCGAGCGTGACCAATGCGCCGCATGAAAGTGCGCTGCAATGTGGGGCTTGCGGCGGACATGCCGGTGATGTGAACGCGCGTCTGTTGGCCAATCTCCTCAATGAGGCCACGATCCGCGACGGGCTGAAAGATCGCGGTATCGAAATCCCGCAGGACACGCTGTTCCTGGCCGCGGTGCATGATACCACGACGGACGCGGTGACGCTCTACGACGGCGATGCGGAAACCGCTGCCTGGAAGGCAGATCTTGCGAAACTGCGCGATTGGCTCGATGCAGCGGGTCGTCTGACGCGGACCGAACGCGCAGCCCGGTTGCCACGGGCAAACAGCGAGCGTGCCGTCATGCAGCGGGCCAGCGACTGGGCCGAGTTGCGGCCCGAGTGGGGATTGGCCGGCTGTCGCGCCTTTATTGCCGCCCCGCGTGGACGGACCGAAGGCACCACACTGTCTGGCCAAAGCTTCCTGCACAGCTACGACTGGCGTTCGGATCAGGGTTTTGGCGTGCTGGAATTGATCATGACGGCTCCGGTCGTCGTGGCCAGCTGGATCAGCCTGCAATACTACGGTTCCACCGTCGCTCCGGAACAGTTCGGCGGCGGCAACAAACTGCTGCACAACGTGGTTGGCGGGATTGGTGTGCTCGAGGGCAATGGTGGCGCCCTGCGCCCCGGCTTGCCTTGGCAATCGGTCCATGACGGCGACGGGTTCCAGCACGACCCGCTGCGCCTGACGGTGATGATCGAGGCCCCTCGCGAGGCGATGAGCGAGATCTTGTCACGCCACCAAGCGGTGCGTGACCTGTTCGACAATCGTTGGCTGCACCTCATTGCGCTGGACGACCAGGGACGGATGGCATGGCGCTATGACGGTGATCTGCAATGGTCTTCGATGCAGTCCTCTGAAGGTCAGGCCATCGCGGCCGAGTAAGTAACAGGCCGGGTGCGTAACGCGCCCGGCCCTCGGGTTGATGGGTTCAGCACTTGCCGAATTTCTTTTCGACCACAGTGATCCCGCCGATCGAAATGCTCACCTTGACACCAGTGGGGATACCCCATGTCGTGCAGATCGACAGGCAGGCCTTGGCCGCCTCTCCATCCGGAAACTTGATGGGGATCGGGATGCAGACCTTGCCGATGCCAAGGGGCAGGTCGAGGCAGACCTTGTGGTCAGACACGGTCACCGCGATGCATTCGGCCAGCAGGCTCAATTCACCGGAATCCGAAATGTCGGAGGTCGAATCCATGGCCATCAGGTTCTTGTCTTCATGGGCCGCGCGCGCGGCCTGAAGCGCTTGGTTGACTGCCTCGTGGTCGAATGAATGGTATTCGGGCATTGTAAAATCTCCTCAAGACAAAACCCCTCACCTCACCGGAACACGAGTTTCCGGCGTCCCGCGGAGGCGGTTGAATGAAATAGATGCAGGCCGGTTTACCTTAGGGAAATTTTGGCGATTCCACAACTGAAGGTTGCTGTTTCAGCGATGTGATTGCGTCGACTTCGTTTCGAATCCATGCTTTCGCTGCAAGGAACTAATCCGTTCTTCACGCGTATTTTGTCTGACCGAAGGAGACTTCATGCCTGCCCTGCGCCCATGGACAGCCCTGCTTTGCGTAATGGCGACACAAGCCATTGCCGACCCGGTGAACATTCGCCCCGATATTGCCAGCGTCACGGTCGAAACCGAGGACGGGCCGGTCGAGATTTCGCGCATACAGAACAACGAGAACCAGTTGTCGGGATACTGGGCACAGACCTCGCGCGCGTGCCCTCCCTTCTGTATCCAGCCGATGTCGCCCGCGCCGGGCGTCACAACGATTGGTGAGATCGAACTTCTTGATTTCATTGAGAAAGGTGAAGGGCTCGTGATCGACAGCAGAACCCATGACTGGTATGCCGGGGGCACGATCCCGGGTGCGATCAGCATACCTTATGACCAAGTCCTAGACCGCATGGCAGAGATGGGGTGCGAGGCGGATTTCGATGGCTGGGATTGTGCGGATGCGCAGCCCGTCGCGCTGTTCTGCAACGGTGTCTGGTGCGGGCAATCTCCGACAGCGATCCGCAACATGCTGGACGCCGGATATCCGGCTGAACGGATCTACTACTACCGGGGCGGAATGCAGATGTGGCGCATGCTGGGGCTGACCGTTTCGGGGAATGGCAACTGACAGAGGGTTGAAATGGAAGCATTTTTCGACGTAGTCGGAGTCTTGGCGCTGATCATCATGGCACTGGTCGGCGCGGGTGTCGGCTGGATCGTGGGCAAGACTTCCCGCGGGAGTACGGGTCTTTACATGCTGATCGGCGTCCTTGCCGCGGTCAGCGCGCCCTTCCTTCTCGCGGCGCTTGGGCTTTCGGTGGTGGCGGCCGGGGGCGTCATTCTGCTGGTGATAATGTCAGGCGTTGTGGCCCTGATCATTCTTGGTATTGCCCGCGCGATCCTGCGCTAAGCCGTTGTGATAAAAAGAAAATGGGCCGGCGTTTTGCACCGGCCCATTTTTTTGGTTCGCAAGGTTCGGTTCAAACCCGGACCGACCCGCCACGCGGACCTGCAACCAGCCAAGCGATGAAGCCGAGTACGGGCAGGATCAGAATGACAAGGGTCCAGACGATCTTGGCGAGGGTCGATGCGCCCGAGGTGAAGACCTGATAGATCGCGTAGATGTCGGCAATCAGGACGAGGATGCCGAGAATACCATATTCCATGAGTAGTTCCTCCGGTCTGTGTGATCGGACAACGTGTCAGGGTGGTACCGGTTCCGTCGGGGTGAATTGACCGTTTTGTACATAGAATCTGGGAGCGATTGACCGTTTTGTACCCCCGTGTACCCCCGGCTCGCCAGACAGCCGGGCGGCGTCGGTCAGAGATCCAGTCGCATGAACGCGCTGTTGGGGTCGGGACCGTATCCGGGAATCGGGCTGCAATATTCGTAACCCAGACGTTCATAGAGCGCGCGGGCCGCGGCGTATTCGGGCAGATGATCGGCCCCGGTTTCGAGCACCAGCGCGGAGTGGCCCCGGTCGCGGGCGACCGCGTCCAGATGCGCCATGATGCGGCGGGCAAGGCCGCGCCCGCGGGCGCGTTCGACCACGTGCACCGATTTGACCTCGGCCGTGCCATCGTCCAGCGACTTGAGCGCGCCGCAGGCCAGTACCTCGCCGTTTTCGTAGAGCGCAAAGAACGCAATCCCGGGCTCGGCCAAGGCCTGGGCATCCATCGTGTGGTTCGACGTCTGCGGCGTCGCGGTCCAGCTATGTTCGAGATGCGCCCGCAAGAGCGGCGCCATGTCCGGCGCTTGCGGGTCGGCAGGCCGGATATCGCTCATCTCAGTGGGTCCAGGGGCTGCGCCGGTCGGTGGCAAAATTCTCGCCATAGCCGCGCGGGCGCAGGTTGGGCTTGCGCTTGTGCGGCTCGATCACCTGTGCCTCGATGCCATTAACCTCGGCATAGGCGATGGCCTCTTCCTTGCTGTGAAAGCGAAGGCGCACCTGGGTCTGCGTGTCCTCGGAAGAGGTCCAGCCCATCAGCGGATCGACCTCGCGCTTGGAGGCGGGCGCGAATTCCAGCACCCAATCCCGCGTCTTGGCCATGCCAGACGTCATCGCGTTGCGGGCCGGTTTGAAAATGCGTGCTTGCATGTGCTCCATTCCTCGTCCGGGAGGCGTATCCATGCACGTATCGATCATTCCAAGCCTCTAGGCAAGGGACACGACGTCCCGCCAAGGCATGTTAACGATCATTTGGCCGAATCGTAATAACGTCCCCTGCATTGACCTAGAGACAGGAGCCTTTGGAGTTTTTTGTATGCGAGTATTTTTGTTTGTTCTGTTTGCGGCGCTTTGCGGCTCTTGGTTACCCTCCCCGTCACGCGCTGATAGCATTGAGATCACGATCTACGACGACGGACGATCTTGTCCCGGCAACTGCGATGCTCATGTCGTTTTCAATCGTTCACTGAACGGAACTGAGTATGCGTCCTCGCCCGAAAGCGCGCGTTCAGATCCCGAACCCTGTACGCGCGGCGAAATGTGCAGAATATGTTTCAGCACCGACGACAAGGACTGCATGGACGTTCGGTACCGTGGAAGTGGTCCTCCGGCAGGTAAATTCGACTTTACGCCAAGCTTTTTCGCCGAGCATTGCAAGCGTAAGGGATTACCGCCATCACTTGACTCCCATTGCTCGTCAATGGCTGCCGCCGTCCGCCGTTCCGGCTATGACAAGCGCATCAACTGCTTCGATGACCCACAACACGAAAAGTGCAAAGAGACGATGCAGGAAGCTCAGGCGGCCTTCAAAGCCGACCTTCCCAAGTGGGAGAACTGCCAAGCCATGGGCCAGGCTGCATTCAACGCGAAGCAGACCAGCGACTCTGAAAGGCGTATTTACGATTGCGCCTACAGCAAGCTGAGTTTGGGAGGACCCAACAGCAACGGAACAAGATGGAAGATCCTGCTGCCTGCGTCCTGCCGACCGGGCACCTATGTAGGACGAGACGGCCTGGATTGCTGCAACGCAGATCGCAGTATGGCAGCTGCACTGCATCCTGAATGCAGCAGCTTTTTTCCGAAACCTTGAGGCCAAGGCAGGGCATTCCTGAAAAGGAAATACCCTGCCGGTCTTGAACGGGAACAAAAACAGATCAAATCATGGGGGCTGAAAGGAATCGCCCCCATGCCGTATGCCCATTCCGACAAATCCGAGCCGATCCTGCACGCGCCTGCGCCGGATGTGAAGAACCGCCCCAAGCTGGAGGGCGGCAAGCGGTTCGTGATGCAGACGGATTTCAACGCAGCGGGCGACCAACCCACGGCCATTGCCGAGTTGACTCAAGGCGTGCAGGACGGCGAGCGGGACCAGGTGCTGCTGGGCGCGACCGGCACCGGCAAGACCTTTACCATGGCCAAGGTGATCGAGGAGACGCAGCGCCCGGCCATCATCCTTGCGCCCAACAAGACGCTTGCGGCACAGCTATACGGCGAGTTCAAGGGCTTCTTTCCCGACAACGCGGTGGAGTATTTCGTTTCCTACTACGACTATTACCAGCCCGAGGCCTACGTGCCGCGCTCGGACACGTATATCGAGAAGGAAAGCCAGATCAACGAGCAGATCGACCGGATGCGCCACTCGGCCACGCGGGCGCTGCTGGAACGGGATGACGTGATCATCGTGGCCTCGGTCTCGTGCATCTACGGTATCGGTTCGGTCGAGACCTACGGGGCGATGACGCAGGATCTGAAGGTGGGCGGCGAGTACGACCAGCGGCAGGTGATCGCGGATCTGGTGGCGCAGCAGTATCGCCGCAACGACCAGGCGTTTCAGCGCGGCTCGTTCCGGGTAAGGGGCGACAGCCTCGAGGTTTGGCCCGCCCACCTCGAAGACCGGGCGTGGAAGCTGTCGTTCTTTGGCGAGGAGTTGGAGGCGATCACCGAGTTCGACCCGCTGACGGGGCAGAAGACCGACAGTTTCGAGCAGATCCGGGTTTACGCGAATTCGCACTACGTGACTCCGAAACCGACGATGCAGCAGGCCATTCTGGGCATCAAGAAAGAGTTGCGCACGCGGCTGGACCAGCTTGTCGGCGAGGGCAAACTGCTGGAGGCGCAGCGGCTGGAGCAGCGGACGAATTTCGACCTTGAGATGCTGGAGGCCACCGGCGTCTGCAACGGAATCGAGAACTACTCGCGCTACCTGACGGGCCGCGCGCCGGGGGAGCCGCCCCCCACCCTTTTCGAGTTCATCCCAGACAATGCCATCGTCTTTGCCGATGAAAGCCATGTCTCGGTGCCGCAGATCGGCGGTATGTACCGGGGCGACTATCGGCGCAAGTTCACGCTGGCCGAACACGGCTTTCGCCTGCCGTCGTGCATGGACAACCGCCCCCTCAAGTTCGAGGAATGGGACGCGATGCGGCCGCAATCGGTCTTTGTCAGTGCGACACCCGCTGGGTGGGAGTTGGAACAGACCGGCGGCGTATTCACCGAGCAGGTGATCCGGCCCACCGGGCTGCTCGACCCGCAGGTCGAGATCCGGCCCGTCGAGATGCAGGTGGATGATTTGCTGGACGAGGTGCGCAAGGTCACGGCCGAGGGCTACCGGACGCTGTGCACCGTGCTGACCAAGCGCATGGCCGAGGATCTGACCGAGTACATGCACGAGCAGGGCATAAAGGTCCGCTACATGCATTCCGATATCGACACGATAGAGCGGATCGAGATCCTGCGCGACCTGCGGCTTGGCGCTTTCGATGTGCTGGTGGGGATCAACCTGCTGCGCGAAGGGCTGGATATTCCCGAATGCGGGCTGGTGGCCATTCTGGATGCCGACAAGGAGGGCTTCCTGAGGTCGGAAACCTCGCTGATCCAGACCATCGGGCGCGCGGCGCGCAACGCAGACGGACGGGTCATCATGTATGCCGACCGCATCACCGGCTCGATGGAGCGGGCGCTTGCCGAAACCGAACGCCGGCGCGAGAAGCAGATCGCCTATAACGAGGAGCATGGCATCACGCCCGCAACCGTGAAGAAGAATGTCGAAGACATCCTTGCCGGGCTTTATCAGGGCGACGTGGATATGAACCGCGTGACGGCCAAGATCGACCCGGGGCTTCAGGGCTCGAATCTGCAGGCGGTCCTGGACGGGCTGCGCACCGACATGCGCAAGGCCGCGGAGAACCTGGAATTCGAGGAAGCCGCTCGCCTGCGCGACGAAATCAAGCGGCTGGAAGCGGTGGACCTTGCCGTGGCCGACGACCCGCTGGCGCGGCAGCAGGCGGTGGAGAAGGCCTCCGAAGCGGCCATCGGTTCGCGCGGGCGGTCAACAGCCGGGCGACCGGGTCAGCGTGGCGGGAATGTGAAGAGGAAGAAAAGATAATCGCTATCCGAGGTGGACTTGTCTTTTCTCGATCCTGCCACGCAAAAATACCTCTTGCCGTTCGACCAGAGGGTGGCTTTCCCGCCAATCCCTGAAACGATCATTCGTGACGATGCGGGCTTTCAGCCTTTCAGCGTCGCGGATCAGCAGCGGATCAGCGGGAGTTCCCTTTGGCGCGACGGAAATGCGGCGCGCCGGATAGCCTAGTGCCTTGGCCAGGTGATCGGGCGACATGTATCGACCCGCTACCAGGTAACCCACATTCGCATCGAACCACAAAAGTGGCTCAAACCCGTCGAGAACGAGCTTTTCAACGACCATGCGCACCGACGCCAAAGCCGGAGTTTCATCAGCCCAATAAAGAACATTCGAGCCGTCAACCACGACCCAATTCGGGCGTTTGAGGAGTTTTGTCCTGAAAAACAGAATGGTTGTCAGAACGAAGCCTGTCGCGCCGATCAGAAAGGGTATGGTCAGTATCGGACCAAAAGCCACAACAGACCAACACGCCAAACCGACGGACGAAACAAAGAGTAGAAACAAAAAAATCATACCGTGCCCGATAGAGATCCTGCCATTCTTTGCAATGATATACGCTCTGAAACTTGGAGAATATCTGATTTGTCGCGTGAAAACCGCGGGATCCACCGGGATTGACTCTGTTTCCGGAGAATTTCGAGATTGTTTGGAGAAACGGCCAACCCACACGTCGTAATTGAATAACAACAGCAGGTGCTGCCCCGGGACCAAGGACAGTCGCACATTCAGCCAAGGCGGGACCGGCGCACCTCCGATTGGACAGATAGGCCCATGCGCCTTAACCTGCCGGGATGAAACGCGCCGTGATTGTTCTCTCGCTAGCCTATGCCATCCTTTATGCCTGGGCCTGGATCGACACTGCGACCGCGCCGATGGATACGGCGGGGCGGGGCATGACCTTTGGGTTTCTTACGGTCGGCGTCGGTATAACCGCCCTGTTCGTAATCCCCGCGCTGATCCTTGCCTTGCGCGACAAGGCGCTGAAATGGGCGCTGGGGCTGGCATTGACGCCTGCGGCCCTGCTGGTGCTGATCTCGCTGTCGGGCACGATCTGAACGGGTGCCTTGCCCGGAGCGGGGCTGCGCCTATCCTGAGGGTATGCGCGTGTTCATCCTTTGCCTCATGCTTGCCGGTCCAGCCTCTGCCTGGGAGGCGACGGTGGGAGAGATCTGTACGCTCCACCACCAGACGGATGGGGCCGAGATCCTGCTGACCTATGACCCGGCCAAGCCGCTTTATACGGTCACCGTGACGCTTGGGGATGGCCGCTGGCTGGTCGCGCCTTGGTTTGCCATGCGCTTTGACGGGCGTAACCGGATCGACATTTCTACCCCGCACCACAGCCTGTCGGCGGACGGTTCGGCGCTGAGCGTCACCGATACGGGTTTCGGCAACGTCCTGAACGGGTTGGAGTTCAACGAGAGAGCGCTGGCCTATACCCCGGATCGGGCTGTCGAATTTTCCCTGCAGGGGGCCGCGCCCGAAGTGCGGCGGTTCCGCGAATGCAAACCGGTGCCGCTGTCCTGAGACCTGCCTGATCGCAACGACACCCTTGGGGCTGGTCAGATCAGCGGCACGAAGGGCACGTCGCACGCGGCGAGTGCAAGGCATCCTGCGAGAATTAGCCATTTCGCCATGTCGTCTCCTCCATCCAGCCTTTCTGGCGGTCGCCCGAAACCGAACACGGGGAGGGTCGGTTTTCAACCCGCGGTCCGCCTGACGGGTTGATTTGCAGCCGAGGCGTGGCATGGTTCCGCCAGTCGAGCGGGGAATTGCGCATGTCGGTCTTCGACCTCATCACCAGCAGGTACAAGCACATCCCCTATATGGATGGGCGGCGGGCGGCGGTTCTGCGCGAGATTATCACCGAAAACGGTGCGCGTGACATCCTCGAGATCGGTTTTTACCAGGGCAAGAGCAGCATCTGTATCGGCGCGATCCTTGAGGACCTGGGCGCGGGAAAGCTGGTAACGATCGACAAGGGCACGGCGCGCAAGCACGAGCCCAACATCCTTGACCTGCTGGAGGAAACGGGACTGGGCCACCGGGTCGAGCCCCGCTTTGCCCACCGTTCGTACACGTGGGAGATGCAGAAGATGATCGCCGCGCAGCCCCGGCCGCAATTCGACCTGTGCTACTTTGACGGCGGGCATCAGTGGGACGGCACAGGGTTCGGCGTGGTGCTGGTCGACATGCTGCTGAAACCCGGCGGGATCCTGGTGCTGGACGACATGAACTGGTCTATGGCGCGGTCGGCCTATCACCGCGAAAGGCCGGGATCGGTCGCCGGGTTCTCGCAGGATGAGCGCGAGGCGCAGACGGTGCGGCTGGTCTGGCGAACGGTTCTGCCGCACCTGGGCTATGCGCATCTGCGCGAGTACCCCGCGCTGGACTGGGGCGTCGCGCGGAAGCCTGGTGGATAGCCATAGCGGATCCGGTCCGCCGCCGGTTCAGAAATCGAACAGATCTTCGAGGAAGCCGCCTCGCTTCTTTTTCTTGCGGTATCCTTGATCCTCGTACCCGCCATGCATGTCGCGACCGGGCGGGGGCGGCGGCGGGGCCTGCACCACCGAGCGGTCGATGATCTTGTCGAGCTCACCGCGATCCAGCCAGACGCCGCGGCATTGCGGGCAGTAATCGATCTCGACACCCGAGCGTTCGGCGATCACGAGGGCGGTTCCGTCGATGGGGCATTTCATTGGCGTCAATCTCCCTTGGCGTCTGTTCGATATAGATAGGGTTTCGCGCGGCGATTTCATCCTGCAACGGGCCGGTATCGTGTGGCGGGGCGCCCGTGGGCAGGGTGACATCTGCGACGCAGGCGCAGGAGTTTTCAAACTGCCCGCTTGATTAGCGCTTTTTTCGCTATCATGATGAATTCATGAGCGGTTTGCGAATAATTTTGCCGTTGATCTTGGGCCTTGCCGTGGGCGGGCATGCAAATGCGCGCGAGGACCTTTTGACGCTGTTCGCACGCTGCTCGGGCCAGCTTTCGGCGGAACGCGAACATGCGTGGCTGATGCAGACCGACAGTGACGGGTTCGAGAGGGAGCGCAGTCAGTTCCTGTCCCTGGTCGAAGCGATTGCGGGCGAGAAGTCCGGGCGCGCGGCACTGCACCACCAGATCGAAGCCAAGCACCTGCATGCCGCCTTGCTGCGCGAGGCGAGCTTTGGCCGGGATCCGCTCCGCTCACGCGTGGCGCGCGAACAAGCAGCGGGTCGGATTCGGCTGTGCCGGGGCCTTCTTTTGGGAAGTTGACGGGTCAAGAACGACGAATTTTCGCCCAATTTGCAGGCACACCATGTGATTGCGCCTGTTTTCCGTGCAAATAGGCCCGGTGTGCCGACCAACACCCTGCCTGACCTCGCTGCACTGCGGCGCATCCCCGTAGGCTTTGCCGTGGGCCGCGAGGTCCAGTGAAACGTGCGTCGGTGCCGGCCTAGGAAACCAAGACACCAACGCACTCCGCAATTGATGCGTAAGGGGGGATATGGGGCGGTTCGTGCCGCCGCGCAACGCCCTGCGCGACGCGCAAAGGATAAAGCGATGTCAAAGACACTTCTGGGAACCACCGCCGCCGTTCTGCTTGCCACGGTCATGCCAGCCGCCGCGCAGGATGTCTCCTGCCCGATCAAGGTAGGCGTCCTGCACTCCCTGTCGGGGACGATGGCCATTTCCGAGACCACGCTGAAAGACACCATGGAGATGCTGATCGAACAGCAGAACGGCAAAGGGGGCGTTCTGGGCTGTGAGTTGGAAGCCGTGGTGGTCGATCCCGCATCCGACTGGCCGCTTTTTGCCGAGAAGGCGCGTGAGTTGCTGACCGTGCACGAGGTTGACGTGATCTTTGGCAACTGGACTTCGGTGAGCCGGAAATCGGTGCTGCCGGTGATCGAGGAACTCAATGGCCTTCTGTTCTACCCTGTGCAGTACGAAGGCGAGGAAAGCTCCAAGAACGTGTTCTACACGGGTGCCGCGCCCAACCAGCAGGCGATCCCGGCCACGGATTACTTCCTTGAGGAACTGGGCGTCGAGAAATTCGCGCTGCTGGGAACCGACTATGTCTATCCCCGCACGACGAACAACATCCTTGAAAGCTACCTTCAGTCGAAGGGCATCGCCGAGGAGGACATCTTTGTCAACTACACGCCCTTCGGCCATTCCGACTGGTCCAAGATCGTCGCCGACGTGGTCGCGCTGGGGGCCGATGGCAAGAAGGTCGGCGTGATTTCGACCATCAACGGGGACGCCAATGTCGGCTTCTACAAGGAACTGGCGGCGGCGGGTATCTCGGCCGACGACATTCCGGTGGTGGCCTTCTCGGTCGGGGAAGAAGAGCTGTCGGGTCTGGATACGACGAACCTTGTCGGGCATCTGGCGGCGTGGAACTACTTCCAGTCGGCCGATACCGACGCCAATGCCGAATGGGTCTCCGCATGGAAGGCACGCATGGGCGAAGAGCGCGTGACCAACGACCCGATGGAGGCGCATTACATCGGCTTCAACATGTGGGTGAACGCAGCCGAGGCGGCAGGCACCACCGATGTGGATGCTGTGCGGACCGCGATGTACGGGCAGGAATTCCCGAACCTGACCGGTGGCACGGCGGTCATGCTGCCCAACCATCACCTGGCCAAGCCGGTGCTGATCGGCGAGATCCAGGAAGACGGGCAGTTCGACATCATCAGCCAGACCGAGGAAGTGCCGGGCGATGCCTGGACCGACTTCCTGCCGGAATCGGCGGTGCTGAAGTCCGATTGGAAGGATCTGGGCTGCGGGATGTACAACACCGAGACCGAGAGCTGCGTGCAGATCAAGTCGAACTACTGACATCGGTTGGCAGGGGGCGGCTGACGCCCCCTGCCCCTTAAGACCCTCTGCCCTTCCAGAAGGACGAACGATTTGCGGAAATTTCTGGCGATCTGCCTGATGGCCCTTGGCATACCAGCCGGGGCGCAGGACGCGGGCGCGCCCATCCAGACCCTGTTGCAGGAGCATGGCGAGGTCATCGCCAAGAGCTCGCGCCGGACCATCGGGCCGGCCATCGACGCGTTGACCGAAAGCGGCCTGCCGGAGGCCCAGCGCGTGCTGGAGAGGTGGCAGGCCAAGGAGATGTGGCGCAACGAAGAGACCGGCCTGTTCGTCTTTGCCGAAGAGATCGATCGCGACACGCTGCGGATTTTCGATTTCGCCGACGGCTCCGAGATCGGCGTGGTCCCGGACGAGGCGTTCGACCAGTTGAAACCCAATAGCGGCATCCGGGGCATGATCGGCGCGGCGCTGGTTCGGTTCCAGCTAACCGACCCCGACCCGGCCGCCCGCGCGACGGCACTGGACGCCATTGCCCGCGACGCCGAGGCGACGCACCTTGTCGCGTTGCGCAAGGCTGTGACGCAGGAGGACGATCCCGCGCTGGCCGCACGGATGGAGCGGCTGGAACGGCTGCTGACCATCCGGTTCGGCGAGAGCGAGGCCGAACGCATCGCCGCCATCGAGAGCTTTGACGGTGATCTGGGCGTGGATGTGCGCGCCGCGCTGAACCCGCTGATCGCGACGCGGCTGGAAGTGGCCGACACAGAGCCCGAAGGCGCGGAGGTGGCGCGCATCCTGGAGCCGGGCAGTGAGGCGTTGTCTCGTGCCGACGCCTATGGGCTGTTGGTCGATGAGGGCCTTGCCCCGCCGCCCTTGTCGCGCGATATGCAGCGCGACGTTCTGGTCGCCAATATCGAAGGCGGCTCGGTCGCAGGTATCGAGGTCGCGGCGCTGGACACCGAGACCGCGCGCGACGCGGCCTATGCCGCGCTGGTGACGCGCGGGCTGGCCGAACCGGCCGCGACCGAGGCCGAGGTCGATGCGAACCTTGATGCACATGTGTTTTTCGAGCGCTATGTCGGCGCGCCGCCCACGGTTGCGGCTGCCGCGGCGGCGGTGCTGAAGGGTATCGAGAACTCGGTTGCATTGAACCAGGCGGCGGATCTGGCGCTGGATGCGGTCTCGCTCGCCTCGATCTATTTCCTGGCGGCGATCGGGCTTGCCATTACCTTTGGCGTGATGGGCGTCATCAACATGGCGCATGGCGAGTTCATCATGATGGGCGCCTATACCGGTTTCGTCGTGCAGCAGATCGTGCCCGATCACACCGCGTCGATCCTGCTGGCGATCCCGCTGGCCTTTGCCGTGACCTTCGCCGCCGGAGTGGCAATGGAACGACTGGTGATCCGCTGGCTGTATCACCGGCCGCTCGAGACGCTTCTGGCCACCTTTGGCGTGTCCATCGCGCTGCAGCAGCTGGCCAAGAACATATTCGGCACGCAGGCGCGCCCGCTGACGGCGCCGGGCTGGCTGGACGGGTCTCTGGTGGTGAACGACATCGTGTCGATCAGCTATATCCGCATCGCGATATTCGTGCTGGCGCTTCTGTTCCTGGGGCTGTTCCTGCTGGTGATGAACCGCACGCGGTTGGGGCTCGAGGTCCGTGCGGTGACACAGAACCCGCACATGGCAGGATCGATGGGGATCAACCCGGACCGGATCAACATGCTGACCTTCGGCTTTGGGTCGGGCATTGCCGGAATCGCCGGGGTGGCCATCGGGCTTTATGCCAAGGTGACGTCGGAGATGGGGTCGGATTACATCGTGCAGAGCTTCATGACCGTGGTCGTGGGCGGTGTCGGCAACATCTGGGGCACGCTGCTGGGCGCCGGCATGATCGGCGGGCTGCAGAAGGTGATCGAATGGCTGAACCCGTCGAACACGCTGGCGGCGCAGACCTACATGATCCTTTTCATCATCCTGTTCATCCAGTTCCGGCCGCGCGGGATCATAGCGCTCAAGGGCCGGGCGGCGGAGGCGTGACATGAGCGATTTGGCCCTTTCCCCCGGCTTGCGCCGTCCGCTCGTGGCCCGCTACCCGGCGCTGGCTGTTTTCATGATCCTTCTGGCGCTCTTTACCATCGGGGTGACGATCCTGTCCGAAGGGTTCGGGATCGGCGTGATCTCGACCTCTTTCGTCAAGACGCTGGGCAAGACGCTGTGCCTGTGCCTTGTCGCGCTGGCGATGGACCTTGTCTGGGGCTATTGCGGGATCCTGTCGCTGGGGCACATGGCGTTTTTCGGGATCGGCGGATACGCCATCGGCATGTGGCTGATGTATGCGCGGACCGAGATCATCGTGGCCGAAAGCCTTGCCGCAGCGCCGCTGCCGCCCACCCCGCAAGAAATCTCGGACGGGATCGCAACGCAGATCTTCGGCGTCGTGGGTGCGTCGGAGTTCCCGCCGATCTGGGCCGTGGCGCATTCCCTGCCGCTGCAACTGCTGGCTGCCGTCCTGGTCCCGGGGCTGATCGCGCTGGTCTTTGGCTGGCTGGCCTTCCGCAGCCGGGTGACGGGCGTCTACCTGTCGATCCTGACGCAGGCGATGACACTGGCGCTGGCGCTCTACCTCTTCCAGAACGACAGCGGGCTGCGCGGCAACAATGGCCTGTCGGGGCTGCAAAACCTGCCGGGCCTCGACCATGTGCCGCAATCGACCGTTTCGCTTTGGTTCTTCTGGGCCTCGGCGCTGGCGCTGGCTCTGGGGTACCTTCTGTGCACATGGATCGTGTCGGGCAAATTCGGCTCGGTCATCCGCGCGATCCGCGATGACGAGGCGCGCGTGCGGTTCCTGGGCTACCCGGTCGAGGCGTACAAGCTGTTCGTCTTTACCCTGACCGCGGTGATCGCGGCCGTCGCGGGCGTGCTCTACTACCCGCAGGCCGGGATCGTGAACCCGGCCGAGATTGCGCCCATCGCGTCGATCTACCTGGCGGTCTGGGTGGCAATCGGCGGGCGCGGGCGGCTTTATGGTGCGGTGATCGGCGCGGCGCTGGTCTCGCTTCTGTCGACGTGGTTCACCGGCGGACAGGCCCCCGATATCGACCTGGGCTTTTACACGATCCGCTGGGTGGACTGGTGGACCATAGCACTGGGCCTGTCCTTTGTCGCGGTGACGCTTTTTGCCCCCAAGGGGATCGGCGGGCTGGTCGACCTGTGGACCGAACGGCGCAGCCCTGACCGCCACGGTGCGGACCTGGGTCCGGATGCAGGCGCATTGCGCGAGAAGGAGGCCAGCGAATGAGCATGTTGCTGGAGGTTTCGGGCGTCTCTGTCTCGTTCGACGGGTTCAAGGCGATCAACAACCTGACCTTTCAGATCGGCCCGGCCGAGATGCGCGCGGTGATCGGACCGAACGGGGCGGGCAAGACGACCTTCATGGATATCGTCACGGGCAAGACCCGGCCCGACGAGGGGCGCGTTCTTTGGGGGGAGAAGTCGCAATCGCTGCTGAGGATGAGCGAAAGCCAGATCGCACGCGCGGGAGTGGGGCGGAAATTCCAGCGCCCCACCGTCTTCGAGGACCAGACGGTTGCCGAGAACCTGATGCTGGCGCTGAAAAAGGCGCGCGGCCCCATGTCGGTGCTGCGCTTTCGTGCGGGCAAGCAGGATCGCGAAAAGGTCGGCGCACTGGCCGAAGAGATCGGACTGGCGGGCGCGCTGGCCCGCAAGGCGGGCGAGTTGAGCCACGGGCAAAAGCAGTGGCTGGAGATCGGGATGCTGCTGGCGCAGGAGCCGAGGCTGCTGCTGGTGGATGAGCCCGCGGCGGGTATGACGCCGGCCGAGCGCGAGCATACAACCGCGTTGCTGGTAGAGGCGGCCAAGACGCGCGCCGTGGTGGTGGTGGAGCATGACATGGAATTCGTGCGCCGGCTGGATTGCCGGGTGACGGTTCTGCACGAAGGCTCGGTGCTGGCCGAGGGCTCGCTGGATTTCGTGACGTCGAACGAGAGGGTGATCGAGGTGTATCTTGGGCGATAACGTGCTTTCCGTCGCGGGGCTGACCCTGCATTACGGCGGCAGCCAGATCCTGCATGGCGTCGATGTCGAGGCGGCGCAGGGCGAGGTGACCTGTGTGATGGGCACCAATGGCGTGGGCAAGACAAGCCTTCTCAAGGCGATATCGGGCCGTCATCCGCGCAGCGGCGGCAACTACCGTCTGGGTGGCGAGGAGATCGGGCGCGCGAGCGCCCATGCGCTGGCGCGCAAGGGGGTGGCCTATGTCCCGCAGGGGCGCGAGATCTTTCCGTTTCTGACAGTGCGCGAGAATTTGGAGACCGGGTTTGCCTGCCTCCCGCGGGCAGAGCGGCATGTTCCGGACGAGATCTTTGAGCTCTTTCCCATCCTTGCCGATTTCCTCGACCGGCGCGGCGGCGACCTGTCGGGCGGACAGCAGCAGCAGCTTGCCATCGCGCGGGCGCTTGTCACAAGGCCGCGCCTGTTGCTGCTGGACGAGCCGACCGAGGGCATTCAGCCCAACATCATCACCCAGATCGGCGAGGTGATCGGAAAGCTGCGCCGCGAGGGGCGGATGGCGATCATCCTCGTCGAGCAGTACCTCGATTTCGCCCATGCCCTGGGCGACCGGTTCGTCGTGCTGGAGCGCGGGGCGGTGAAACTGGCTGCCCGCGCCGCCGATGTCGGGCGCGAGGAGCTGTTCCAGACGATGCGGGTCTGATCCGTTTTCAAATAGCGGTTGCGGACAGTTCGATCTCGGTCACGCCCCAGGCAAAACCGGGATCGATCGCCTGCCGCAATTCCAGCACGTTGCCCTGCCCGATCCGGAGGTCGTCGGGATCGAAGACGAGCGAGAAATCGGCCAGCGTGTCGTTGTTCGCCGGTCCACCCGAGAAGAACCCCTGTGACTTATCGTTGAGCAATATCTCGACCTCGTTGGCGAGATCGATGTCGAACCCGCGCACATCCAGCCGGATCGCGTCGATATCAGTGTCGAACAGGGCCAGCACCGACGTAGAGGACGTGCCGAGGAAGCTGTTGCCGTAGGCGCCCCGCTCGACCGTTTCGAGCGTCAGGAGCATGTCGGCCGGGGTCATCGAGACATTCGTGATCCCCCAGCGGAAACCCGGATCGCGTTCCTGCGTGAAGGCGAGCACGTTTTCACCCGCGTTCACCAGGTCCCCCGACATACCCAGAACGTAGCTTGCGGTGGCGTTGTTCGGCCCCGGTTCGAGAAAGCGCAGGGCAGAGCCATTAAGCCCGACCTGCACCTCGTCCGCGAAGTCGATATCGAACCCGTCGACCCGCAGAACCGTCGCGCCGCCATCGGACTGGAACGTTCCGGTCACCTTGCCGTCGGGATCGGCGCTGCCATTGAAGTCATTGCCAAACCTGCCGGTTTCGGGCGTGGTGCCGATGAGGGAAAAGTCGGTGAGTGAGCGGACCTGCACATCCGTGACACCCCATTTGAACCCGGTATCGCGCATCTGGGCAAAGGTCAGCACGTTTTCGCCCGGCAGGAGGGCGGCAGCGGGCAGATCGAAACTGTTCGGCGCTGTGCCGTCGTCGGGCGTGATGCCAAGATTGCCGAGAACGGTGCTGTTGAGCCGGACCTCGACCTCGTCGATGAAATCGATATCGAAGCCCGTCACGTCGAGGCGCATCGGCTCGGGCGATCCGGCAAAGGTCATCGTGACCTCGCCCTCGGGGGCCAGCGCGCCGTTGTAGTTGTTGCCGTATTCGCCCGGATCGGTCTGGCCCGTCAGCAACTGGACATCCGGAGCATCGATGCGGATATCGGTAACACCCCAGGCAAAGGCCGTATCCCTGATCTGCAGGGCGGTCAGGACGTTCTGCTCGGGCGTCTGGGCGGCGGCGTCGATGGCGAAGCGGTAGAGCGTTTCGGCCTGGTTCGCGCCCTCGGGCAGTTTCGCGACGGGAGTCCCGTTGAGAAACAGCTCGACCTCGTCGTCGAAATCGATGTCAAAGCCGGAAAGCGTCAACACCACGTCGCCGCCCGTGTTCTGGAAGCCGCCGGTGACGATACCGTCAAGAGAAAGGCTGCCTTCGAAGGCGTTTCCATATGCGCCGGTCTCGGTGATGCCGGGGACAAGATCGAAATCGGTGGGCTGTGCGACGCGCAGGTCGCTGATCCCCCACTTGAAAGCGTCGTTGCGGGTCTGCTCGAACCTTAGCAGGTTTTCGCCCGCCAGTTGCTGTGCGGCGGGTATCACGAAGCTGGACGGGCCGGTGCCGTTGTCCGGGGTGCCCGCCAGCAGGCCGAGTGACGTGCCGTTGAGAAAGACCTCGACCTCGTCCCCGCCGAAATCGATGTCGATTCCGGTAAGGTCGAGACGCAAGTCGCTGTCCGTTCCGTTAAAGCCGACCAAGGCGCTGCCATCGGTGATATCGGCCGCAGCGCCGACCTGGTTGCCAAGGATCGTGGCATCGGCGACGCCACGGGTGAGGTCCAGATCGGTGCGGGTGGCGACGCGCAGGTTCTCTACCCCCCAGAGGAAGCCGGGATTGCCGATCTGGCGGAAGACGAGGAGATTGTCGCCCTCTTCGACGGCCGAGGCCGGCAAGGTCAGGCTGTATTCGGTGCTGGCCTCGTTCGATCCGGCCCCGAGATTGCCAAGCGAGACACCGTTGAGCAGTAGCTCGACCTCGTTGCCGGTGTCTATGTCGAACCCGGCGAGATCGAGTAGCACGTCATGCGCGCCGCTCGTGGTCTCGAAGGCGAAGCTGGCCTCGCCCGGTTTGTTGAGATTGCGTCCGAAGCGATTTCCGAACCCCTGTTCCAGCGTCTCGCCACGGATCAGCCTGCCATCTGCCGCAAGACTGCCGAAGCTGAAGAGGCCATCGTCGAATTGAAGAAGTTCGACATCTTCATGGATCGTATCGACCTCTTCGGCACCGAGATCGTGGACGATCAGCGCCCTCGGGTCGCTACCGGTTTCGGGCTGGACCTCGATCCGGAACTGATCGAGATCACCGCGGAACACGGCGCGGTCGGCGTCGCCTGAACCGCCATGTATCTCGTCATCGCCGCCGCCGCCGGTCAGCGTGTCATTGCCCTCGCCGCCCCGGATCAGGTCTTCGCCGTCGTCACCGTCGATCATGTTGTCCTGCGCGTCACCGGTCAGGTCGTCATCGTCGTCGCTGCCGCTCAGATGCGTGAAATTGGTGAAATAGTCGCCCGCGGCATCGCTTTGGCTGGACTGGCCGGTGGCAAGGTTGACGGTGACGCCCAGCGCCCCCGAGAAGGCGAGCGTGTTCGTGCCGCCGCCGCCATCGAGGATGTCGGCACCCGCGCCGCCGTTGATCGTGTCGTCGCCACCACCGCCGACGATGACATCGGCACCATCTTCGCCCCGCAGGTCGACGGCCTGAAGAGCGCTTGTCGTGAAGACATCCGACCCGTCGCCAAGGTGGACCCGGACGGCCTCGATTCCGAAGAAGTCTATCTCGGCGGTTTCGACGATCGAACTGAGGCTGATGACGGTCAGTCGATGCTCACCCGGGTCGCTGCCCTCGGCGAGAGAAACGACGGTTTGATCGGTGAACTGGTCAAACGCACTGACGTCGAGCAGGTCGCCCCGCAGGCCGTGGGTGCCTCCGTTGACGGTGTCATCGCCATTGCCCACGAACCAGTAGAACGTATCGTCTCCCCCGTCGCCGAAAAGGTCGTCATCCCCGTCGAAGGCGGCGATATTGTCGTCGCCATCGCCGCCACGGATCTCGTCCGGGTCGTTGCTTCCCGTCAGAGTGTCGTCAAAGGCGGACCCCAGGAGACCACGAAAATCGCCCGGATCGTACATATCGACAGAGACCAGGAGCCCGGACCCGACCGCGCGTTCATAAGTAAAGCCGCTTCCCAGAAGAACCTCGACGCTATCGACCGAATTGGCATAGCTCAGGGTGTTGGTTCCGAACCCGCCATCTAGCGAGTCGTTGCCTGACCCACCTTCGATCGTGTCATCGCCGGATTCGCCACGGATCGTGTCATCGCCGTCACCGCCGCGTATCAGGTTTGCCGTAAGGTCGCCCGTCAGGCGGTCATCGAAAGCGGACCCCGTAAGACCCCTAAAGGGTCCAATGGCAGTATCGCCCAGCGCATCGCCCTGCGTTCCGAGACCGGTCAGGAGGTTCATGGTAACGGCGCCCGGGGCATTTTCATAAGTGATCGTGTCGTCGCCGGTACCGCCAATCAACTCGTCCGCCCCGGCGCCGCCCTCGAGCGTGTCGTCTCTGAAACTGCCGAGGAGGGTGTCATCTCCGCCATTGCCGCGGATGAAATCGTCGCCGCCGTTCCCGTCGAGCAGGTTGGGGCCGTCGTCGCCGATAATCTCGTCGGCATTGAACGTGCCGATCAGGTTTTCGAACCCGATCATCACTTCGGAATTGCCGTCGC
The DNA here is from genome assembly GCF_042648365.1 of Lutimaribacter marinistellae. Taxonomy (NCBI): domain Bacteria; kingdom Pseudomonadati; phylum Pseudomonadota; class Alphaproteobacteria; order Rhodobacterales; family Roseobacteraceae; genus Lutimaribacter; species Lutimaribacter marinistellae. Next base: position 62,715 of record NZ_JBHRXI010000012.1, on the reverse strand, counting down.
TATCGACCGCGAGACCGTCGAGAAGCGAAAAGGTCGCGCCTATCTCGGAGGACTGTGACCAGTCGATCGTATCGGTGTCGTCGCCGCCATCGAAGCGGTCCGCGTCGATCTCGGAGAACACGACGATGCTGTCATCTCCGTCACCGCCGTTCAGTGTTTCGGCCACGGCACTGTCTCGGATGGTATCGTTGCCGGTCCAGCCATCGACCTGATCGTCGGTCCCGGCAATTATCGAGTCATCCCCGATCGTTCCGACGATCCGTTCCACAGGGCTGTAGACGCCGCTGGTGTTCGCGGCATCTCTCGGGTCGTATATCGCGGCCTTGATGTCGTTGTTCAGGCTCTGGCTTTCGGTCCAGCCGATGATGAAACGACCGTCCGCCAGACCAACCCCTGCCGTATCAAGCTCGACATTGGCGGAGTTGACCACCACAAGGGACCCGACCGCGTTGCCGGACGCGTCGAAGCGTTGAAACATCAAGCTGTTGGTTGCCGTGTCATCGTCCCAGGCGATCACGAACCCGGTATCGGCAAGTGCCATGACGCGCGGCTCGTTGGAAAAGACAGTACCGCCGGACACGACATCGGTCGTGCTTTTCGTCTGGTTCCCGAGATTGTCGAAGATCGCGAACTGCACCCTGGTGTCCGAGCCGACGGTCCGGACCCAGGTGACGACAAATCCGCCGGTAACCAGCGCAGCGACATGCGGGTCGGAAAAGGTATCGCCGGTGAACGAAGAGTCGGCAAGTGTTGCGCCTGTAACCGTTGTGCCGTCGGCGGCGAGGATACGGAAGGTGATGGTTTCGGTGGCGCCTGAACTCAATTCCGTAACGGCAACGAAATTGCCGTTGTTAAGTGTGGCGAGGGCCGTGTCGAAGCTGGGATCATCGTAGCCACCGATCCGCTGGATCGATGGTCCCACCGGGGATGAGTCCGAAGGGGAAACGATGATCGTTTCCAGCCCGTAGGCAGCAACCGTGTCGCTTGCATCGAAGGCTTCGTAGGCGACGGCATAGTCACCACCGGCAAGGCCCGTGACCGAGGGCTGTCGGACCTCGTCGCCAGTATCGGCAGGTCCGGCGAGAAAGAGGGTGAGCGAGCTTCCTGCTCCCGTATCCGTGGTGGTCCATTGGGTCGCGACGATCTTGGTATCGCCACCGAATTCCTCGGCCTCGTAAGCGAGGACGAAATCGCCGCTCTCAAGCGCTGCGGCGTCGAAACTTCGCTCGTTTCCGGTCACGAGACCGTTTGCGACGAACTCGGACCCGATCCGATTGCCGAGCGGGTCGAATATCTGGCCGACGATGTCGTCGCCCGAGTCAACCGCCGGTTCAGCATCGGCCGTGTCGCGCCACAGGATGACGATGTTGCCGTTGGTCAACTGGATGATGACCGGCTCATCCTGCGAATTGCCGGAAATCCCGACATCCTGTGTGTTGGCCTGGAACTTGGAAAGCCAGACATCGGGCGTCGCGGGCATTGCATGAATCCTTTTGACAGAAATCGGCACCGCATGGCGAGGGGCACAGAAAACAGCCCACGCCACCTCTGCACTTGCCAGAGGCAACAGCGCCTTGTCTCAAATACAGGGACGGTATCGCGCAGGATTACGTAGGGTCAAATTGTTTCTGCCACGCCTGTTCGCTGCCTGAAACCGTCTGAACCCGGTGCCGTCGGAACGACGCGACCAAAGGCAGCCGATAGTTCTATGCCGTTCTTGCAATGTTTGGTATCCTTTGGCCCCAGCAAGGTGGTAGCTGACGAGAGTGCGCGCCGAATGGTGCCGATGACGACGATAAGGGGATGGGGGGCATTCCCGGACCTGGTCGAAGAGATGGCGGGCGCTCAGGCGCTGCGCATGATCCTCCCGCGGCATGACCTTCCACTCAGCGTTCTGGACGCGCCCGACCACCGGATGCCACTGGCCAAGATGATGCGTGTCTTCGAGGCGGCCGCGCGCGTCGTGGGGGATGAGGCGTTCGGCGTTCGCCTTGGCAGACGCACGACAGCGGCGGATTACGGCCCGTGGGCGGGATATGCCTATTGTGCGCCGACGCTTGGGCAGGCGCTGAAACGGGTCTGTTCCACCCTGTGGGCCCATGAAAGCGGCACGCGGATGTACCTGGCGGACCATGCCGAGCATGTCGTCTGGTGTTACGCCTCCGGCCTCGAACGGCGCGAACAGGTGCGACATTTCTCCGATCACCTGTTCGAGACGATGCTTGTCTTCTTCCGCGGCTTTCTTGGGCCGCTGTGGCGACCCGACTGGGTGGAGGTCGATTACGAAAAGCCGGCGAAGACGGAAGAGCTGGACGAATATGTCGGTACCGAGATCCGGTTCGCCCGCCCGAATTACGGTTTGGCGGTTCGCAAGGTCGACCTGAGCGCAACGCTGGCGGGACCGTTGCCCTTTGCCCGCCCGATCACCTCGCTGGACCTTGATCCGCAGCCCGAGGGGGTCGTGACCGTGGACGACATGATGTCGGTGATCGACCTGCGCATGATGGGCGGGTCTGTCGACCTTGACGGATTGGCGCGGGCGCTGGACCTTGGACCGAGGACGCTGCAACGAAAGCTGAGCAAGCTTGGATATTCCTACAAGCAGTTGCTGGAAGTCGTCCGCCGGAAACGGGCAATCGCGTTCCTGCTGGAAACCGATCTGCCGGTAAAGGCGATCGCCGCCGAGCTTGGATATGACGGGCCGCAGAACTTCACCCGTGCATTTAACGCCTGGTATGCCGCCAGCCCCTCGCAATTTCGTGCCCGGGGCTCCGCCCACCGTCCGCTCACCGAAACGGGGCGATTGTCGTGAAATGATAAGTCTTTGCGGGTCTGTGCTGTCCGCTCTTTGATAATGTCGAAAAAGATTGGGTTTTCGTTCGTTCAGGAGATGATCATGGCCAAAAGGATCTGCAAGGCTCTTTCACATGTGTCGGTTCCGGCGATTGTCGCCGCGCTGTCGTTCACCGCTATGGGAACGACCGCAACCGCGTTCGAGGGTAACGTGCCCCCCGGCGCGCGCGCATCCGAGGGCAGGCCCGTCTACTCTCCCTTCGTGGGGCGCGATTACCCAGACCAGGTACTGTTCGGCGATCTTCATTTCCACACGGAAATCTCTTTCGATGCGGGGCTTATCGGTACCAGCCTCAACATGCATGACGCGTTCCGCGTGGCACGGGGCGAAAAGATCATCTCGAACACCGGGCAACCGATCCAGCTGATCCGGCCGCTCGATTTCCTTGCCATCACCGAACATGCCGAAATGCTTGGGCTGGCCACGGCGATGCGCACGGCAGATCCGCGACTTCTGGCGGATGACTGGGGTCGGCAGACATTCGAGCTGTTCAATTCCGGGCAGGAAGGGCGCATGGCGGCCTTTGCCGATATCATCGACATCGGAACGGTTCAGGGGCGCGATCCGCTCGAAGGAACGGACCTGGATGGCGACATCTGGCTCGACATCATCGAGACAGTGGATCAGTACTACGATCCGGGCACGTTCACCTCGCTTGCGGGGTTCGAGTGGACCTTTACCCCGCAGGGCGACAACCTGCACCGGGTGGTGATCTTTGGCGACGGGTCCGAGAGAACCTCGCAGACCCGTCCGTTTACCTTTTTCGAGGGGTCCGACCCCGAGCTTTTGTGGAACTACCTTGCCGGTTACGAAGAGGCGACCGGCGGTCGTGTCATCGCGGTTCCGCACAACGCCAACATGTCCAACGGGCTGATGTTCGCGCCGACCAAGTTCGATGGCTCGCCCATGGACGCGGATTACGCCGCCAAGCGGATCCGTTGGGAGCCGATGCACGAAATGACGCAGATCAAGGGTGACGAGGAAACCCATCCCTTCCTGTCGCCCGATGACGAATTCGCCGATTTCGAAAGCTGGGATGTCGGCAACCTGTCGGGCCGGGCGCCCAAGACGCCCGAGATGCTGCGCTATGAATACGCGCGATCGGCCTTGAAAGTCGGGCTGGAAGTGGAGCGCGATATCGGGGTCAACCCGTTCAAGTTCGGGTTCTACGGCACGACCGATACCCATACGGCGATACCGACCACGCGCGAGGACAACTATTTCGGCAAGTACCAGCATACCGAGCCGTCGCCAAACCGCCACGATATCGAGGTGATCCCGGCCGAAGATCCGGCGCTGCGCATCCTGACCGCGCAGGAATCCGCAGCGGGGCTTACCGCCGTCTGGGCGCGTGAGAACACCCGCGACGAGGTCTTCGGCGCGATCACCCGCAAGGAGGCATATGCCACGACGGGCCCACGGATGCGTGTGCGCATCTTTGCCGGTTGGGATTTCACCGAGGATGACCTTGGCGCGCCCGATTTCGTTTCCGAAGGCTATACGCGCGGCGTACCAATGGGTGGCGAGTTGCGCGATGCGCCCGAAGGCGCGGCCCCCAGCATCATGGTGCGTGCGCTGCGCGATCCCGATGGCGCCAACCTGGACCGGGTGCAGGTCATCAAGGGTTGGATCGACGCGAATGGCGAGACGTTTGAGCGTATCTACGATGTCGCCGTGTCCGGCGGTCGGACAATCGGTGAGGACGGGCGGGCGCGCGAACCTGTCGGCAGCACCGTGGATATCGAGAACGCGCGCTTTACCAACACGATCGGCGCGGCGGCGCTGGACGGTGTCTGGACCGACCCGGACTTTGACCCGGCGGAGGACGCGTTTTATTACGTGCGGGTCATCGAGATCCCGAAACCGCGCTGGACGACCTATGACGCCGCCTTCTACGACATTCCCCTTCCCGAGACGGTCCCGCCCACGGTTCAGGACCGGGCCTATACCTCTCCGGTCTGGTACAACGCGGAGTGATCCGCGATCATGACCACCCGGGGTCCGACCATGACGCCCCGGGTGGTCCGAATGATCCCGCCCGGCGCGCAACACCGCGTCGGGCGGGATCATTCATTTCAGTGAGATAGAAAAGGGTCGAATCAAGGAAATCTGCCACCTTCGGCGGCGGCGCATGGGGGTCAACCGACGCGCCCAGAACGGCCCGAAACCTATCCGCAAGTCGATCAATCCGACCAATGGCTTTGGGCAACTCCAAAGCCTGACGTTAGATCATATTGTTTTTTTCCAAGGCGTTAAGACAGCAATCGGGCCACCAAATGCAAAATTTGACATATATCAAGTTTTGAATTTGGAATTTACTTACAATTGAAAGGATGAGGGACACGATGTCGCTACGACACCCCGGGGGGGCAAGGTCGGGCGTCATTCCTTCATCAGTCATTTGATTGGGAGTGAAACGAAATGGCGACAAATTATTCATCTGCGCTGCATACTTTCAGCCTCGATGATATCACGGGTACTTTTTCCGGCGTGACCTATGCCGACAACCCTACTTTCATCGATACTGACGGGTCGGACGTTGCCCAGTACATCGACAAGGACGGTAACGTACTGTCGGCGATCGACAGCGAGTTCGGCTTTTACGTGGAGGATTTCGTCGGCGCCGAGCAAAAGGTCTGGGACGGTGATTTCGGCGAAGGCTTTGCCGGCAACATCTACGATGAAACCGATCCGACACTGGTGACCGGATTGTCCGTCCGCAATTCGCCGACGAGTGTTTTCAAGTCGGGCGCACCGCTCGGCACGTGGTCCCTGGGCCTTGGCGGCACGCTGGTGAAGGCCTCGACCGAGCATTACAGCACGCTGGCCCAGATCCTGTCGGATCAGCGCTATCCCGGCGATGACAGCGCCCTGCGTCCCCTCGACAACGATCTGCGCTTGCGCGATCTGCGCCCGACCGGCGTTGACGGCGCATTCGAAGAGGGTGTCAAGCATGACATCTATGTCGAAGAGTTGACCGAGGCGCTGCAACGCGCGATCGACAACGAAGACGGCGGCACCAATCCGCAGAGCTACACCGATCTCGACCTTGACCGGGATGGGGTCAATGACGAGTTCCACACGCTGTCCGTGGCGATCAATGCCGACACTGACGGAGATGGCGTACCCGAAGCGATCACCGTCGGTGGCGTCGATCTGGACCTCGATGGCGAGGCGGACGTGGTCGACGGTTTCCTCAACGGGTTCGGCGGCACGGCGGACGTGACCGATATCATTGAGCCCAACGAGTCGACGGTGAACTACGACATCGCCTACAGCCAGGACTTCTCGGTCACGGTCAAGGATGACGGCAAGCTGCTTTACAGGTTCGGCGAGGCGGTGAAGCGCCCCAATGACATCCGGATGGAAGTCAACATGGACCTGCCGGAAGAATGGACCGCAGATATCGACGAAAACGGCGTCTCCGACGCGCATGAAAATGGCGGCAAGGGGTTCATCGTCACGCGTGCGGACCTTGTGATCCACCATGACATCACGAACAACCCCAACGACCAGGTGCGCCCGGAGGACTACGAGAACGAAGCGGCGATTGGCCGCCTGCCCGCGCATGTCATCATCCAGGACCCCGACGACCCGTCGAACACCCTGTGGGTCTCGCCGGTCGACAGTTACAATGGCGAAGGCACTTTCCTGCCCAGCTACTTCAAGCTGGACGAGTTCGGCAGCGTTGATCCCTGGGTCGGCGGAACGCCGGTTCTGGACATTGACGGCAATTTCGTCGGTTACCGGAACGAGGACGCGGACGGCAATTTCATCGGCACCGTTCTCAAGGACGAGTCGCTTGCCACCATGGCAGAGGCCGCCGATCTGACCTTCTCCTCCGAAGACATGCACGAAGGCTTTACCGACGCGTGGTACACGAGTGTCGACCGTGAGCCTTTCGAGTGGTCCTACCTCGATGACAGCGCCTATGCGCGCAACAACCCGAACGTTTTCGTCTATGAAAGCTTCCGCTCGCGCGAAGAGGCCGAGGCCGCGGGCTTCGACGATGAATTCCTGGTCTCGGGTCCACGCTGGCGTCTGACCCCGAACAAGTTCGGGCAGGATCTGCCGGGTCTGGAAGTGCCAGTTCAGGAAAACTCCAAGCCGCCGTATCAGCGCGACAACATCAAGTACGAAACCGGCGAAGAGACCATCACGACGCTGAACCTGCTTGACTGGGAGGGTGAATCTCCCCTCGCCCACAGTTCGGGCTGGATGTTCGTGGACGCCGGGCGCCTTGACGAGAACGGCGACGGCATCATCGACGAAGGCTGGTCAAAGGTGAATGACGGTAGCGGAAGCCTGCTTGGCTCGGGCGATGCGATGCCGACCGGTCCGATCCTGTCGGCAGTGTCGCCAAACGGCATGAACCTGACGCATAACGCATTCGATACGGCCGTTTACGTCAAGGGCGACCGCCAGGACTCGGCAAAGCTCTACGACATGCAGCTTGAAATCGAATACGCGGCGATCGAGACCATCGGTTCGGTTCAGGAAGTGATCGGTCTGGACAGCGATGGTGCGACCATCACCTACCAGGACGGCACCGTGTTCGAGAACCCCGTCGTGTTCATGACGGCGCCCACCTACAACGGCTGGAATGCCGCCACGGTTCAGATCAGCGAAGTGACCGAGACCGGCGTCACGGCCTTTGTCGATGAGCCGAACTACCTCGACCGCGTCCACGTGCCCGAGGACGTAGCCATGGTGACCTTCGAGGAAGGTGTCTGGAGCCTGATGGACGGCAGCAAGGTCGAGGTCGGCACGACCGCGATCGGTGGCCACGAACTGGACGTGTTCGACCAGATCTCCTTCACGGCGGATTTCGCATCGGCCCCGATCGTTCTGGTTCAGTTGCAGACCAACAACGGTGCCGACTGGGCCTTTGCCCGGACCCGCAACATCACCGAGGACGGGTTCGAGGTTCGCCTGCAGGAACAGGAAAACAACGAGAACTGGCACAACCAAGAGGTGCTGGGCTGGGTCGCCATCGAAAGTGCCGATGCATCGGGCCTCATCGACTGGGGCGACGGTCTCGACGGTCAGGCGTTCTTTGCCGAGGATGCGGTGGACCATGTCGGTGGCGCTGTCACGCTGGACGCGGCTGTCGGCACCGACCCGCTCGTCGCGGCGATCCTGTCCTCCTACAACGGGTTCAACCCCGCCGTTCTGCGGCAGACCGACCTGACGGATGACGGCAGCGTTGCGACGGTCGAGTTCATCGCGCAGGAGGAGCAGAGCTTTGACAACGAAATCGACCACCTGCTGGAAGACGTGGCGGGGCTGGCCTTTGAAAGCGCGGGCCTGTTCACCGGCTATGAGCTTCCGGCCGACGAAATGATTTTTGTCTGATCTTTCAGCCGAACACTGAAACAAAGCGCCCCGGTCCTGTTGCTCAGGACCGGGGCATTTTCATTCCATCATGGTTCGGGCAGCGGCCTCTCTGTCGGCCGAGTGCTGAGCCGCCATTCCGCAGTCCAGTATCACGCGCCTCGGCCGAAAGTTGTGTGCCTGATCCCGATCAAATGGCCCTGGAACATCCGGAGCCGTCCGCGTTCCGTGTCATTCGATCAGAAGATGAAGTCGCCGGCCGTCAGGTTGGCCGCTGTCTCGGAGATCAGGATGATCTGATCCCCAGCGCCATAGTCGATGTGCACATCGGCCCCGACCTGGGTGATGGTCAGCACGCCAAAATCGGATGCGCCGGTCACGAACTGAATCCTGTCGACACCATCAGTGTAATCTACGATCGTGTCGTCACCATTGCCCGACCAGAACTGGAACACGTCTTCTCCGAGCCCGCCGCGAAGGGTGTCGTCGCCCTTGTTCCCGGCGATGGTGTCGTTGTCCCACATGCCGTTGATGAAATCGTCTCCATCCCAGCCCCAGAGCACGTCGTTGCCACGGTCGCCGATGATCTCGTTGTCTTCGTGGTCGCCGTAAAGCGAGTCGTCGAACCTCGATCCGTAGAGATCCTCGATGCTGTCGTACCTGTCGCCAAAAGCGATCCCGGTGTTGTTGCCAGAATTGTTCAGGCTGGCAAAGACGCCCGTCTGGGCATCGAAATAAGACGCCCGGTCTTGCCCTTCGCCACCGTCGAGATGGTCGCGCCCGGCTCCGCCGATCAGGACGTCGTTGCCTGTGCCGCCATCGAGGTCATCGTTTCCACCGCCGCCAAGCAAACGATCATTGCCGCCTTCGCCATCGAGGTGATCTCGCCCGGATCCGCCCAGCAGCGTATCATTGCCCTCGCCGCCATCGAGGTCGTCATTGCCATTCCCTCCGGCAAGGCGGTCGTTCCCGTTGTCGCCATCGAGGTCGTCATTGCCCGCCTGACCGAACAGGCGGTCGTTACCGTTCCCGCCGTCCAAATCGTCATTTCCGCCAAGTCCGCGAATGACATCATTGCCTCCCAGCCCGTCGAGATAGTCGTCTCCAGCAGTGCCGTTCAGGATGTCGTTTCCGGACGTTGCGCCGCCGGGCATCGGGGCGGGCGATGGTGGTGGAGGCGACGGTACGGCAGCCAGACCGAACTGATCGGCCGACAATTGCCCGATGCGGACATCCTCAAGCAACAGGCTGTTGCCCATGCCGAAGTCAAGCAGGGTGCTGTCTCCGCCTTCCACAGACCGGGCCAACGCCATCAGGGCCGCGAAGTCGGACACGCCATAGCTGGCATCAAGTTCGATCCGATCCTCGCTCGAGAAACCCTCGATCGTGTCCCGACCGGAACCGAAGATAAAGGTGTCGCTCCCTGTTCCACCGTTCATTTCGTCGTTTCCGGACCCTCCGTCGAGGATATCGTTCCCTGTGCCGCCGTACAGGTCATCGTTCCCGGCACCACCCTCAAGCGTGTCGTTGCCTGCCTCGCCATACAGGTCGTCATTGCCTGCCAGCCCGAAAAGAATGTCATTGCCTGCCCGACCGACGATGTCGTCCCGCAGATTGGTGCCCGTCAGTGTGTCGTTGCCGTTGGTGCCGTAAATGTCCATGTCGCGATCTCCAGTGGATTCGGCACGACCGGGAATCGGTCGGCCATCTATGACACGACAAATGCTGGTCTTCTCTGACTGGAGTCTGACGAGACTGGAGAATTCAGGCCGAAACGTAAGTCAGGCAGAATACAGCACCGCCATCCGGGGCGTCTGCCGCCTCGACCGTGCCGCCATGGGCGCGCTGGATGCGGTCGACGATAGCTAGTCCGAGGCCGGCACCACCGCGCGGGGCGCGCATCCCGCGGCGAAACGGCTCGAAAAGGTCGCCGTCGGACGCAGGAGGCAGACCCGGCCCATGGTCGCGCACCGTAAGCTTTGGACCCGGACCGACCATGACTTCGACCAGACCGCGGCCGCCATGGCTGAGCGCGTTCTCGATCAGGTTGGTCAAAGCGAGGGCGATGGCATCTTCGGCTCCGCGAACCGTGACCGGTGTATGGTTTCCGGTCAGGACGATTTCCGATTTTTCAGTCTCGGCAAACGGGAAGAGTTCGGCAACGACGCGCTCGGCGACGACAGAGAGGTCGGCGCGTGCGTTTTCCGGAACTTCCAACCGGTCGGCCCCGGATGATGACAGGAATTGCGTGACGGTTCGCGAAAGGGTGCGGACATCGCTTCGGAGCGTGTCGAATTCGGGGTCCTTGGGCAGTTCGTCCAGTCGTGCGACGAGAACCGCGACGGGAGTTCGCAGAGCATGCGCGGCTTCGGCAGCGCGGCGTTGCTCGGCATTCAGCTCGTCATCAAGCCTTTCGATGCTCCGACGCACCGCTTTGGTCAGGTCGTCGATTTCGGCCGGCGCGTTTTCCAACGCATAGGGCGGCAACGGATTTCCCGGGCGGATCGCCCGCGCCCAGGCCGCCGCCTGTGATACGGGCCTGAGGGCGCGGCGCACGATCAGCAAGGTTCCGCCGATCAACAGAATCGCGATGGGAAGCAGAGGCAGCCAGACGTGACCCTGGAACTCGTCCAGTATCTCGTTCCCCAGCAAGCCAGCAGGATCACTCGCCATCAGGAAAAACAGGCTGACCACGGGCTCAGTACCCTGGACCGAGTGCGAAGCGATCACCGGCATCGCGGCCGTGCCGTTCGGCCACGCCAGCCAATCGGTCGCAAATGCCCCTGGCCGAAGCAGATCAGGCGGGATCAACGCGATATTCTTCCCGTTCAGCACCGTTCCATCGGGTGCCATAACGGCGAATGCGTACGCGTCCGGATGCGCGTCATAAATCCCGTCAATCGCAGCGACGAGTGTGTCGGCGTTTTGATCGTTGGCCAGGAAAACAGATTCGAGACGCAGCAATTCGCGGCGCGCAAGATCGATGAACAACGCGCTGCGGTCAGACGCATCGAAAACCGCAACGAAAACGAGGTTTGCGGTAATGACAAGCAACGCAATGGTCAGCAGTTGGCTTGTAAGGATGGCTTGCAGCCCGCGGCGACGGCCCGGTTTACTCATTCTTCCGTCACCGTCAGCATCCAACCGACCCCCCGGATGGTTTTCAGCGTCACGTTGGCGCCTGCATCGACAAGCGCACGCCGCAAGCGGGATACGGCTGCGTCGACCGCGTTAGGCGTAACCTCCATGTCCCGGTCGTAAAGCGCCTCTACGAGCGCGGTGCGCGGTGCCACCCTGTTTTGCCTGCGGATCAGCACCTCAAGCAGGCTGAGTTCGCGTCGACCGAGGTTCAGAGCTACGTCGTTGCAGTGGGCTTCGCGGCTGGCGGTATCGACACGAACGCAGCCAGCCGACAGCACGACGCTGGCACGGTTGCCCGGACGGCGGAGTATGGCCCTGCATCGCGCGACAAGTTCCGGGATCTCGACCGGCTTCACGATGTAATCGTCGGCGCCGCTGTCGAGGCCAGCGATCCGGTCCCCGAGAGCGCCGCGGGCCGTCAGGATGATTGTGGGAAAGGCACCGCGATCCTGCCACTCTTTCAGCAGGTCAAGCCCGCTGCCGTCTGGCAGGCCCAGATCGAGGATCGTGAGATCGTACTGCGTGGTGTCTACCGCTTCGCGCGCCTCTGCCACGGACCCGGCAAGGTCGGTGGCAAAACCTGCGCGCGCAAGGCCACCGGCGATTGCCTCGGCCAAGGCAGGATGATCTTCGACGAGCAGTGTCCGCATGGCTCCCCCCGATGCGTCTTTCCCACGATCTTGTTACGAAGCCAGTGAATTGCCAGCCTTTTCGGACAGAAAAACAGCGGTTTCGATCGGGTACGCAGCCCGAACCGTGCAAAGTTGCACGATGCGCGCGGTGGGTACCGGAGCTGAAAGCGCCCTACCCGGCCAGTGACCTTGCCTCGGATTTCTGGCTTTTCGGGGACAGGCCGAACTTTCTCGAAAACTCACGGCTGAACTGCGTCGGGCTTTCGTACCCGACCTCGTAGGCGGCCGCCGCCACAGAGAGCCCGCTGGACGACAACAGCCTGCGTGCTTCGAGAAGGCGGAGCTCCTTTTGGTATTGCAGCGGGGTGGTGGCTGTCACCGACTTGAAATGCTCATGAAAGGCAGAAAGGCTCATCCCGCATTCCGCAGCCAGTTCGGCAACCGCGATGTTCGTTTTGTAGTTGCCGCGAATGGTGGCGATGGTCTTCGATATTCGGCTTGCCGGGCTATCGTGGTGCAACAGCTGCCGCAACATGCCCCCATGCCGCGCACGCAAGAGGCGAAAGTGGATCTCCTTGAGCACCAGCGGTGCAAGTGCGCGCGCCTCGACAGGATCCTTGGAAAGAAGGAACAAGCGATGCATGGCGTCGATCAATGCGGCGTCGGAGGCTGCTGCATCGAGGGAGTGCAGGCTGTCTTGGGTTTCGCCTACATCGCCGATCTCGTCATAAAGACTGCGGGCAAGCGCAAGGTCCAGCTGCAGTGCGAGCGCGGCATAGGGTTCCGAAGGGCTGGCCCGGATCACGGCCGCCTCAACCGGGATGGCATGACTGACGATCAGAACGTCGCCCGCCCCGTAGCGGACGATGCGATCGCGCATGCAGGCCTCCTTGGCCCCCTGAAGCACGAGACACATGATCGGTTCGTAGAAAGATGCCGTGCATTCGGTTGTCTGCACATTGGCGACTGCAAAAAGCCCGTCGACGCCAGTTTCGCAGCCTATACCCAGCCCGCCGGCTTTTTCGACATGACGGAAAACATCGCTGATCAGACTTTCTGGCACCATGGGGTCATCTCCTTCGTCCGCCAAATATAGGCGAATGGCCGTTTCGTGGAACATGAAAGAAGGATGCCTCGGAGGAATAGGCAGATCATTCGGAGGATCAGGCAAGGCCGGAACGGGACGCGATGCTAGATTGGAAAAGCACGAGACAGGGAGTTCCCCAACATGACCCAGACCATTCTGATTACTGGTGCATCCTCTGGCATCGGCAAGGAAACGGCAAAGCTGTTTGCGGCCCGCGGATGGAACGTCGTTGCGACGATGCGCTCGCCGGAGAAGGAAGAGGACCTGACCGGTCAAGACAATATCCTCGTCACGCGCCTCGACGTGACGGATGCCGCATCGATCGGGGCGGCAACGACGGCCGGTATCGAGAAATTCGGCAAGATCGACGTTTTGCTGAACAATGCCGGGTATGGTGCCTACGGTCCGCTTGAGGCGTTTCCGATGGACCGTATCCGGAGACAGTTCGACACGAACGTCATCGGCCTGATCGAGACCACCAAGGCCATCCTTCCACATATGCGCACCAATCGCTCCGGCACCATCGTCAACATCTCGTCGATCGGTGGTCAGATGACCTTTCCGCTCGGGGCGCTGTATCACGGCACGAAGTTCGCCGTGGAAGGTATTTCCGAGGCTCTGCACTATGAACTCGAAGCCGCGGGCATCAAGGTCAAGATCATCGAGCCCGGCATGATCGCCACCGATTTCGGCGGCCGGTCCTTCGACTTCGTCAACGATGAAGAAATGGCGGAATACCAGCCGGTCGTCCAAGCGCTGTTCGGTGCCTGGGGGAGCGAGGAAATGGCATCCCGCGCATCCGCGCCAAGCGTTGTGGCCGAGGTGATATGGGCCTCTGTCACCGATGGAACCAACACGCTGCGCTATCGCGCAGGCGAGGACGCAGTCGAATTGCTGAACAACCGAAAGGCACTGGACGACGAAACCTTCATCAGCGGGCTGAAGTCGCAGCTGGGTTTGTGACCGGACGGGTTTGCCCCCGACAGAACGCCCTGATTTCAGCGACACGAGGGATGGAAAAATCGATTTGGGGGCTATGTCCTTCGGCATTACGGCGTTGTGGCCAGTGACCGAGTCATCAAACCCGTTCGAGCGGAAACGGTCCCTTCGAACGACATTTGTTTTCACAAAAAATGGGAAAGCCAAAAAGCCATGGCAATATCACTGAAACTGAACGGTCAAACGCATACCGTTGAATCCGAACCGGGCACGCCCTTGCTGTGGGTAATCCGGGACGAACTGAAGCTGACCGGAACGAAATTCGGATGCGGCGTTGCCTCTTGCGGCGCGTGCACCGTTCATATGGACGGTCAGCCCGTACGCTCTTGCCAGACCTATATCGAGGATGTCGAAGGCGCCGAGATCACGACGATCGAAAAGATGGAAGACGACAAGGTCGGAGCCGCAGTGCAGCAGGCATGGCTCGAACTCGATGTCGTGCAATGCGGCTATTGCCAGTCCGGGCAGATCATGAACGCGGTCGGGCTGCTGCGTGAGAATGCGAACCCCACCGCACAAGACGTAGACGACTACATGCATGGCAACGCCTGCCGCTGTGCAACCTACCAACGGATCCGCGCCGGTGTTTTGCGCGCAGCAGAAATCCTGGAGGCTTGAGTAGCATGACAACGAATATTTCTCGCCGCGGCTTCCTGAAAAGCGCGGCCGCAGCCACCACGGTTCTCTATGTCGGGGCGAATGCGAATGGAGCCGCGGCAGCGTCCGGCCGTGCCGACGCGATGCTGAACCCGTTCGTGAAAATCGACAGTGACGGCAACGTCGTCGCCATCATCAAGCATTTCGAAAAGGGTCAGGGGCCGGCAACGGGTCTGTCTACCCTTATCGCCGAAGAGCTTGGCGTGACCATGGAACAGATAGGGTTCGAGTTCGCGCCATCAAACCCCGAGCTTTACAACAACCTGTTCTTCGGTCCCTTTCAGGGCACCGGCGGTTCGACTGCAATGGCCAATTCCTGGATGCAGTATCGAACTGCCGGCGCGAATGCGCGCGAGATGCTGATCAAGGCTGCCGCTGATGCCTGGGGCGCGGATGCCTCGTCGCTGGACATTCAGGATGGAATGGTTGTTGGCAGTGGCAGATCTGCGCCGCTGGGCGAGTTCGTATCCGCCGCGGCGAGTTTTGCGCCGTCAGAGAACCCGCGACTGCGCGACCCGTCCGAGTGGAAGATCATCGGCAACGAGAAAACGCGCCGTCTTGATAGCCCGGTCAAGGTCAACGGGCGGGCCAAGTTCGCGATGGATGTGCAACTGCCGAACCAGATGGTCGTCATGATCAAGCGTACGCCCCAGCGCGGTGGCCTGGTCGTCAGCGTTGACGACAGCGCCGCGAAAGAGGTCAAGGGCTTCATCATGGCGATGCCGTTGCCGACGAAACATGGCGTGGCCGTTTATGCCGAAAACACCTGGGCCGCGATGCAAGCCCGAAACGCCGTAGAGGTGGAATGGGACATGTCGGGCGCCGAAGCGCGCTCTTCTGCCCAGATCCGGGACGAAGTTCTTGCCGCGCTGGATGCTGCACCGGTTTACAACGTCAACGAGGCGGATCGGGCATCCGTCAGCACAGCGGTCGACGGCGCGGCGACAGTCGTCGAGAAAACGTTCTACTTCCCCCTGTTGGCCCATACCCCGATGGAACCTCTGAACTGCACCGTAGAGCAGACGGCCGAGGGCGATATCGTGCTGCATGACGGCGCGCAAATGCCGACGGGTCCGCACATGGCCTATCAGCAAATCTTTGAATTGCCGCCTGAAAAGATCCACATCAAGACCATGCTGGCCGGAGGATCTTTCGGCCGCCGCGCGACGCCCGATGCGGATTACCAGGTCGAAGCCGGCCTTGCCTTTGCCATGACGGATCGCTCCCGCCCGGTGAAACTGGTCTGGGATCGGGAAGACGATGTCCGGGGCGGTTATTACCGGCCGGCTACGGGCCACAAGGTGCGCGTTGGTCTTGACGCCGAGGGGAACATCATCGGGTGGGAACACCAGGTCGCCGGCCAGTCGATCATGAAAGGCACCGCCTTCGAGGCGATGGCCGTTCGCGACGGGATCGACCACTCCACGGTCGAAGGGCTTGCCGACAACCCTTACACCATTCCGAATATGGCTGTTGGCCTGACAGACATCGAGAAGGCCACGTCGGTCCTGTGGTGGCGCTCGGTGGGTCATACGCACACGGCCTATGTAATGGAAGTGATGATGGACATGGCAGCCCGGGCAGCCGGTCGTGACCCGGTCGAGTTCCGCCTGGCGTATCTCGAAGGGGGCGGAAAAGACGCGGAGCGCAAGGCGGGCGTGCTGAAATTGGTTGCCGAGAAGGCGAACTGGGGACAACCCGCCGCCGGCAATGTTCAGGGTATCGCCGTTCACAAGTCCTTTGGGTCCTACGTTGCCGAAGTGGTCGAGATCTCGGGGAACCCCGATGACGGCGTACAGATCGAAAAGATCACCGCGGCCGTGGATTGCGGAATTGCCGTCAACCCGGACATCGTACGCGCCCAGACCGAAGGCGCGATCGGCTATGGCATCGGTCATGCGATGCGCGAGCGGATCACGCTTGATGGCGGAGCGGTGGAGCAGTTCAACTTTCCCGATTACGAAGTGCTTCGCATCTCCGACATCAAGAGTATCGAAACCCATATCGTGGCTTCCGCCGAAGCTCCTACGGGAATTGGCGAGCCAGGAACGCCCCCGGCAGCACCTGCCTTGGCCAACGCCATCGCGCAGCTTGATCTGCGGATCGCGGAACTGCCGATGGCAGAAAACGGCGTGTCCTTCGCCTGAACACATGAAAGCACCACGGGGTAACCGCCCGTGGTGCTTCAATTGCGTGTTCGGACCGCGCGGAAAGAACGATACGCGGGGGCGCTTATCTACCCAGGCGTCGGCCCATGGTGTAAGGGTGTCGAAATGGCCGACATCCTCATGATCCTTGCCATCGCGACCACTTTCCTGCTTGCAGGTGGCGTGAAAGGCCTCATCGGCCTTGGCCTGCCAACGGTCAGCCTCGGCTTGCTGACAGTCGCGCTAGATCTGACGACAGCGATGGCGCTGCTGATCGCTCCCTCCTTCATCACGAACGTCTACCAGGCCGCCACGGGAGGCCATGCGCGTGTCATCCTGCGCCGCATCTGGCCATTCCTGCTGATGGCGACCACAACCGTCTGGATTGGTGCAACCGCTTTGACACGGGTCAATCTCGATCTTCTGACGGCGTTGCTGGGGCTATCTCTCGTCGCTTATGGCGGCCTCAACCTCGCGGGCGTGCGTCTCGCGATCGCGTCGCATGCCGAGGCATGGGCAGGTGCGGCATTCGGCGCCGCGAACGGGATCCTGACGGGAATGACCGGCTCGTTCGTCGTTCCTGGCGTTATGTTCCTGCAGGGAATCGGGCTGTCGCGCGACCAGCTGGTTCAGGCAATGGGCCTGCTGTTCACCGTATCAACGGTTGCACTCGCCGTGGCGCTTGGCGCGAACGCCTTGTTGTCCACCGAGTTGGGGATCGCCTCCATCGCCGCGGTCGTGCCGTCCCTGGTTGGAATGTGGGCAGGTCGGAATTTGCGTCAGCGCTTGTCCGAGGCACAGTTCCGCCGCGTATTATTTATCGGCATCCTGGCGCTCGGCCTTTACATCCTCGCCAACGCGATCTCGTGATACGGGTCTTCTGGAAAGCCAAAAGGCCGGTCCGGCTTTCCAAACCCTGCAACGAATTCGACGGATGAATTCGGCATCCCATCCACGTGGCGACGCGCGCACTCCACAAGGAAACACCAGTAAATTAGAGATTTAGGAGTTTACCATGGCGGACCGAGGAGGATTCGAACCCCCGACCCCTTGATTCGTAGTCAAGTACTCTATCCAGCTGAGCTATCGGTCCGCGTTGGTTCGCGCTACTTAGACCCAGCCCGAAGGAGTCGCAACCCCAATCCGACAAGTTTTTTGTCAAAAAGTGAGATCGCCCTTCGGGAGCCGGATTTCAAAGACCGTTCCGTCCGGCCCGGTCCGGTGCAACAGCAGATCGCCGCCATGTCCACGGACCAGTTCTGCCGAAATCGCGAGGCCCAGCCCGGAGCCGCCCTTGCGTGCACCTCCCTGAAAGGCCGTGAACAGATGCTCCTGCGCCTTGGGTGGCAGGCCCTGACCGGTGTCGCAGACCTCAACCCGCCAATTGTCGGCGTCCTCATGCGCCTGAACCGTCACGGTGCCGGGCACACCGGTGCTCATCAGCGCCTGCCGGGCATTGCGCACGAGGTTGAGAAGGACGCGGAACATCTGCTCGGGATCGGCCCGCATCACGTAACCTTCGGGGATCTCGTTGAAGATCTCGATGCCACTTTCGTCAAGCGCGAGGCGTTCGCTGGCGCAGACGTCCTCGGCAAGGTCATGCAGGCGCACCATGGTGAGTGTAGGGGCTGGTTCCTCGGCCCGTCCAAACGCGAGTGTGCTTTCGCAGAGCGAGACGGCGCGCGTTATGGAATTGACGAGTTTTGGCGCCATGCGACGCACAAGCGGGTCTTCGCTGGCTTCGATCCGGTCGGTAAAGAGTTGCGCGCTGGTCAGAATGTTGCGCAGGTCATGGCTGACCTTGGCGACCGCGCCGCCCAATTGGGCAAGACGCTCGCGCTGTTTCAGGGCCTGGGTAATCTGGATCTGCAGCATCTGCAGCGCTTCTTCGGCCTCGCGCAGCTCGCGCACGCTGGAACGCGGTTGAATGATCCCGCGCGCATCCTCCGGCGCCTGGGCATAGCGTTGCATGTACCCCACGACGCTGCGGATCGGACGCACCAGAACAACGCGGACGGCCAGGAACAGAAGGAAGGCCGTGACCACAGAGATCACGAGGGACAGCAGGAGAATCCGCAGGCCATAGTCGATCATGGCCATGCGCAGGGGGCCGCTCTCCATCGCGACCTCGATCAGGATGCCGGCCTCCTGTACCGGTTCGCCGATCACCCGGATGATCCGGTTCTCGGGCATGGCAAAGGTCAGGAGCGCATCGCGGACCAAAACCCAGGGCGAGGCCATCCGCAGGTCGTAGGTGGCGGAAATCTCGGCCGGGACCGGCGAAGCAAGCATGAGCTGGCGCACCTCGTCGCGGCGCAGAACGACGTTGTAGACGCCAGCGGTCTCGAGCAGTTCGGCCTCGAGCTCAGTCGCGAGCATGTCGTCGGCCAGCAAGGCCAGCGATGCGATCTGCGCCCGTTCCAGCCGGTTCAGCAGATAAGCTTCGCGGAAACGAGCGATGGACGGGACGAAGATCAACACCTCGGCCAGCATGACGAACACGGTCGTCAGGATCAGGAAACGTCCCGAGAGCGAGTTCAGCATTCAAGTCCTTCCCGATCAGGGCAGCCAGCGCTGAACGAGGCTGACCACCCGCTTCACCCATGGGTTGTCGAACAAGCGCGGGGTAAAATACGCTCCCGCCGCCCGCTTGCTCACCTCTCCGACCGTAGGATAGGGCGACACCATTGCGGCAATCTGGCTCATCTTCAGGCGGTTGGCCAGTACCAGCGCCCAGAGATTGGCATGCTCCCCCGCCTGGTGGCCCACGATGGTCGCACCGACCGGCCTGCCCCTGACGACCATGACCTTGATGAACCCGGTCTTGCGCCGTTCGGCGATGGCGCGATCGTTATGCGAGTAGTCGAAGCGTGCGACCTCAAGGCGATCACCATGCGTCTTGCGCGCCTGGGCCTCGGTCAGTCCGATCTGGGCCAGTTCCGGGTCGGTGTAGGTTGCCCAGGGGATGTGCGAGGTCTTCGCCTTTGACGGCAACCCGAAGAGAAGAGAGCGGATGACGACACTCGCGTGATAACCGGCAACATGAGTGAACTGAAGACCACCCGCCACATCGCCGATTGCATAGACGCGGCGATTGGTGCTGCGGAGGCTCTCATCCACCTTGATCCCGCGCTTGGTGCTTGCCACACCGGCAGCATCAAGCTTTAGCCGGTCGATGTTCGGAGTCCTGCCCACCGCCAGCAGAAGGTGAGAGCCGCTGAATGTCCGACCGTCCGCCGTTTCGACCCGGACTTCGCTGGCCTCTCCTGCGACACGAGACACCTGCGCGCTTTCGACAATCTCGACACCTTCACCGCGCAGCGCGTCGAGGACGATGGCCGCCGCCTCGGGGTCGTCCTTGGACAAGGCCCGGTCACCCTCGATCACCGTTACCTTGCAGCCGAGCCGGATATGGGCCTGCGCCATCTCCATGCCGATCGGGCCGCCCCCGATGATCAAGAGGTGATCGGGTTTCTCACGCAGATCGACCAGTGTTTCGTTGGTAAGATAGGGTACGGTTTCGAGCCCTTCGATTGGCGGAACTGTGGGCGACGAACCGGTCGCGATCACGATTCGGCGCGCTGTGATTTGATAGGGTCCGGCCTCGACTTCGGTCTTCGAAATGAAATGCCCATATTCCCGGATAACGCGCACGCCAAGACCCTCGAACCGGTCCTGGCTGTCGACAGGTGCGATCTGCGCGATGACGTCGTGGACGTGGTCCTTGGCCGCCGCATAATCGATTTGGGGCGTCACGCTCTGCACCCCGAAGACGGCAGAATGCGCCTGCGCGTGGGCAACCTTGGCGCTGGCGATTAGCGCCTTGGACGGGACGCAGCCGAAATTCAGGCAGTCGCCGCCCATTTCACCGCCTTCGAGCAGGGTCACGCTGGCGCCCATCTGCACCGCGCCCGCAGCAACAGACAGGCCCGCCGACCCGGCCCCGATGACCAGGATATCCGTTTCAATTCGCTCCATGGGTCAGAGCCCCTTTTTTCCACGCAGGGCCTTGATCGCGATGGGCAAGGCCGCCAAAACACACAGTCCGAGAATGGGCCCGATCACGAAAGGTTCCCACAAAAGCGACAGGTCGGGGGTTTCGCCGCGGTCGAACACCCCGCCCAGCCCGACGCCGATCCACGTATAGACCAGCCCGCCGGGGATGATGCCAAGGGCGGTCGTGACGAGGAAATTTCGGAACCTGACGCCGACAAGTGCGGGCACGAGATTGGCGACAAAGAAGGGGACGATCGGCACGAGCCTGAGCAGAAAGAGAACCTCGATCTCGTTGTCGCGCAGGCCGTTCTTTATACGTTTTATCGTTCCTTCAGACGCCTCGAGCCTCGTCGTCAGCGACTTGCCGAGGCCCCAGCGGGCAGCAAGGAAAATGGCTGTTGCCCCGATCGTGGCAGAGACGACATTGTAAGTGGTCCCTAGCCAGAGGCCGAAGAGAAACCCGCCCGTCATGGATGCAACGGCAGCGCCGGGAAGCGAGAAGGCGACGATCACGACATACACCGCGATGAACCCGGCCACCATCCAAAGGTAATGCGCGTCACGATAGGCAAGCAGCGATTCGCGATTGTCGCGCAGGGTTTCGAAAGACAGGTAATCGCCAAGGGTAAACCAGCTCAGCACGGCAACCGCCACGATCGTGGCCAGCGGAAGATGGCGCAGCCAGCCGGGAAATCGGCCGTCCTCTCGATGCTCGGTCCGTTCGGTCATTTTCTTTGCTGCCTTTGCGCTTGATGCTTCCATAGATGCGCCTCTTTCAGGTAATGCGACAGGGCGTTCACGCGTGCTTGATCGTACCGGCCCTGAAACGTGAGGTTGGCGTACCGAAACCGCGCGGACTGAAACCTTTTTCGGTCCAAGGCGCTGGAAATGTTTCAGGGCGCGGCGAAAAACCCGCGCCGGGGGTTTGACTTGCAGGCGAACTGCCAGTATGGACCGGGCTTCGGACATGACGGGCAGGCGAATCCGCGCCGAACCCCACCGCAAGAGATTGGAGACGGAGCGATGAAACGCACCTATCAGCCTTCGAACCTGGTTCGCAAACGCCGCCACGGTTTCCGCGCACGTATGGCCACCAAGGCGGGCCGCAAGATCCTGAACGCGCGCCGCGCACGTGGCCGCAAGTCGCTGAGCGCTTAATCGCTCCGCAACAGGACCGCTTTCACATGACGCCGCCGGAGGCCCCTGCACAAGGCATCAGCCTGAACAGGGACATGCCTTCGGCGGTTTCGTCATGGCCGGACATCTTGGTACTGCAAAAGCGCACCGATTTCCTGCGCGCGGCGCGCGCAAGACGCTGTGGCACCTCGTCGATGCTGGTACAGGCTCGACCGCGTGGACCAGATGAACCGGTCGGGACCAAAGCGATCCGTGTGGGATTTACCTGCTCCAAGAAGATCGGCAACGCCGTGACCCGCAACCGCGCCAAACGGCGTTTACGGGCCGTTGCGCGCGCCGTATTGCCCGAGGTCGGCCGGTCGGGGTGGGATTACGTGCTGATCGGAAAACCCGGCGACACGATTGCGCGTCCCTACGAGGTATTGGTCGCCGACTTCCGACGAGCACTCGTAAAGCTGCACGGGCCGGACCGTTGAGCCCGCTCGCTCATATCGCGGCCCTGCCCGTTCGGGCCTATCGCCTGATCTTCTCGCCTTGGGTCGGATTCAACTGCCGGTATCAGCCCACCTGCTCTGCCTATGCCTTGGAAGCGCTTGAAAAACATGGCGCCTTCAAAGGGAGCTGGCTTGCCTTGCGCCGGATCGGTCGCTGCCACCCGCTGGGCAGGTCCGGATATGACCCGGTGCCCGACCCTCAAGACCCTGCCAAGGATTGACGGTGGCTGCCTTGCCGATTTAGGACCGCCTCGCAGCCCAGCTTGCCGGGCGCGTGGGGCTGCTGTAGAGGGGCAACATGTTAGACGATGCCGACGATATCCATCCGCTGTTTGCCGGTGCGCCCAGCTCGACCGAGTTCAAGAAGCTCCGTAAACGCATAGTGCGCCACACGCGCGAGGCGGTAGAGCAGTACGGCATGGTCGAACGCGGGGCGAAGTGGCTGGTCTGCCTCTCAGGCGGCAAGGACAGCTATACCTTGCTGGCCGTTCTGCACGAGTTGCAATGGCGCGGCCTGCTGCCGGTGGAGCTGCTGGCCTGCAATCTCGATCAGGGTCAACCCGGCTTTCCCGCAACGGTGCTGCCCGAATTCCTGGAAAAAATGGGCGTTCCGCACCGGATCGAATACCAGGACACCTATTCCGTGGTGATGGACAAGGTGCCTCGGGGCCGGACCTACTGCGCACTTTGCTCAAGACTGCGGCGCGGCAACCTTTACCGCATCGCGCGCGAGGAAGGATGCTCGGCAGTGGTTCTGGGCCATCACCGCGACGACATTCTCGAGACGTTCTTCATGAACCTCTTTCACGGTGGACGGCTGGCCACGATGCCGCCGAAACTGGTGAACGAAGAGGGCGATCTGTTCGTCTACCGCCCGCTGGCACATGTGGCCGAGGCCGATTGCGAACGCTTCGCCACGGCAATGAACTATCCGATCATTCCCTGCGATCTTTGCGGCTCGCAGGACGGATTGCAGCGCCAACAGGTCAAGCAGATCCTTGATGGCTGGGAACGCAACAGCCCCGGACGCCGCCAGGTGATGTTCCGCGCGCTGATGAATGCGCGTCCCTCGCACCTGCTTGATCCCAAGTTGTTCGACTTCGCCGGGCTTGAGCGCAAGTCGGCGGAATTCGATGAAAATGCAGGTGAAATCCCCGAGCTGCGTTAACGTCTCGCTCAACATCAAGACCTAGGTTCGATTGTGCGTTTCTGCGGCGCACAACCTGAAGGATCCCATGTCTTGATACGGTTACGTTCTGTTTTCGATAGCCTCCTGCCGATCCTGACCGGGCCGGCGATCCTTGCCTTTCTTCCGGCGCTGACCCTAGGAGCTTTCTGGCTGGGCGGGGAAGTAGCGCTGCTCATGACATCGCTGGGTCTGCCACTGCTGTTCGCACTAGCAGGGGCATTGGGGAAATGGCCAAAGGATAATGCCACACCGCGCGATGCCGTTACCGGCCTGATGCTGCGGGAAGGTTTCCAGAACGCGATGACCGAAATCCATCACGCGGCGCAAGGCCCGGATTTCAAATCGGCATGTTTCCTGATCGAACTTGACGACTATCACGAAATGATCTCGCGGCACGGCGCGGCAACGGGCGACCTTGTCGCTTTGCGCAGCGGCGAACGCATCCGCGGCGCCCTTCGTGAACGCGATGTCGTCGCCAGGCTCACCGATTGCCGGTTCGCAGTGTGCCTTTCGCCGGTGCGGCAACTGGATCTGGAGCTGTGTATCCAGATGGCCGGTCGCATCCAGAGCTCTGTCGAAGATCCGATTTCGGTTGATGCAAGCACTGTCTATGTCTCGTGCTCGGTCGGGTTCTGTCTCAGCAGTCGCGCGCCGGGACATAAACCCGACGACTGGCTAGAGGCCGCATTGGTCGCCTTGAAAGAAGCGCGCGACAACGGCCCATCCGCGATCCGCGCCTTTTCGCCGGATATGCACCGTCAGATCAGGTCAAAGTCGAACCTGCGGGACGAGGTGGTGGCAGCGTTGGAAACCGGCCAGATCCTGCCCTTCTACCAGCCGCAGATATCGACCGATACAGGCCGTGTCACTGGGTTCGAAGCACTTGCGCGCTGGATGCACCCGGTCCGCGGGATCCTTGGCCCGGATTCCTTTCTGCCGGCCGTGGAAGAGGCCGGAATGGTTCAGAAACTGGGTCAAGTAATGCTGTATCACGCCCTCACCGCCCTGAAGGCGTGGGACAGTGCAGGCACGGAGGTGCCCCGCGTGGGCGTGAACTTTACCGCCGACGAATTGCGGGACCCCGAACTGGTACAACGCATCCAATGGGAGTTGGACAGGTTCGAACTGACCCCTGACCGCCTGTCTATCGAAGTGCTGGAAACCGTTTTCTCGCAAGGCCCCGACGATGTCATAACGCGCAACATCCGGGGGCTTAGCGCGATGGGTTGCCGGGTGGATCTGGACGATTTCGGCACCGGCCATGCCTCCATCGCGTCAATCCGCCGGTTCGACATATCGCGCATCAAGATCGATCGGTCCTTTGTTATGAAAGCCGATCGGGACCCCGAACAACAGCGGATGGTCGCGGCGATCCTGACCATGGCAGAAAGGCTTGGCCTCGAGACGCTGGCAGAGGGCGTCGAAACCGTGGGGGAACACGCGCTGCTGGCCCAACTAGGTTGCGATCATGTTCAGGGCTTCGGGATCGGCAGGCCCATGCCGTTCGAACAGACACTGGACTGGATCGCGTCCCATTCCGACAAGCTACGCGAAGCACCCCGGATCGGCGGGCAGACAAGATGAACTGATGCATTCAGGAGGCGAAACGGGCAATCTGACCCGGTGAAACCGGGGGAATCTGCTTGACCTTTGGGCCTCGTGACTGTTGAACCCACCGGTGTCTTTGCTAGCACAAGGTGGCTGTCCCCGATGGACGATCAGAACAAGAATCTCATCCTCGCAACCGCGCTCAGCTTTCTGGTGATCCTTGTCTGGTTCGTGCTGTTCCCACCTCCGGAACAGACACCACCTGCGGAACAACCCGCCGTCACCGCGTCCGAAGACGGAACGGCGGTTGCACCCAGCAGCGCGGCCTCGTCCGATGCCTCCGGCCAGGGTGTTGTCACGGCCGAAGAACAACCCGAGGCCCCGCGCGTTGCCATCGACACGCCCCGACTGTCCGGCTCGATTTCGTTGCGCGGCGGACGTATCGACCAGCTTTCGCTCAAAGACTACGAAGTGTCGCTTGAGCCCGATGCCGATATCGTCGAATTGCTCTCACCCGTTGGCACGCCCTCGGCCTATTATGCGCTCTATGGCTGGGCTCCGGGCGCCGGGCTCTCGCTGGAGGACGTACCGGGACCGAACACGAACTGGCGGGTAGAGGCCGGCGAAACGTTATCGCCGGAAAACCCTGTCACGCTTTCGTGGACCAATGACAAGAACATGACCTTCCGCCGGGTCCTTTCGGTGGACGAGGATTACATGTTCACCGTGACGCAGTCGGTCGAGAACACCTCCTCTGCCGCGGCAAGCCTTGCCCCATACGGTATTCTTGCGCGGCACGGGATCGGCGAGGATGCCGACCTGCCCGGACTCAAGGAGTTCTTCATCCTGCACGAGGGCGTGGTCGGTATGACCGACGGCACGCTGGCAGAGATCGATTATTCCGACATGCGCGATTTCGAGATCGACCCGACCGAGCGCGCGCAGGCCGAGGTGTTCCAAGTACAGGAAAACGGCTGGATCGGCTTTACCGATCATTATTGGATGACCACGCTCATTCCCGAGCCGGGCTCGCCGTTCCGAGCCGCCGCGAAGTACGACGACCGACGCAAGATTTACCAGACCGAAACTGTCCTTCCCACCGTGACGGTCGAAGCCGGCCAAAGCGCCGAGGTTACCACTCGCCTGTTTGCCGGCGCCAAGGAATGGGAGTCCATCCGCGAATACCAACGCGGCGGTGTGCTGAAATTCGTCGACAGCATCGACTGGGGCTGGTTCTTCTTTCTGACCAAACCGATCTTCTGGCTGCTGCACGAACTGAATCTGCTGATCGGCAACATGGGCTGGGCCATCATCGGCCTGACGCTCATCATCAAGGCGATCCTCTTCCCCCTTGCGTTCAAGTCCTATGTCTCGATGGCCAAGATGAAGGAACTGCAACCGCAGATGGAGGCACTCAAGGAAAAGGCGGGCGACGACCGGCAGAAGATGCAGCAGGGCATGATGGAGCTCTACAAGAAGGAAAAGGTCAATCCAGCCGCGGGCTGCCTGCCCATCCTTCTGCAGATTCCAATCTTCTTCTCTCTCTACAAGGTGATCTTTGTCACGCTGGAATTGCGCCATGCACCTTGGTTCGGACCGTTCCAGGACCTCAGCGCACCTGATCCAACCTCGATCTTCAACCTGTTCGGCCTTTTGCCGTGGGCCGCGCCCGAACCGGAGAGCCTGATGGCGCTCATCTTCATCGGAATCTTGCCCCTATTGCTGGGTATTTCGATGTGGCTTCAGCAGAAACTGAACCCGGCGCCAACCGACCCGACACAACAGATGATCTTTGCATGGATGCCATGGGTCTTCATGTTCATGCTGGGCGGTTTCGCCAGCGGTCTGGTGGTCTACTGGATAGCGAACAACACGATTACGTTCACCCAGCAGTATCTGATCATGCGCAGTCAGGGTTACACGCCCGACGTGTTCGGCAACATCAAGTCGGGCTTCAAGCGAACGCCCAAGGACAGCGGTAAATGACTGGGACCGTCACCGGACTCTGGCGCCATCCGATCAAGAGTCACGGCCGCGAAGCGCTGAAGCGGGCCGATTTCATCGCCGGGCAGACCATGCCCGGCGATCGCGTCTGGGCCGTAGCGCACGAGAAATCACACGCCGACGGCACCGAATGGGTGCCCTGCGCGCATTTTACCCGCATCGCCAAGGTCCCGCAGCTGATGGCGATCACGGCCCGGGTGCGGGGAGACGAGGTGACGTTGAGCCACCCCGAAAGGCCCGACCTGACTTTTGCGCCGGACCGGGAGGCTCAACTGTTTCTTGATTGGGTTGCGCCGTTGATGCCGCCGGATCGTGCGGCCTCGGCGCGGATCGTGCGCGTCCCGGGTCGCGGGATGACGGATGCGGATTTCCCTTCGGTCACGCTGTGCAACATGGCGTCTCACCGTGCCGTCGAGGGTCGGCTGGGCCGGGATCTGTCAATTCACCGCTGGCGTGGCAACGTCTGGTTCGACGGTCTCCCGCTCTGGGAGGAGTTTGACTGGATCGGACGCGAGATTCGCATTGGAGAGGTGCTGTTCCGCGTGCGCGAACGTACGACGCGCTGCACGGCCACGATGGCCAACCCCGAGACCGGAACGCGCGACGCCGATACGCTGGCGGTGCTGTCGGAATGGGGACATCAGGATTTCAGCGTTCAGGCCGAAGTGGTCGAAGGAGGCGAAATCAGAATCGGCGACGAGGTGATTCCGCAATGAGCCCCCTGCCCTTTCCCTTGGCGGCCGAGCCCGAAGACGCCGAGCGCGAAGCGGGCCGCAAGCTGTTTGCGGGCCAATCCGAGTTCCTCAAGGGTGTCGTGGCCATGTCGGGCCTGCCTGCAGCTGACCGGATGGAGGTCTGTTTCGCAGGCCGGTCCAACGTCGGCAAATCGACGCTGATAAATGCGTTGACCGGCACCAAGGCGCTGGCGCGGGCGTCGAACACACCGGGCCGCACGCAAGAGATCAATTATTTCACGCAAGGACCGGACCTGTATCTCGTGGACCTGCCCGGCTATGGCTATGCCAATGCGCCGCTGTCGGTGGTCGAGAAATGGCAAAGGCTGTTGAAGCAGTATCTCGGCGGGCGATCAACTCTGCGCCGGGCCTTTGTACTGGTCGACGCGCGCCACGGCGTGAAAGCCGTGGACGAAGAGATCATGGGCCTGCTGGACCGCAGCGCCGTCACCTTCCAATGCGTGTTGACCAAGGTCGACAAGGTCAAGGAAAAGGACCTTGATCGCGTCCTCGACCAGGTCCGCCGGGCGTTGGGTCGCCATCCTGCTGCCTATCCGGAACTCGTGCTGACCTCGTCCGAAAAGGGCGACGGGATCGCCACGCTGCGCAGCATCATCGCCACGCTGGAATAGCGCGCCCTTGGCACCGTTGCCCAAAGCCCCTAACAGGAGGGGCGAAAGGGATCACGGGATGAAGACTCAGGACATGAACCGCGACTGGATTGCCACCGCAGCTACGCTCAGCAGCGCGCTGCCCTACCTGCAACGCTATGACGACGCGATCGTGGTGATCAAGTTGGGTGGCCACGCCATGGGTTCGGACGAGGCGATGGAAAGCTTCGCCCGCGACGTTGTCTTGTTGCGGCAAGTCGGGGTGAACCCGGTCATCGTTCACGGCGGCGGCCCGATGATCAACGCCATGCTCGACAAACTCGACATCCAGTCAGAGTTCGTTGGCGGCAAACGCGTCACGGATGCTGCCACGGTCGAGGTGGTAGAAATGGTCCTGTCGGGCGTGGTCAACAAACGGATTGTCCAGGCAATCAACCGCCAGGGCGGCATGGCCGTGGGCCTGTCCGGCAAGGATGCGAACCTGATGACTTGCGACCGCGCGGACGAGTCGCTCGGCTTTGTCGGATCGCCCGCCGAGATGGACCCAACCATCCTGCGCCATCTCTTTGAAAAGGAGATGATCCCCGTGATCGCCCCGCTGGGGGCAGGTCGCGACGGGCAGACGCTGAACGTGAATGGCGATACCGCAGCCGGTGCGATAGCCGGCGCGCTCAAGGCCGACCGCCTGCTGTTGCTGACGGACGTATCGGGCGTCAAGAATGCCGCGGGCGAGGTTGTGACCGACCTCAAGGCGGGTCAAATCCGCGAAATGACGCGGGACGGCACGATCGCAGGCGGCATGATTCCCAAGACAGAAACCGCGCTGGCGGCCTTGTCGGACGGTGTTCGGGCAGCCGTCATTCTCGACGGTCGTGCGCCAAACGCGGTGCTGCTGGAACTCTTTACCGAGCATGGCGCAGGCTCGATCATCCGGCCTGACTGAGCGGTCTCTCCCGATCTTGCTTTGCGCGCATGATCGCGCGACTGTGCCTGCAAGTTGAGGGAGAGAGTGTCGTGCCGGATGGTCAGTCGACGTCAAGGACAGAGTTCGCCAGCATCGAGGCAGCTTGCGCGGCCGAAGGGCTGTTGGTCATGGGAGCCTTCCACCCTGCGCGCAACACCGTTCGCCAGCTCGACAGTGGCACGTTGATCCTGCTCGGTGCCGGTGCCGATTTCTGGCCGGTCTTCCAAAACTCGCCCGAGGCATCGGATGGCGCCCCCGACCCGATCGACCGCTGGTCGGAGCGGGTGGTGACCGGTCTTGCCGATACTTTTGGTGGAACGGCTTGGTTCCCGTTCGGTGGCCCGCCATACGCACCTTTCATAGACTGGGCGGTTGCGTCGGGACGGGCCTTTTCAAGCCCCACGGGCATGCTCGTCCATGACACCGTCGGAATGATGATTTCCTATCGGGGTGCTTTGCATCTGAGCGAAGAAGTCCCGCTGGAGCCGGTTGCAGGCATGTCGCCATGCACAACATGCGACGCCCCCTGTACAACGGCCTGCCCGGTCTCGGCGCTGACCGGATCGGCACCCTATGATCTGGACGCGTGTCACGGCTATCTCGATACGCCGGCAGGTCAAGACTGCATGACCAGGGGGTGCTTTGTCCGGCGTGCCTGCCCAGTAAGCCAGGGCGCGGGGCGCTACGATGCGCAATCGGCCTTGCACATGGCCGCTTTTCATCGAGGAACACCATGACCCGAACCCTGATCCTGACACGTCACGCGAAGTCCAGCTGGGATAACCCGGATCTTGCCGATTTCGACCGCCCCCTGAACAAACGCGGACGCAAGTCTGCCCCACTTGTCGGGGCTTGGCTGACCGAGCACGGATGGACGCCGGACACATTGCTGTGCTCGACATCCGAACGCACCCGAGAAACCTGGTCGCTTATGGGCCTGGAGGCCTACAACACCGATTTCAGGGACGCGCTTTACCACGCGGGCCCTGACAGGATGATGCAGGTCCTCCGCGAGTCGCGGGGCGAGACCGTATTGCTATTGGGGCACAACCCGGGCATGGCCGAGTTTGCAGGGCGGATTGTAGATGAAGCGCCCGACCACCCGCGATTCTACGATTATCCTACCTGTGCGACGACCGTAATTCGTTTCGAAGTCGACACGTGGCGCGATCTGCGTTGGGAAAGCGGCGAGGTGCTCGGCTTCGTCGTGCCGCGCGAGCTGCCCGAAATGGACGAAAAGGCGAGCTGACCGCTCGCCTTTCCCACTCCGGCCTCAGTGGCCGAGAATCTGACTCAGGAACAGCTTGGTCCGGTCGCTCCGCGGATTGTTGAAGAACTCCTTGGGCTCGTTCTGCTCAACGATCTGTCCCTGGTCCATGAAGATCACCCGGTTCGCCACAGCCTGCGCAAAACCCATCTCGTGGGTCACGCAGAGCATGGTCATGCCCTCTTCGGCCAGTTCGATCATGGTGTCGAGCACTTCCTTGATCATCTCGGGGTCGAGCGCCGAGGTCGGTTCGTCAAACAACATGATGCGCGGACGCATGCACAGAGAGCGCGCGATAGCCACACGCTGCTGCTGACCGCCCGAAAGCTGGCCGGGATACTTGTCGGCCTGTTCGGGGATCTTGACCTTTTCGAGGAAGTGCATCGCCGTTTCCTCGGCCTCACGCTTCGGGATCTTGCGAACCCAGATCGGTGCGAGCGTGCAGTTCTCCAAGATCGTCAGATGCGGGAACAGGTTGAAGTGCTGGAACACCATCCCGACCTCGGACCGGATCGTGTCGATGTTCTTGATGTCGGAACTCAACAGGGTGCCGTCGACCACGATCTTGCCCTGCTGATGCTCTTCCAGCGCATTAATGCAGCGGATCAAGGTCGACTTACCCGACCCGGAAGGTCCGCAGATGACGATCCGTTCGCCCTTGTAGACGGTCAGATCGATATCCCGCAGCACGTGGAACGATCCGTACCATTTGTTCATGTTCTCGATCTGGATCGCGATTTCGTCCGAGACTTGCATTTGTGCGGTTTCCGCCATGGCCCGCCCCTCCTATCTGTGATCTGTCGCCAGCTCGCGTTCGAGCCATTGCGAATATTGTGAAATGCCGTAGCACACGACGAAAAACAGCAGTGCGGCGAAACCGAACAGCTCCCAGTAGACCCCGTTCCAGTCGGTCGAGGCCAGGATCGGCCCGCGGATCATGCCGACAAGGTCGAACATCGAGATGACCGAAACCAGCGTGGTGTCCTTGAACAGGCCCACCGCGACATTCACGATGCCCGGGATCGAGATCTTGAGCGCCTGCGGCAGGATGATCAGTCGCATCGCCTGCGGATAGTCGAGGCCGAGGCTGTCAGCCGCCTCGTACTGGCCTCGCGGCAAGGCCGCCAGACCACCCCGGATCACCTCGGCGATATAGGCCGAGGCAAAGGCCGTGATCATGATGATGACGCGGATGATAAGGTCGAATGTCGCGCCCGGCGGCAGGAAATACGCCAGAACCACGTTCGCCACGAAGAGCAGGGTGATGAGCGGCACACCCCGCACGAACTCGATGAAGATCACACAGATCCACTTGATGATCGGCATCGACGATTGCCGCCCCAACGCCAGCGCGATGCCGAACGGGATCGACAGCGAGACACAGACCACGCCGAGGATCATGTTGAGCATAAAGCCCCCCATGTCCCGCGAGGGCACCGCCGACAGCATCGGGTTTTCCGGTGCAATCGCGTCGACGATCATGCCGCCGACGAACCAGGTCACCGCCGCCGCGACGATGGCGCCAAAGAAACCGGCAGCAAAGGACGACGCAACCAGCCGGTTCCAGACAAGGTAGCCTGCGCCAAAACCCAAAAGCGCCACGATGGGCGACAGGATGGGACCGCCCCAGATCAGCCAGTAGGCCACGAACGGGTAGATCGCGGTAAAGATCAGCAGCTGCCGTGGCAGATACTTGAAGAACATCACCGGTGCCGCTGCGACAAAGAGCAGGACAAAGGCAACGGAGGGCCGCCAATATTCACCGGCCGGGTATTTGAATCCGAACAGAAGCTGGTTCCAGCGATCGGTGAGAACCGCGAAACACCCCCCTGTCTTGCCGTCAAGGATTTCACGGCAAACCCTGATCGACGGAGCATCCCAGATGCCATTCAGTAGCCAGGGCAACGTGCCGACGGCGAGGTTATAGATCGCCAGGATCGCCAACAGCGTCAGGACGGTATTGGTGATGTTCGAGAACAGGTTTTGACGCATCCATTTCACGATGCCCCGCTCTGCCACGGGCGGTTCGGCCTGTGGCAGCATGGTCTCGCGCACGAAACGGATCGAGTGCTGGTGAGTATCGCTCATGTCAGCGCTCCTTCAGCTTCACGGCGTTGTTGTAGATGTTCATCACCGCCGAAATGATCAGCGAGATGGTGAGGTAGAACAGCATCAGCAGCAGAACCGCCTCGATCGCGCGACCGGTCTGGTTGAGCGTGATGCCACCCAGCGTGCCGGTGATGTCCATGTACCCAACCGCGATGGCGAGAGACGAGTTTTTGGTGATGTTGAGATATTGCGAGATCAGCGGCGGAATGATGATCCGCAGCGCCTGGGGAAGAACGACAAGGTTCATGATCCGGCGCGGACGCAACCCAAGAGAGGCCGCAGCCTCGGTCTGCCCCCTCGACACGGCCTGAATACCCGCGCGCACGTTCTCGGCGATGAATGCGCCCGTATAGATGGCGAGCGCCAGCCAAAGGGCAATGAGCGATCCCAGAACCTGAACACCGCCGCGGAAGTTGAAACCGCCCAGTTCCGGGTATTCCAACGAGATGGGCCGACCCAGAACGAAGAAGGCAAGCACCGCGGGAAGGATGATGATCGCCACTGTGGGCCACCCCATCGGCAGCAGTCTGCCAGTGTCATAAAGCAGCTTTGTCGCGTGCCGGCGATAGGCTATCGCACCGAAAATCGAGGCGATGAACACGCCAAGAACGACCCATCCCATCGGCTCGAAAAGCGGCTTCGGCAGGTAGACGCCGCGGTTGGTGAACGCGAAGGCACCGAACAGCATCGTTGCCTCGGGGTCTTCTCCCCGGAACGCGCGCGGCGCCGGCAGCGTTGCCGTCATGATGGTAAAGATGATGAGGATCCAGATCAGCACCGGCACGTTGCGGAACGCTTCGACGTAGACCGCCATCAACTTGCGGACCAGCCAGTTGTTCGACAGGCGCAGAACCCCAGCGATAACACCGATGACCGTTGCGGTAATGCAGGCCAGGAAGGCCACGATCAACGTGTTCAGAACACCCACAAAGGAAGCGCGCAAATGCGTGCTCTGGCTGTCATAGGGGATCGGGCGCTGGTTGATGTCGTAACCGGCCGGCTCGCCCAGGAATTCGTAGGAGATGTTCAGCCCTGCCGCGCGCAGGTTCTGCACGAGGTTCGATCCAAGATAGGCGATCAGCGCAACGACAAGGATCAGGGCGATGAATTGGAATGTGTAGGAACGATATCGCGTATCGTTCAGGAGCATGGACAGACGGAACTGCTCCTTCGGCGGGTCGGTGAGAGTCGTCATGACCTAATGATTTCCCCGGAACATCCCGGAGCGATGCACGGTGAGGTTTTCCCCACTCTCCCGCAGCCGGGTTCGTTGTTTTTCAGGATGCAAAAAGGGCGCAGGATGCCCTGCGCCCTTTTCGCGGATGTCTTAGCGGAACGGCGGCGCGTAGAGCAGGCCGCCATCGGTCCACTGGGCGTTCAGGCCACGGGCCAGACCGATCGGGGTTTCTTCGCCGATGTTGCGGGCAAAGACTTCACCGTAGTTGCCGCCGACCTTGATCGCGCGCATGGCCCAATCCTTGTCGAGGCCGAGCATCTCACCGAGGGTTCCTTCGGTGCCAAGCAGACGGTTGACTTCGGGGTTGTTCGTCCCCGCTGCCATCTCGTCGATATTGGCCGAGGTCACGCCCAGCTCTTCGGCTGCGATCAGCGCGTTGAGGGTCCAGCGCACGACATCGCCCCACTCGTGGTCGCCATGGCGCACCAGCGGGCCGAGCGGCTCTTTCGAGATGATTTCAGGCAGCAGCACGTGGTCGCCCGGGTTCTCGAAGGTGGCACGGGTCGCGGCCAGGCCGGACGCGTCGGTCGTGTAGACGTCGCAGGCCCCCGCAAGGTACTGCTGCTGCGCTTCGGCGTTGGTCTCGATCGGCACCGGCTCATAGCTGATGTTGTTCGCGCGGAAGAAATCCGCGAGGTTCAGCTCGGTGGTGGTGCCGGTCTGGATGCAGACAGTCGCACCGTCCAGCTCCTTGGCCGAAGAAACGCCCAGCGACTTCGGGATCATGAAGCCCTGACCGTCATAATAGTTGATGCCGGTGAATTCGAACTTCAGGTCGACGTCACGGCTGAAGGTCCAGGTGGTGTTCCGCGCGAGCATGTCGATCTCGCCCGAGGCAAGCGCGGTAAAGCGGGTTTTGCCGGTGGTGGGAACGAATTCCACAGCCGTCGGATCACCCAGTACTGCCGCTGCGACAGCGCGGCATACGGCGACGTCGAAACCCTTCCATTCCCCATTCGAATCCGGCGCCGCAAAGCCGACCAGACCGGTGGTCACACCGCAGTTCAGCTTGCCGCGTGCCTTGACGTCGTCGATCGTTGCGGCCGCTGCAGCACCTGCTGCCAGACCGGCGACGGTGACGGCGCCCAAAAATACGGATTTCTTCATTTTTACCTCTTCCTGATTTTCCGCACATTTTGTTGCGGTTCGCACGGCATGGTTACATGCCGACAAGATACCGATTTAGGTTTCCCCCCTCGGCGTGCCCCGAGTTTGGTCGCAATCATTCGGAAAGGTCAAGTGTGGGATGGAACCAATGCACCCTGCCGCGCCCCCATAACCAAGGGTAAAGCCTATGGATAAGGCGCATCGGTCAGCGGGCAGCGTCGTAGAACCGTTTGGCGTGCA
This sequence comes from Lutimaribacter marinistellae, assembly GCF_042648365.1. Taxonomy (NCBI): domain Bacteria; kingdom Pseudomonadati; phylum Pseudomonadota; class Alphaproteobacteria; order Rhodobacterales; family Roseobacteraceae; genus Lutimaribacter; species Lutimaribacter marinistellae. Next base: position 27,227 of record NZ_JBHRXI010000012.1, on the reverse strand, counting down.
TGAACTCGGCCTTCTTTCGCTCCGCTTGTGCGTGTGCGTCCTCGTCCCGGCCCCATTGTTCTTCCTGCCAGGTTTCGTCCAGCCGCGAGAGCGTCCAGATTTCCTGCGCGTCGCGCCAGTCGCGGGCTGCGGCAAAGCCCAGCACCAGCGAGCCCGACAACCCCACGAGATCGTGAAAGGCCGCGAGGCGGAACGCATCCATTTCATGCGTCAGCGTCTTCAGCCGTTCCAATGCGCCGGGATCCTGTGGCTGGTGAACCACGCCCGCGACGGGAACCAATCGCGCGCCAAGCGCCGCTTCTGCCCAATCCAGCGCCGGGTCCCATTCGGCGGCCTGCCGGGCAACAAGCGCATCGGGATAGGTGGCGCGATAACAAAGCAGATCGGAATCGCCGTAGCCCGCCAGCATGTCGGCCACTTCGGCATGTTGCGTACGCACCTTGTCGATGGCGGCGTTGGCAGAGCGGGTAAAGGGCATGGTCAGCGGATCGACGACATTTTCCTGCGCGTCCCACTCGGCCGCAATCGCCTCGGCCATGGCGCGGGTCGGCAGCTGCAATTCGGCCTTGGCCGGAGTGCGTACCGGCCGACCGTCAAGCGTGACCGAAAAGCCCTCTTCGCCCTCCTGGACCGTCGCAGCGTTCCAGAACCGTTTTGGTTTCCACTCGCTCATGCCAGACTTTCCTTCCAGATCTCGTCCAACGCGCCGGGCAGCGCCTCGAACCCGTCGATCACCCGTCGGGCGCCGCTCAATGCGGCGGGTCGGTGATAGCCCCAGCTTACCCCGATGCCCGCGATCCCCGCAGCCGCCGCCATGTCCATGTCAAAGCTCGTATCCCCGACCATGATGGCTCCTTCTGGCGCAACCCCCGTCTCGGACAGTGCGGTTGCAATCATCGAAGGGTGCGGCTTGGACGGGTGATGATCGGCGCATTGCCGGGTCACGAAATAGCGTTCCAGCCCGTGCGCCTCGATCAGCGCGTCAAGGCCGCGCTGCGACTTGCCGGTCGCCACGCCCATCAGAATCTCAGGCGTGCCGTGTAAGCGATCAAGGATTTCCAATGCACCGGGATACAGCGGCGAATGCCCCGCCCCCAGCTCAGCGCGCTGGGTGAAATAAGCCTCGCGATAGGCCGCTTCCATCCGTTGATGCATCACAGCGGAAAGGTCGGGACCAAGCCGCTGTATTGCCAGCGGCAGGGACAATCCCACGATCCCGAGAACGGTTTCGCGATCGGGCGGTGCCATGTCCACAGCCTCGAACGCAGCTTCCATCGCGCCAAGAATACCCGCCTGGCTGTCGACCAGCGTGCCGTCCACGTCGAACAGGACCAGCCGCAGCGGACCGTTCATCGCAATTCCTCGAACGGGTCATCAGCGGCCAGATCCTCGGTCCAGCCAAGGGTTTCCCAGCTTTCCGCCATATGCGCAGGCAAGGGCGCCGTCACCGTCACCGGTCTGCGCGTTATGGGATGTTCGAAACTAAGGCTGCGGGCGTGCAGATGAAGTTTCTTGGAAATGATACCACCCAGCTGCGCCCCCCAGCCATCGCCAAGGTTCTCCTGCCCCGAGCCACCATACTTGCCGTCTCCGATGATCGGATGCCCGATCGCCGCCATATGCGCACGAAGCTGATGGGTGCGCCCGGTGACGGGCTCCATAGCCACCCACGAGGCGCGGCCAGCAACCCGGTAGAGCGTTGCATAGAGCGTATGCGCGCGCTTCGCGCCGGGCGTATCCTCGATTTCGGAGGGATGCACGGCGATCATCTTCTCGCCCTCACCTTTCGACCCGTGTCCCGGTGCCTTGACGAGGCCGGTCTTGATCTCTCCCAGGTAAGGGGTCGGCACGCCTGCAACGAGCGCCCAGTAGATCTTCTTGGTGTTGCGGTGACGGAAAGCCGCCGTCAACCCCTTGGCCGCCTCGCGCGTGCGGGCCAGCAGCAGGACGCCCGACGTATCCTTGTCGAGCCGGTGCACAAGACGCGGATTCTCGTCGAGGCCGAAGCGCAGCGCCTCGCCCAGACCGTCGACATGGCGTGTCAGGCCACTGCCGCCCTGTACGGGCAGGCCATGCGGCTTGTTCAGGGCGATGACATGATCATCGCGCCAGATCACGCAATCGCGGATCATCTTCGCGTCCGCGTCCGTCACGCGCGGCCGCGCTTCGGCGGGCTTGTGATCGGCATCGGGCAAGGGGGGAACACGTACCTGCTGGCCGGGTTCGAGCCGCGTGGAGGCCTTGACCCGCCCGCCATCGACACGAAGTTCGCCCTTGCGACACATCTTTTCGATGCGGCCCTGACTGACATGCGGATAGAGGCGGCGCAGCCACCGGTCGAGACGCTGGTCCCCGTCGCCCTCGGCCACGGTAATGGTCTGAACGCCACTCATGCCACTATCCCCCGCGCCAATAGCAGCCCCGCCACAAGCGCTCCGATCGACAGCCCTACGGACAGGGCGACATAAAGCGCGGATTGTATCATGTCGCCACGCTCCCACAGCGTCACGGCTTCGAGAGAAAAGGCCGAGAAGGTGGTGAAGCCCCCCAGAAGGCCGGTCATGACCAAGGGGCTCAGATGCGTCAGCCCGCGATGCGCCGCGATGACGACGAAGACCCCCATCGCAAAGGAGCCAAGCACGTTCACCGACAAGATCGCCAGCGGAAACGGCTGCGCGCCGGTCAGCCGAAAGAGCGCCACCCCCGCAAGGTAGCGCAGGCTCGCACCAACAGCACCTCCAAGGGCCACATGTGACAGGGACAGGATCATGGCGCTCCTCTCGCCCGCAGGGCGCGCGGAGTCAAGGACCGGAGCGCTCCCGCCCCCTCGGGCCAGCGGGCTGGCGCCCGCAACCCTCGGCGTTGGGCCGGGCCGCGCGCAGGGCGCGCGGCGGTTGTCCGAAACGGCAGCGGCGCAAACGAACGGCAGCCATGGCGGAGGAGACCGGCACGCCGGGCGTCATTCCTCCGCGGATCTCTGCAACCGCAGTTTCGCGAAATACTCCAGCCGCTTTTTCAGTTCGCGCTCGAACCCGCGCTCGACGGGTTGATAGAGTTCGGGGCGCTCCAAACCGTCCGGGAAATAGTTCTGACCGGAAAACGCGTCTTCGGCATCGTGGTCATAGGCATAGCCCTTGCCGTATCCCTGCTCTTTCATCAGGCTGGTCGGCGCGTTGAGGATGTGCTTGGGCGGCGGTTCGCTGCCCGACTTCTTGGCCAGGCGCATAGCGGCGTTATACCCCATGTACCCGCCGTTCGACTTGGGCGCCAGCGACAGGTAGATCACCGCCTGCGCCAGCGCCAGTTCACCCTCGGGAGAGCCGAGCCGTTCATAGATCTCCCAGGCGTGCAGGCAGATCGACTGCGCCTGCGGATCGGCAAGGCCGATATCCTCGATCGCCATGCGCGTGATCCGCCGGGCGAGATAGCGGGGATCCTCACCGCCAGTCAGCATGCGCGACAACCAGTAAAGCGCCGCGTCGGGATCGGAACCGCGGACCGATTTGTGCAGCGCCGAAATGAGATTGTAATGCTCATCGCCCGACTTGTCGTATTTCGTCGCGCGGCGCATCAGCCGCGCGGCCAGCGCCTCGCGATCAAGCGGCTGGGCGACGGTCCATGCCGCGACCTGTTCGACGAGGTTCAGCAGGGCGCGACCGTCTCCGTCGGCCATCTCCTGCAAGGCCTCGCGCGCAGAGGTATCGAGCGGCAGCTTTTTCCCCAACTCTCCCTCGGCGCGCGTCGTCAGGGCTTCGAGTTCCGCCATCGACAGACGCTCGAGGACCAACACTTGGGCACGGCTCAGAAGCGCGGCATTCAACTCGAAAGACGGGTTCTCGGTCGTCGCGCCCACGAGAAGGATAGTGCCATCCTCCATATGCGGCAGGAAACTGTCCTGCTGTGCCTTGTTGAAGCGGTGGATCTCATCGACGAAGAGCAGTGTCCCCCGCCCGTTCGCGCGCCGCATCCGCGCCGCCTCGAACACTTTCTTCAACTCGGCGACACCGCTGAAGATGGCACTGATCTGGACGAAATGCAGATCGGTCTCTTGCGCCAGAAGCCGGGCAATCGTGGTTTTGCCAACGCCCGGCGGGCCCCAGAACACGAGGCTCGACAGGCTGCCGGAGGCCAACATGACACCCAAAGGCGCCTCGGGCCCAAGCACCTGCGCCTGTCCGATCACATCGGAGAGTTTGCGCGGGCGCAGGCGGTCGGCAAGGGGGCGTGGCGCGGTGCCTTGCGGATCGGGTGCCTGTGATGGTGTGTCGAAAAGATCGGCCAAGAGTCAGAGCCTCAGGCGCAGGGTAACGGGCTGCCCGCGCCGCAAAAGGTCGAACCGCAACCAGCGCCCCGTTTCGCGCAGGACCTGCACGAGGTCGCCGGGCCGCTCCACCGCCTCGCCATTGACCGCGGACAGAATATCACCGCGCTGCAACCCCGCGCGCACGCCGTATGGGCCGGGATCCTCGACCACGACACCCTCGGCCGAAAGCGGCAGGTTCAGGCGTAGGATGACCGCTGGATTGACGCGCGCGACGGCGAGACCGGGCAGAACGCTCCGCTCATCCAGAACCGTTTCTTCGGCCGGTGGCTCATCAGGCGGCGGCATCAGCGCGACGCGCCGCTCATCGCGTTCGCCATCACGCAAACGGGTCATGGTGACTTCGCCCCCGATCCCGGCGATCGACATGCGAAACATCATCTCGGACGGGGAATTGACCTCTTCGCCATCCACGTGGGTGACCGTATCACCAACCCTGAAACCAGCCTGCCCGACCGGGCTGTCGGGGTGCAGATCGGATATCACGACCCCTTCGGGAAAGGTCAGGCCAAAGGATTCGGCGATCCCTGCACTCATTGGCTGTCCAGCCATGCCTGCCCAGGGACGCTGGAAACTCTCATGGCCCGCACGCGCCTGCCGCAGGAATTCGGTTACAAGGTTGGCGGGGATCGCGAACCCGATGCCGTTCGACCCGCCCGACCGGCTGAGGATCGAGGTATTGATCCCGATCAGATCGCCATTCACGTCGATCAGCGCGCCCCCGGAATTGCCCGGGTTGATCGCCGCATCGGTCTGGATGAAATAGCCGCGCGCATTTCCCGTCGCCACGCCGGAACGGGCAAGCCCCGAAACGATACCGCTGCTGACCGTTTGCCCGATGCCGAACGGGTTGCCGATGGCCAGAACCAGTTCGCCGACTTCGACCTCGTCGCTATCGCGAAGCCGCAGAAAGGGAAGATGCTCGGCGTCGTCCAGACGGAGGATGGCAACATCGCTTTCCTCATCGCCCAGGACCACCTCGGCGGAAAACTCGCGACGGTCTGCAGTCACGACGCGAATTTCCGACGCCTGGCCCACCACGTGGTAATTCGAAACGACATACCCGTCATCGCTGAGGATCACGCCCGAACCCAAGGAGTTCTGAACACGTGGGCGCGGGCTGGGCACATCGCCAAAGAAGTCGCGAAAGAACGGGTCGGAAAAAAGCCCCCGCTGCCGTCCGGGGCGAATGATCCGGGCATAGATGTTGACCACGGCAGGCCGCGCCTCGCGGACCACCGGGGCGAACCCCATGGAAATCTCGGCCTGGCTTTTCGGCACGCGCGTCTCGGCCTGAACGGGGTGGGCCAGCGTCAGGGCGGCCAGCAGGAACAGGCTGCGAAGCATCAGAGCCTCCTTTTCGTTTCGCGCCACAGATATGCGCGGCGCGTCCCGGCATTGCAAGCCACCGCCCGGAACAGAACGCGCACCCGCGGGTTAAACTGGGACCACGAAGAAAAGGAGGTCCACAATGGCCAGACGCTATCGCTCCGAAGACGGAACACGTGAGACCGAGGAGTTCATCGACAGCGAAGAAACCCCTTCGCAGCAGGGGCGCGCGGGTGGTAACCTTGAGCGCAAGGTTGGTACGCGCGACCTTCAGAAAGAGGCCGAACAGAGTCGCCCGGGTGCAACGCGCGTCCGCAAATCCGACGAGTTGCAGGATTACGACGTGAACACGACCAACGGAAAGGTGTGACCATGGCCGAGATCAAACAGGGGACCTGGGTTGTCGTGACCGACAGCGAGAAGGCGCTTTTCCTTGAAAACCAGACCGATGGCGAGGATCCGAACCTCGACGTCGTGCGCATCGAGGAGCAGGAGAACCCCTCGGATCGCGAGCAATCGGCAAACCGACCGGGCCGCATGCAGGACACCGGTGTTGGACAACGCTCGGCGCTGGACGACACCGACTGGCACGAATTGGCCAAGGAACGCTTTGCCGCCGACCTGTCGGATATCCTCTACAAGCAGGCCCACAAGGGCAAGTTCAGCGAGCTTGTTCTTGTCGCCTCGCCGCAGGTTCTGGGTGAGCTGCGCAAGGATATGCACCAGGAGGTGACGAACAAGATCGTCGCCGAGGTGGCCAAAACGCTGACCAATCACCCGATCGACGAGATCGAGAAGCTGGTCAAGGCCGAGATCGCCTGACCCCTCTCAAGGCATTGTCACAAAACAAAAAGGCCGCCGGTTCGCCCGGCGGCCTTTTCAGATCCGATGATCGCGTGCGATCAATCCTCGGCGTCTTCGAACTCGGCCACGCGGGCCTTGTCGGCTGCGCCCTTGGCGTCGACGTCACGGTCGACCAGTTCGATGATCGCCATGGGCGCCATGTCGCCGTAGCGGAATCCTGCTTTGAGAATACGGACATAGCCGCCTTGACGGTCCTTGTAGCGGGGGCCGAGAACCTCGAACAGCTTGGCGACGTCCTTGTCCTCTTTCAGGCGCGAGGCGGCCAGACGGCGTGCGTGCAGGTCACCGCGCTTGCCCAGCGTGATCAGCTTTTCGACGATCGGGCGCAGTTCCTTGGCCTTGGGCAGGGTGGTCTTGATCTGCTCGTGCTCGATGAGCGAGCCGGCCATGTTCGAGAACAGCGCCTTGCGGTGTTCGTGGGTACGGTTGAGGCGGCGGTAGCCTTTTGCGTGACGCATTTTTCAATCTCCGATGTGCCCTCTACGGGCGGTTTGCTTTGTCCGGCGGCCGATGCGTGTCAGCCGCTCACCTTGGGGCGGAATGCCCGTTTTGACCGTTTTGTACATGCCCCCGGCGGGGGAATGACCGTTTTGTACATCGCGGCGCGAGAGGGGGTACCGCCTGGTACCCCCCGCCCGGTTGGATCAGAACGAGTCCTCGTATTTCTTGGCGAGGTCCTCGATGTTGTCGGGCGGCCAGTCATCCACGTCCATCCCGAGATGCAGCCCCATGCCCGAGAGCACTTCCTTGATCTCGTTGAGCGACTTGCGACCGAAGTTCGGGGTGCGCAGCATCTCGGCTTCGGTCTTCTGGATGAGGTCGCCGATATAGACGATGTTGTCGTTCTTGAGGCAGTTGGCCGAGCGCACGGACAGCTCCAGCTCGTCCACCTTCTTGAGGAGGAGCGGGTTGAATTCCAGACCGTCGTCGTCGTCCTGGCGGGAGGCCGATTCCGGCTCGTCGAAGTTCACGAAGATCGACAGCTGGTCCTGCAGGATGCGCGCGGCATAGGCCACGGCGTCCTCGGGCGTTACGGACCCGTCTGTCTCGATCTTCATCGAGAGCTTGTCATAGTCCAGAACCTGTCCCTCGCGGGTCGGCTGCACGTCATAGGCGACGCGCTTGACCGGCGAATAGATCGCGTCGATCGGGATCAGGCCGATGGGCGCGTCCTCGGGCTTGTTCTTGTCGGCGGAGACATAGCCCTTGCCGGTGTTCACGGTGAGTTCCATGAACAGGTCGGCGCCGTCGTCGAGGTGGCAGATCACGTGATCGCGGTTCAGGATCTCGATGCCGGCCGATTCCGAGATGTCGCCAGCGGTGACGACAGCCGGACCCTTGGCCTGGATCGACAGGCGCTTGGGCCCTTCGACTTCCATGCGCAGGGCAACCTGCTTGAGGTTCAGGATGATGTCGGTAACGTCCTCGCGCACGCCCGCGACCGAAGAGAACTCGTGCAGGACGTTGTCGATCTGGACGCTGGTGATTGCCCCGCCCTGGAGCGAGCTCATCAGGATCCGGCGCAGGGCATTGCCCAGGGTAAGACCGAAGCCGCGTTCCAGCGGTTCGGCGACCACGGTTGCCTGACGCGCGGGATCGTTGCCCGGCTTGACGTCAAGCTGGGTCGGCTTGATCAGTTCAGCCCAATTCTTGTGGATCATGTAAACCCTCCATTCCTGTCTGTGCCCCATGACCGGCAAGGCGCAGACGCCCGAGGTAAAAAAACGGCGGACCGGGGCCGCGCGCAATGGCGCGGCCCCGGCGAATAATTCCGAATTGTCAGACGCGGCGGCGCTTCGGCGGACGGCAGCCGTTATGCGCGATCGGCGTCACGTCGCGGATCGACGTGATGTTGAAGCCGACGGCAGCCAGCGCACGCAGAGCCGATTCACGACCCGAACCGGGGCCCTGAACTTCGACTTCGAGCGACTTGACGCCATGTTCCTGCGCCTTGCGGCCGGCGTCTTCGGCGGCCATCTGCGCGGCGTAGGGGGTCGACTTCCGCGAACCCTTGAAGCCCATGGTGCCGGCGGACGACCACGAGATCGCGTTGCCCTGCACGTCCGAGATAAGGATCTTGGTGTTGTTGAAGGACGAGTTCACATGCGCCACACCGGTGGCGATGTTCTTGGAGACCTTCTTCTTGCCTCCGCGACGGGTATCACGTGCCATGTTTCAGCTCTCCCCTTACTTCTTCTTGCCTGCGATGGGCTTTGCGGGGCCCTTGCGCGTGCGTGCGTTGGTATGGGTGCGCTGACCGCGCACGGGGAGATTCCGGCGATGGCGCAGACCGCGGTAGCAGCCCAGGTCCATCAGGCGCTTGATGTTCATCTGAACTTCACGGCGCAGGTCACCTTCGACGGTGACGTTGGCATCGATATGCTCGCGGATGGCGAGGACTTCGGCATCGGACAACTCGTTCACGCGCCGGGTCTGGTCGATGCCGACGGCATCACAGATTTCCTTGGCGGTGGTGTTGCCGATTCCGGTGATGTAGGTGAGGGCGATAGGTACCCGCTTGGCAGTCGGGATGTTAACGCCGGCAATACGTGCCACGTGTCACTTTCCTTTTCGTTGCGGTTCCGTAACTCCAGAACCTTTTTTCACAACGCTTGACCGTGGCAGTGTTACCAGAGGGCCCAGCATTTTGAGGTGGTCATTGGCGAACGGGCGAATCCCGCGCACCGGGTTGATTCCCAGAGGGATGGGGGTGACTAGGGGTATTTGCCCCGGAGGTCAAGAGCCCCGGCCACAATTACCCCTTGCGTCGAGGTCCGGCGCCCCAGGGAGGGGCGAACCCGCCCTGCCCTGCCTGCGTCCGGTTCGCGGCGTTCAGGCGTCGAGAACCTTGGCGATGGCGGCCTGAACGCTCTTGATCTCGCCCAGCCCGTTGACGCGGGACAGGTCGCCCTTGGCGTAGTAATAGCCGATCAGCGGCGAGGTTTTCTTGTAGTATTCCATCAGCCGTGTCTTGAGGCTTTCCTCGTTGTCATCGGCCCGGCGCTTGAACTCGGTTCCGCCGCAGTTGGAGCATTTGCCATCCGCCGGGATCGGCTTGGTGATGTCGTTATAGACCTCGCCGCAGCTGCCGCAGGTCGAGCGCGCGGAAATGCGGGCGACGAGCGCCTCGTCATCCACCTGCATCTCGATCACGGCGTCCAGCGTTTCATCCATTTCCGACAGCAGGTTCGACAGCGCGTCGGCCTGGGCCAGCGTGCGGGGGAACCCGTCGAAGATGAAACCGCCCTGGGCGCCCTGCTCCAGCTTTTCTCGGATCAGGCCGATCACGATCTCGTCGGTGACAAGCTCTCCCCGTGCCATGACCTCGGCCACGCGCTGGCCCATTTCGGTGCCGCTGTCCTTGGCCTCGCGCAGCATGTCGCCGGTCGACAGCTGCACCATGCCGCGCGTTTCGACCAGGTGCCTTGCCTGAGTACCCTTGCCCGCGCCCGGCGGTCCCAACAGAATGATATTCATCGACGAGCGGGTCCCTTCTTGCCGCGTTTCTTACCCTTGCCGCGCAACTGTGACTTTTCGATCAGCCCTTCGTATTGATGCGCGAGGAGGTGGCTTTGCGCCTGCTGGATCGTGTCCATGGTTACGGACACGATGATGAGAACCGAGGTGCCGCCGAAGTAGAACGGGATGGCGAACTGACCGCGCAGGATCTCGGGCAGCAGACAGACGGCCGCGAGATAGGCCGAACCCAGCACGAGGATGCGGTTGACCACGTATTCGAGGTATTCGGCGGTGCGCTTGCCCGGACGGATGCCCGGCACGAAGCCGTTCTGGTTCTTGAGGTTGTCGGCCACGTCATCGGGTTTGAAGGCCACGTTGAACGTATAGAAATAGGCGAAGAACACGATCATCGTGGCGAAGAACAGCAGGTAGAGCGGCTGTCCGGGGCCGAAATTCGCCAGCAGCCACGACATGATCGGGCCATTCGCGCTGCCTTGGCTGAAAGTCGAGATCGTGACCGGCAGCAACAGCAGGGACGAGGCGAAGATCGCCGGGATGACACCCGCGGGGTTGACCTTGACCGGCAGGTGCGAGGAGCCGCCGTCATAGACCTTCATCCCGACCTGGCGGCGCGGATACTGGATGTGGATCTTGCGCAGCGAGCGTTCCATGAACACCACGAAGGTCAGAACCACGATCACCATGACGATCACGCCGACGATGACCGCCGGGCTGATCGCGCCGCTGCGTCCGCTCGCAAAGAACTGCGCCATGGCGGCGGGAACCTCGGCGATGATGCCGACGAAGATGATGAGCGAGATGCCGTTGCCGATGCCGCGTGCGGTGATCTGTTCACCCAGCCACATCAGGAACATCGTGCCGCCCACCAGCGTCACCATGGTCGAGAAACGGAAATAGAGGCCCGGATCGGTCGCCAGATCGCCCGCCTCGAGCGAGACGGCAAGCCCGTAAGCCTGCACGGTGGCCAGCGCCACGGTGCCGAGGCGCGTGTACTGGTTGATCTTCTTGCGGCCCTGCTCGCCCTCTTTCTTGAGCTGTTCGAGCGAGGGCACCATGGCCGTCAGGAGCTGAACGATGATCGATGCCGAGATGTAGGGCATGATGCCCAGGGCAAAGATGCCCATGCGTCCGAGCGCGCCGCCTGTGAACATCGACACCATGCCGCCAATGCCCTGCCCGGCCTGTTCCATGAACTCGCGCAGGGCCGACCCGTCGATTCCGGGCACCGGGATGAAGGTGCCGAGGCGGTAGACGATGAGCAAGCCCAGCGTGAACAGGATGCGGTTGCGCAGATCGGTGGCCTTGCCGAGGGCGGACCAGCTCGTGTTCGCCGCCATTTGTTCTGCTGCTGATACCATGAATCGGTCTCTCTGATGCAAACGCCGCCCGGAACCGTTTTCCGGCTCGGGCGGCGTTCAGGGAAAACTTCGGTGTCTATGTAAGCGGGTCAGCGCCCGCCCACAAGCCGTTACTCTGCCGCGGCAGGTTTCGTGACCTTCAGTGAGCCGCCCGCTTTCTCGACCGCCTCGATGGCGGATTTCGATGCGCCGGTGACCTCGAGGTTGACGACCGAGGTCAGCTCGCCCTTGGCGAGAACGCGGACACCGTCAAGCTTGCGGCGCACGAGGCCGGACGTGACGAGCGTCTCTTCGGTGATGGCGTTGCCAGCGTCCAGCTTGCCTGCGTCGACGAATTTCTGGATCAGGCCCAGGTTCACGACGGCGAATGCCTTGCGGTTGGGCTTGTTGAAGCCACGCTTGGGCAGACGCTGATAGAGCGGCATCTGGCCGCCTTCATAGCCGTTGATGGCCACACCCGAACGGGATTTCTGACCCTTGATACCGCGTCCGGCGGTCTTGCCCTTGCCGGAACCGGGGCCGCGCGCGACGCGCTGTTTTCTGGGCGTTGCGCCCGGATTGTCACGGAGTTCGTGCAGTTTCATATCGCTTCTCCACAAGCCGGATGTGACCCCCGAAGCGTCAGGGCCAACCACGGCGTTTCTTGTTTGATTCTTCGTCGCCCACCGGGCCACCGGGGGCGTATAGACGCCTGCGCCGCCCGTTGCAAGCACCGCGCCCGTGATGGGCGGGGTGTCTGCCACGAAAAAACGCCCCGCAAGGGGGCGTCGATCGCGCCGTGGCCATGTGCCACGATCGGGGTCAACGGGTCAGCGCGCGCAGAACCGGTCGCGCACGACGTCGTCGATGTCGCAGCGACGCAGACCGATATCGGCCAGTTCGCGCTCGCTCAGGCCGTTCAGCTCGTTGTAGGTGCGGCGCATTTCCGCGTCGCGCTGACGCGCTTCGCGCAGGCCCGCGAAAACAGAGCGCAGGCGGCTCGCCAGCGATGATCCGAAGGTCGGGTTGGTCGTGATATGGGCCATGGTAAGACTCCTTTTTTATTGCGCCGGGGACGCTCCCCAGCGGTCGTCATGGTCATGTCGTTTTACGGTCAGGCGGAGATAGGGATGGCCCAGGACCCGCACAATGGACAAGCCTGCGGAGCCGTCATGCAGCGCGTGCATGGCTGCGGATCAGGGCGGGACGACCACGAAAAAGGCCGCCCCCGTCAGGAGCGGCCTTGTCATTTTGGTCTGCTGCGCCAGTTGCGCAGCGCGCCGGTCAGTCGCGCTCTTCGACGATCTCGACCAGGTGCGGGATGCGGTTGATCATGCCGCGGACCGAGGGCGTATCCTCAAGCTCACGGGTCTTGTGCATCTTGTTCAGGCCCAGGCCGATCAGCGTTTCACGCTGGATGGCGGGGCGGCGGATCGGCGAGCCGACCTGCTTGACGACGATGGTCTTTGCCATGGCTCTCACACCTCCTCGGCGACGTTGACCTCGGCAGAGGTGGTCTGAACCTCATCCCGCTTGGGCAGGATGTCGGCGACCTTCTTGCCGCGGCGCGCAGCGACCGAACGGGGCGACTGCTCCTTCTGGAGGCCGTTCAGCGTGGCGCGGATCATGTTGTAGGGGTTCTGCGAGCCGAGCGACTTGGACACGACGTCCTTGATGCCCAGCATCTCGAACACGGCGCGCATCGGACCACCGGCGATGATACCGGTACCTTCGGGCGCGGTCCGCATGGTCACCTTGCCGGCGCCGTGACGACCATACATGTCGTGATGCAGGGTGCGGCCTTCTTTCAGCGGCACGCGGATCATCTGGCGCTTTGCTTGCTCGGTCGCCTTGCGGATCGCCTCGGGCACTTCCTTGGCCTTGCCCTTGCCGAAGCCCACGCGGCCCTTCTGGTCGCCGACGACCACGAGAGCGGCGAAGCCGAAGCGCTTACCACCTTTCACGGTCTTCGAGACGCGGTTGATCGCTACGAGACGATCGGCGAATTCGGGGGCCTCGTCGCGGTCACGACGGCCACGGCCCCGGTTTTCACGTTCTGCCATGTCGGCATTCCTTTTCTACGTGGCGCCTCGGCGCCGGTTGGTCCGATCCCTGGTGACCGCGCGAAGCGGTCCCGGATCATCGGGGGGACGGCAGGCGTCCCCCACAGCTTTCAGAGCTTGAGCCCACCTTCACGCGCGGCGTCGGCCAGAGCCTTCACCTTGCCGTGAAACAGGAAACCGCCGCGGTCGAAATATGCTTCTTCCACACCGGCCTTCTTTGCCCGTTCGGCAATTGCCGCGCCGACCTTGGTGGCCGCCTCGACATTGTTCTTGCCGACGACACCCAGGTCCTTTTCGAGGCTGGAGGCCGCTGCCAGGGTCACGCCGCGCACATCGTCGATCAGCTGGACGCTGATGTTCTTGTTGCTGCGGTGCACGCTGAGGCGCGGACGCCCGGCGTTGACCTTGCGGAGCTTGTTCCGAACGCGCAGGCGGCGCTTCAGAAACAGGGTACGTTTGCTGCTTGCCATTTTTCGCGTCCTTACTTCTTCTTGCCTTCCTTGCGGAAGATGAACTCGCCCTTGTAGCGGATGCCCTTGCCCTTGTAGGGCTCGGGACGGCGCCAGTCGCGGATCTGTGCCGCCACTTCGCCCACCTGCTGCTGGTCGGTGCCTTCAACCACGATTTCGGTCTGCTTCGGCGCCGAGATGGTGATTCCCTCGGGCGCTTCGAAGTTGACATCGTGGCTGTAGCCGAGGTTCAGCTTCAGCGTGTTGCCCTGCATCTGGGCACGGTAACCGACGCCCTGGATCTCGAGCTCTTTCTTGAAGCCCTCGGTGACGCCCTGGACGAGGTTCGCGACCTGCGTGCGGCTCATGCCCCACTGCTGGCGCGCCCGCTTGGACTTGCCACGGGGTTCGACGCGCACGGCGCTTTCCTCGACCACGAGGGTCACGTCGTCGGTTGCGGTGAAGCTGCGGGCGCCTTTCGGGCCTTTCACTTCGATGGTCTGGCCGGACACAGAGGCGGAAACGCCACTGGGCAGCTCGACCGGTTTCTTACCAATACGAGACATCTGCAGCCCTCCTTAGAATACGGTGCAGAGCACTTCGCCGCCAACATTCTGGCTGCGGGCGTTCTGGTCCGACATCACGCCCTTGGGCGTCGAGACGATGGACACGCCCAGGCCCTGGCGAACCTGCGGGATGTCCTTGACCGCCATGTACACGCGACGGCCGGGCTTGGAAACGCGCTTGAGTTCGCGGATCACGGGCTCGCCTTCATAGTACTTCAGGCTGATCTCGATGGCCGGGTGGCCATTCACGTCGGTCGTCTTCTCGTAACCGCGGATGTAGCCTTCGTCGGCCAGAACATCGAGAACCCATGCCCGCAGCTTGGACGCGGGGGTGCTCACGGTGCTCTTGTGGCGCAGCTGGGCGTTGCGGATGCGGGTGAGCATATCGCCGATAGGATCGTTCATCTCACTCCCTCCTTACCAGCTCGACTTGACCATGCCGGGGATCTGCCCCGACGAGCCCAGATCGCGCAGCGCGATACGGCTGAGCTTGAGCTTGCGGTAATAAGCGTGCGGACGGCCCGTCAGCTGGCAGCGGTTGTGCAGCCGGGTCGGCGAGCTGTTGCGCGGCAGTTTCGCCAGCTTCAGGCGCGCTTTGAAGCGCTCTTCCATCGGGCGGCTTTCGTCATTCGCGATTTCCTTGAGCTCGGCGCGCTTCGCGGCGTATTTTGCCACCAGGCGCTCGCGCTTCTTCTCGCGCTCGATCATGCTTTTCTTAGCCATGTCTATTCCTCCGGACGCTTACGACGTGAAGGGCATGTTGAACAGCTTCAACAGGCTCTTTGCTTCGGCGTCGGTTTTCGCTGTGGTGGCGATGATGATGTCCATGCCCCAGACTTCGTCGACCTTGTCGAAATCGATTTCCGGGAACACGATGTGCTCCTTGAGACCCATGGCAAAGTTGCCACGGCCGTCGAAGGACGGCTTTACACCACGGAAGTCGCGGATGCGGGGCATCGCGATGGTGATGAGGCGGTCGAGGAATTCGTACATCCGGTCACCGCGCAGGGTCACCTTGGCACCCAGCGGCATCTCTTCGCGGACGCGGAAGCCGGCGATCGACTTCTTCGCCTTGGTCGCCACGGCCTGCTGGCCGGAGATCTTGGTCAGGTCCTCGACGGCGGCTTTCGCCTTCTTGGAGTCCCTCACCGCCTCGGCGCCACAGCCGATGTTCAGCACGATCTTGTCGAGCTTCGGGATCATCATGTCGTTCTTGTAGCCGAACTCTTCTTTCAGAGCGGCCTTGATCGACTCGACATACTGCGTGCGCAGACGCGGGGTGTAGTTTGCGGTATCAAGCATCGATCACGTCCCCCGTGGTCTTGGCGAAGCGGACCTTCTTGCCGTCTTCCATGCGGAAGCCGACGCGGGTTGCCTTGCCGTTCGCATCCAGCAGCGCAATATTGCTGAGGTCGATCGGCAGCGCCTTGGGCAGGCGGCCGCCCTGGGAATTCTGCGACTGGCGGGTGTGGCGGATGGCCATGTTCACGCCTTCGACCACGGCCTTGCCGGCCTTGGGGTCGACGGACGCGATGGTGCCTTCCTTGCCCTTGTCGCGGCCCGCGAGAACGACGACCTTGTCGCCTTTGCGAAGTTTCGCAGCCATGATTACAGCACCTCCGGAGCCAGCGAGATGATCTTCATGAAGTTCTTCGCGCGAAGTTCACGAACAACCGGTCCGAAGATACGGGTACCGACGGGCTCGTTGTTGTTGTTCAGGATGACGGCAGCGTTGCGATCGAAGCGGATCGCGGTGCCGTCTTCGCGACGGACTTCCTTGGCGGTGCGCACGACGACGGCCTTGCGGACGTCACCTTTCTTCACGCGGCCGCGCGGGATGGCTTCCTTGACCGAGACGACGATGATGTCGCCCACGGATGCGTATTTACGCTTGGAACCACCCAGGACCTTGATGCACTGCACCCGGCGTGCGCCGGAGTTGTCAGCGACATCCAGATTGGTCTGCATCTGGATCATGTGGTTTCTCCCGACCTATGGGGGCTGTTCTTGTTAGCTCCCCCAGGGTTTCGATTAAACTGTGAGCGCCCGCGGCTTATGCCTCGAGCACTTCCCAGCGCTTCGTCTTCGATTTCGGCGCGCACTCGATGATGCGGACCGAGTCACCCACCTTGTAGGTGTTGTTCTCATCGTGAGCCCGGTACTTCTTGGACTTACGGATGGTCTTTTTCAGAACCGGGTGCGTGAAACGGCGTTCGACGCTTACGGTTACGGTCTGGGCGTTGGCGTCGCTGGTCACGGTGCCTTGCAGGATACGTTTGGGCATCTTTCGGGCTCCTCTTACTCAGCGGCCGCTTTGGCTTTTTCGTTCAGCACGGTGTTGACGCGTGCCACATCGCGACGGACAGCCTTGATCCGTGCGGTGCCTTCAAGTTGACCGGTGGCCTGCTGAAAGCGCAGGTTGAAGGCCTCTTTCTTCAGGTTTGCCAGATCTTCCTGGAGCTGATCCGGGGTCTTGTCACGCAGTTCCTGGGCGTTCATCGCCTTTTCCTTTTTTCAATACACCAGAGGGCCCCGATTGCCGGGTCACCCTAACCCTGGTGGATATGACAGATAGACATGCGACACCCCCGACTCGGGCCGGGGCGTTGCAAGATGCCGCTCTATAAGGGTGTCGGACCCAAAGGGCAAGCTATTCCTGAAAGAAATCGCGCTTCGCGCTCAGGTCTGGCCGTCGCCAGCGTTCTGGTACATCAGTTTCGCACGCATGTCCCGTGCGATCCCGGCCTCGACCACCGCCATGGCGGCGTGATTGGTTTCGCGCAGGCGCAGCAGCTTGGGCCGTTCGATGCGCCAGGCACGGGCCGGGGTCGACACGACCGTCGTGGCCGAGGCGGCATCGTCCCCCATCAGCGACATCTCTCCGATGAAATGTCCGCCCGAGACCGTCCGGATCGCCCGCCCGCCGACCTCGACCGAAACATCGCCGCTGGCGAGATAGGTCAGGAATTCGGGACACGCGCCCTGCCGGGTCAGAACGGTGCCGGGCGCGAGGTCTTCCCACCGGCCACGGTCGAAAAGCCGCCGCGCCTGCCCAGGCGAGAGTCCGTGGAGCAATCCGGAGCGAAAATGCTCTTCTTCGGGCGTAAAGGTTGCCCGGCGATCATTGCGCCACAGGATCAGAAGCTCGGCCACGTTGACCAGCACGAGCAGCGTCTGCCAGAACACGCCGACGGGATTGTTCAGCCAGAAATAGTCGAAAGCGATGCCTGCCAGCGCCGAGGCGATGACCAGAAGCCGCAGCCAGAGCATCCGGCGCATCAGCATCGACAGCACCAGCAGCAGATAGGACAGGTGGCCGGCCCAGCCGTCGGTGATGAAACTCAGGTCCAAGGGCATCTACTCGTGACGAAACGACAGCAAGACGATCATCGCAGAGCCTGCCCCCGCGTCAATGGCTGCTCAGTCCCAGCGATAGTTGAAACTGACGCTGATCCTCTCGTCCTCGGCCATGTTCATCGGCACCTCGTGGCGCAGCCAGCTTTCCCACAGCAGGACGTCGCCCACCTCGGGCTTCATGTAAATGAAGGGCTGCAATTCCCGACGCGCATCCTTGCGCCGGGTCGGCGCCGCCATCATCCGGGCCGAGCGCGGATCTTCGAGCTTGAGCGCGCTGGCGCCCTCGGGCATCGCGACATAGGTGGTGCCCGAGATGACGGAATGCGGGTGGATATGCGACCCGTGGGTACCGCCCTCGGGCAGGATGTTGATCCAGAGATCTTCGAGCTTGAGGGCGCGCCCGTCGAGATCGAATTCCAGATCCTCGGCAAACGCCGCCACGTGCGCATCGAGCGATTTCACGAGCTCGGCAAAGATCGGAAAGCGCCACGGCAGATCGGTGAGCGAGGCATATGACGTGTAACCGGGATAGCCGTTCTGTTCGCACCAGTCCTGCCCGGCCTCGTCATCCTCGGCGATGGAGTAGCATGACCCTGCCAGCTCGGCCGGGTCGATTGCAGGTGCCCGCTCGGACAGAGCAGCGCGGTAAAGACGAGTAACGAAGAGGGATTCGATCTGTGCCATGGGCGGGTGATAGCGCAGCGGCCAAGTACTGGCGAGCCTCCATTTCACGCAGACCGCCTGCACCGGTGGCAATGTTCTGGCAACCCTTCCGGGACAAAGCACAATCCTTGCCCCAAAGGAAACCTGCGCCTAGGCTCTGGAATCAAGCCATGCGTTGAATGCATCGGCTTCCTGCAAGGAGAACACTGACCATGAAGTTGAAAATTGCCACCGCCTGCGCATTTGCCCTGTTTCTTGCTGCCTGCGGCCAGAACGAACCCGTTCCGGTCGCGCTGAACCCTGAACCGATCTACGACAAGTACGGCACGCCGAGCTGCGCCCCCGGCTATGTCGTCGCGACCTCGGCATCCGGCCAGACGGTCTGTTCGCCGGTCGACGGCTGATCTGAGATCCACCAGGTCACTGCGGTCCGCCACCAGACCGATGGCGGGCCGCACGAAGCGGTATCGGACAGATACCGCGCATTGCGTCCGGGCACAGCATTACTCCCCGGCCGGTTCCTGCACACAAGCCAGCAGCGCGGTTCGCACCTCGTCGGGCCAGGGGATCGAGCAATGCTTGTCGAGATCACTGGCCGCCAGCACCTGCGTCGAAGACCAGCGTTGTTGCCCTTCACAACTGATCTCGTGACGGATGGTCACCGACGACCGGCCGACCTTGAGCACGGTAACCTCGAACTCCAGCTCTTCACCGAAAAAGGACGGGCTGGAGAAATCGCTCGAGATGTGAACGGTCGGCGTACCCCAGCGATCCTCCCAGATGATCTTGTGCCACGGGAAGCCGAGATGCAGCCAGAACTCCTCGTTCACACCATTGAGGATGTTGAGGTAGGACGGGAAATAGGCGGTGCCTGAAATGTCGCAATCGCCGAAATTGAGCATCCTTTTGGTCTTGAACGGAACTTGCACTGCTGTCCTCCTGTGGCTTGGTGGTCTGTTTCTCTTATGAAAAGGCGCGGCTGAAAAACAGGGGTTTCCTGCCCGCTGCGCCGATCCGCGCTGCCTGCGGCCCGCAGATGCCAGCGCCGGCGCGTTCGGCACTTTGGCCGTTTCGCCGAAAATTATTCGGGAATTGTAGGCTTTTTCGTTTATTTTCCTTGAAAACCTCGGGGTCATGGAGGATACGGCGGTTAACGACCCCATTCCCCGAAAGAAGAACGGCCATGGATGACATCGACCGCAAAATCATCGAACTTCTGTCGCGCGATGCACGACGCTCGCTTGCCGATATCGGCAGCGTCGTCGACCTCGCCCCTTCAAGCGTGAACGACCGGATCCGCAGGCTGACCGCCTCGGGTACGATCAGGCGCTTTACCGTGGATGTCGAACCTGCGGCGGTCGGAATGGGTGTACTGGTCTATGTCTGGATCGCGCTGCGCGAAGATGCGGATGAGGCAGCATTTCGGAACCATGCCGTCGCGCATCCCGCTATCCTTGAATGTCATCACGTCACCGGCGCGTGGTCCTACCTCGTCAAGCTGCGGATCGCCGAGATGTCCGATATCGAGACCTTCCTTAGTGGCCTCAAGACGAAGAGGTTCCTGGGCCGCAGCGAAACGGTCATCGCACTGTCCTCGGCCGTCGAGGGTGCACACGTCTTGAAGGAGGCGTGAGCGTGGACCCCGTGTTGTTCTTCAAGAGCTTGTTTCTGGGCCTCGCGATCGCCGCCCCCCTGGGACCGATCGGGGCATTGTGCATCAACCGCACGCTCGAGCACGGCTTTCCCGCCGGGGTCGCAGGCGGATTGGGCACTGCGCTTGCGGATGGTGTCTATGCCGCGCTGGCCGCGCTTGGTTTCGCTGCTTTTTCGCAGATGTTGGGTGTGATCGACGTGCCGCTGCGGTTGCTTGGCGGCGCCTTCATGCTGTGGCTCGGCTGGAAAAGCCTGGCGCCCAGCCCGAACAGGACCGCCGCCAGCATATCCGCCCATGACCTGATTGGCACGACGGCGGCCACCTTTGCGCTGACCATCACCAACCCGATGACCATCCTGTCCTTCGCCGCGATCTTTGCGGGGCTCGGTCTGGCCTCGGGCACTGGCTCGGGCGGGGCCGCGCTGGTGGTGATCGGCGTTTTCTTTGGATCCATGTTGTGGTGGTCGTTACTGAGCGGCGGCGTGGCGCTGGCACGGCACCGCCTTCCACCGTCATTCAGCTTGTGGGTGTCGCGGCTGAGCGGTGTTGTCCTAATCGCTTTCGGCCTGTGGGCCATCGGATCGGCATTCACCTGAGTCCCCTGCCCTGCAAACAGAAAAACCCCCGACGCTTTCACGCCGAGGGCTTTGATTATCGCCGGTGGGCGGGAGTGTCCCCGCCGCTCCGTTACCAGTCTTCGCGCTGAACGACGCGGGTCTTGATCGGCAGCTTCATGGCGGCCAGGCGAAGCGCCTCGCGGGCGATCTCTTCGCTGACGCCGTCGAGCTCGAACATGACCCGGCCGGGCTTGACCTTGGCGGCCCAGAAATCGACGGAGCCCTTACCTTTACCCATCCGGACTTCGGTGGGCTTCGAGGTGACGGGCGTATCCGGGAAGATCCGGATCCACACGCGGCCCTGACGCTTCATGTGGCGCGTCATGGCACGGCGGGCGGCTTCGATCTGGCGCGCGGTGACGCGCTCAGGCTGGAGAGCCTTGAGGCCGAAGGTGCCGAAGTTCAGGTCGGACCCGCCTTTTGCCAGGCCCTTGATCCGGCCCTTCTGCATCTTGCGGTATTTTGTACGCTTAGGTTGAAGCATCTCTTACGTCCTCTCAGCGATCACGGCGACCGCCGCCCGCGCCGCGGGGTGCAGGGCCGTCCTGGAGTTCCTGTGCCTTGCGGTCACGTGCCGAAGGATCGTGTTCCATGATCTCGCCTTTGAAGATCCAGACTTTGATCCCGATGATGCCATAAGGCGTCTCGGCTTCGGAATGTGCATAGTCGATATCGGCCCGCAGGGTGTGCAGGGGCACGCGGCCCTCGCGGTACCATTCGGTCCGTGCGATCTCGGCGCCGCCCAGGCGGCCCGCGACGTTCACCCGGATACCCAGGGCACCCATGCGCATGGCGTTCTGCACGGCACGCTTCATCGCGCGACGGAAGGACACCCGGCGCTCCAGCTGCTGGGCGATGCTTTCGCCGACCAGCTGCGCGTCCAGCTCGGGCTTGCGGACCTCGACGATGTTGAGGTGCAGTTCCGAGTCCGTCATCTTGGCAAGCTTCTTGCGAAGCACCTCGATGTCGGCGCCCTTCTTGCCGATGATGACACCCGGACGTGCCGTGTGGATCGTGACGCGGCACTTCTTGTGCGGACGTTCGATGATCACGCGGGCGACACCGGCCTGCTTGCATTCCTTCTTGATGAAATCGCGGATCGCGATGTCCTCGAGCAGGAGGTTACCGTAGTCCTTGGTATCGGCGTACCAGCGGCTGTCCCAGGTGCGGTTGACCTGAAGGCGCATGCCGATCGGATTGACTTTCTGACCCATTAGGCTTGCTCCTCAACTTGCCGCACCTTGATGGTGAGTTCCGAGAACGGCTTCATGATTTTGCCGAACCGGCCACGCGCCCGCGGACGGCCACGCTTCATCACCAGGTTCTTGCCGACCCAGGCCTCGGCCACGATCAGCTCGTCGACATCCAGGTTGTGGTTGTTCTCGGCGTTGGCGATCGCGGACTGAAGGCATTTCTTCACGTCCTGCGCGACACGCTTGTTGGAGAAAGTCAGGTCGGTCAGCGCCTTCTCGACTTTCTTGCCGCGGATCATCGCTGCAACGAGGTTCAGTTTCTGCGGGCTGGTGCGAAGCATGCGGACCTTGGCCATCGCTTCGTTGTCAGCCACGCGGCGGGGGTTCTTTTCCTTGCCCATGACTTACTTCCGCTTCGCTTTCTTGTCCGCGGCATGACCGTAGTAGGTCCGGGTCGGTGCATATTCACCGAACTTCTGACCGATCATGTCTTCGGAGACGTTTACGGGGATGTGTTTCTGGCCGTTGTAGACACCAAAGGTCAGACCCACGAACTGGGGCAGAATGGTGGAACGGCGCGACCAGATCTTGATCACTTCATTGCGGCCCGACTCACGCGACGCTTCGGCTTTCTTCAGCACGTAAGCATCGACGAAAGGGCCCTTCCATACGGAGCGAGACATCGATTAACGCCCTTTCTTCTTGGCGTGCCGCGAGCGAATGATGAGCTTCTGCGACGCTTTGTTCTTGTTGCGGGTCCGGCTGCCCTTGGTGTCCTTGCCCCAGGGAGTAACCGGCGTACGGCCGCCCGAGGTCCGGCCCTCACCACCACCGTGCGGGTGGTCGATCGGGTTCATCGCGACACCACGAACGCTCGGACGCTTGCCCTTGTGGCGCATCCGGCCGGCCTTGCCGAGGTTCTGGTTGCTGTTGTCGGGGTTCGACACGGCACCGACTGTGGCCAGGCATTCCTGGCGGACCATGCGCAGTTCGCCCGAGGACAGGCGGATCTGGGCGTAGCCGCCGTCACGGCCGACGAACTGGGCATAGGTGCCCGCGGCGCGCGCCATCTGGCCGCCCTTGCCGGGCTTCAGCTCGATGTTGTGAACGATGGTACCGATGGGCATGCCCGAGAAGGGCATTGCGTTGCCGGGCTTGATGTCGGCCTTGGTCGAGGCCACCACCTTGTCACCCACGGCAAGACGCTGCGGCGCGAGGATATAGGCCTGCTCGCCGTCGTCATACTTGATGAGCGCGATAAAGGCGGTCCGGTTCGGATCGTATTCGATCCGTTCAACGGTGGCCGCGACATCGAATTTGTTGCGTTTGAAATCGACGATCCGGTAGAGACGCTTTGCGCCTCCGCCACGGCGGCGAGAGGTGATCCGTCCGGTGTTGTTCCGGCCGCCCGATTTCGTCAGACCCTCGGTGAGGGATTTGACGGGACGTCCTTTCCAAAGCTCCGAACGGTCGATCAGCACCAGCCCGCGCTGGCCCGGCGTCGTCGGCTTATACGACTTGAGTGCCATGCTTTCTGTCTTCCGTTTAGCGCGCGATGCCTGTTGGTCTTGCTTGTGGCACCGCTATGTTGAAGGCCCCCGAAGGTGCCCGAGTGTGTAGGGCCCCGAAGGTCCCCGGTTAGATGGCGTTCGACAAGCTTGCGCGTGACGACCTACCAAAAATCACGAGCCCCGGAACGAATCCCGGGGCTTTCCAGATGGGGTCTGATAGGGGAAGACCGCAACCCGGTCAAGTAGGGGTTGCACAGTCCGCGTTCAGCAGGAAATTCAGTCGCGCCGCGCGCGCAAAAACTCCAGCATAGAAACGCAGCCAAGCGGCAGGCCGCAGGCCAGGAACACCCCGGCACCAAGGCGGAGATGGCAAATCGCACCGGCCACCCCGCCCAGCAAGAACGACCCTATCGTGACGCTGTGCAGGATGATCTGCCCGCGGTGGAAGGTACCGCGCTCTTCACGGACCCAAAGCCCCGCGAGCGCAAGCCCCATATCCGTGGCCATGCCCGAGACATGGGTGGTGCGCACGCGGGCCGCCGAAATGCGCGTGGTCACAGCGTTCTGCCAGCCCAGCGTAACGCTAAGCATGAATATCAACGGCATACCCGCCGAAAGCGTCCAGCCGCCCATCCCTCCGATTCCGAGCGTCACCAGAAACAGGGCTTCGGTCAGGATCATCGCGGCGTAAACTCCGCGAAATTGCCGTTTGCGACCATGTTCGATGGCGACACCAGCAACGGTCGCGCCTGTCACGAATACCGCGACCACCGAAATGAACAGCGCCGCCACCCCCCAGTGCCGGAGTGCAAGCGAGTCCGCCAACGCGGAGACATTGCCGGTCATGTTGGCCGAGAACAGCCCCGCCTCTTCGAAGCCGGTCGCGTTGAGGGCGCCGGCCACCGCGGAAAGAAGTGCGGCAAGCCGCAGGTCGATTGCCGCGCTTCGCGCATCACCTTCGAGAATCAACATGAGGCCATCCGGTCCCTACTTCACCGGAAAGAAAAAGGGCCCCTCGCTGTTGCGAGAGGCCCCGTTGGTCCTGTCATCGACAAGGTCCGGTCACAGACCTGTGGACACGTCGATCGTGTTGCCCTCTTCGAGGGTCACGTAGGCCTTTTTCACGTCTTTCCGCTTGCCCAGCTGGCCGCGGAAGCGCTTGACCTTGCCCTTGGTGATGGTGGTGTTGACCGCCTTCACCTTGACACCAAAGAGTGCCTCGACGGCCTCCTTGATCATGGGCTTGTTCGCGTCGATCGCCACTTCGAAGACCACCGCGCCGTTTTCAGACGCCATGGTGGATTTCTCGGTGATGACCGGCTTGCGGATCACGTCGTAATGTTCTGCCTTGGCACTCATTTCAGGCGAGCCTCCAGAGCTTCGACACCCGCCTTGGTGAGCACGAGCGTGTCACGCTTGAGGATGTCATACACGTTTGCACCCATCGTCGGCAGGATATCCAGACCTTCGATGTTCCGGGCGGCGCGGGCGAAATCCTCGTTCACGCTGGACCCGTCGATGACCAGCGCACGCTTCCAGCCCAGGTTCTTGACCTGCTTGGCGAGTGCGGCGGTCTTGCCTTCGGCTGCTGCGTCCTCGATCACGACCAGTTCGCCCGCCTTGGCCTTGGCCGACAGCGCGTGGCGCAGGCCGAGCTTGCGGAACTTCTTGGGCAGGTCGTGCCCGTGGCTGCGCGGGGTCGGACCCTTGTAGATACCACCCTTGCGGAAGATCGGAGCATTCCGGTCACCGTGACGTGCGCCACCGGTGCCCTTCTGGCGATAGATCTTCTTGGTCGAGTAGCTGGTTTCCGACCGCGTCTTGACCTTGTGGGTGCCCTGCTGCGCGTTGTTGCGCTGCCAGCGGACCACACGGTGCAGGATGTCGGCACGCGGCTCGAGGCCGAACAGCGCTTCGTCCAGATCGATGTCACCGGCTTTGGAGCCGTCGAGTTTGATCACATCGAGTTTCATGCTTCACCCCCTTCCGCGGGCGCTTCCTCGGCAGGTGCTTCGGTAGCAGCAGATTTAACGGCGGCCGGGAAAGGCAGACCCTCGGGCGCCTTCTTCTTGACGGCGTCCTTGACGGTGACCCAGCCCGATTTCGGTCCGGGAACGGCGCCCTTGATGAACACCAGGCCACGGTCGGCGTCGGTCTTGACGACTTCGAGGTTCTGGGTGGTCACGCGGGCGGCGCCCATGTGGCCGGCCATTTTCTTGCCCTTGAACACCTTGCCGGGGTCCTGACACTGACCGGTCGAGCCGTGCGAACGGTGGCTGATCGACACACCGTGCGAGGCGCGCAGACCACCGAAGTTGTGACGCTTCATGGCGCCGGCAAAACCCTTACCGATCGAGGTGCCGGTGACGTCCACCTTCTGGCCGGCCAGGAAGTGCTCGGCAGAGATTTCGGCACCCACGTCGATCAGGCCATCGGCGGGCACGCGGAATTCCGCGAGCTTGCGCTTGGGCTCGACGCTGGCTGCCGAGAAATGCCCGCGCATCGCCTTGGAGACGCGCTTCGCCTTGGCGGAGCCTGCACCCAGCTGAACGGCGGTGTAGCCGTCTTTTTCCTCGGTGCGCTGCGCCACGACCTGAAGGCCGTCGAGGTGCAGGACGGTGACGGGGATCTGCTTGCCATCTTCCATGAAGAGGCGGGTCATCCCCACTTTCTTTGCGATGATACCGGAACGCATCTTGATATACCCTCCGATCTTACGACTGCAGCTTGATCTCGACGTCCACGCCAGCGGCGAGGTCGAGCTTCATCAGCGCGTCCACGGTCTGGGGCGTCGGATCCACGATGTCCAGGAGCCGCTTGTGGGTGCGGATCTCGAACTGGTCACGGCTTTTCTTGTCGATGTGAGGGCCACGGAGAACCGTGAACTTCTCGATCTTGTTCGGCAGCGGGATCGGCCCGCGCACCTGCGCACCGGTCCGCTTGGCGGTGTTGACGATCTCCTGGGTGCTGGCGTCCAGAACCCGATAGTCAAATGCCTTCAGCCGGATACGGATGTTTTGGCTTTGCATGATCTTTGCCTTTTGTCAGGCGTTGGGGTTGAGAGGAGGACGCGCGCTCATCGTGCACCCTCATCGAACCCGAACGGCGGGAATCATCCCGCCGCCATGTTCCGTTTGAGAACCCGCGCGCTATACAAGCCAGAGCGGGTTATCGCAAGTGAAAATCGGTGGAGTCGTGTTCCTGTCCGGCACGCCGTGCCAAGGATGGGAACGGATGGGTCCGCAGGAACACGGGCAGACCCATCCGATGAAATTGCGCCCGCCAAAAGGTCTGGGGCAAAACAGGCTGGCGGACGCAGAAGGTCTGAAATCTCCTCCCTTTAATATAAAGATTTCAGCATATGAGTCGGTCATCCGACCTTGATCTGAGTCAAATTTTCAAAAACTTCGCTAAAGATCTTGGAAAACACACCCCAAGCAAAAAGGCCGCCCTTGTTGGGGCGGCCTTCTTTGGGTTCCTGTCGGATCAGTCGATGATCTTCGACACGCTGTTCGTTGCGCGTCTCGGGGTCATCGGCCGATCCTGTCGGATCAGTCGATGATCTTCGACACGCTGTTCGTTGCGCGTCTCGGGGTCATCGGCCGATCCTGTCGGATCAGTCGATGATCTTCGACACGACGCCGGCGCCGACGGTGCGGCCGCCTTCGCGGATCGCGAAGCGCAGGCCGTTTTCCATCGCGATCGGGGCGATCAGCTCGACGGTGAAGGCAACGTTGTCGCCCGGCATCACCATCTCGGTGCCTTCGGCCAGCGTCACGGTCCCGGTCACGTCGGTCGTCCGGAAGTAGAACTGCGGACGGTA
>NZ_JBHRXI010000011.1:0-1849 GCF_042648365.1 Lutimaribacter marinistellae | reverse complement strand
GCGGAAAGGGACATGGAGCGTGACCGTCTCGGGGATCTGCGCGCCGCGGGTCATTCGGCTGCCATCGTCTGCTCGGTCTGCATCTCGCGGACAAGACTGCCAAGGCCATCGACGCGGAGCCGGACGTTCAGGCCATTCATGCCGATATCGATACGCTCGACCAGCAGCGCCACGATGCGCGCCTGTTCGGCGGGGAACAGCTCGTCCCACAGCGGGTCGAGCTGCAGCAGGGCCTCACGGGCGTCGGCCTCGCTAATGTCGTCAGCGTGGGCACGCGCGGCCTTCCACGTGCCCGCCACGATCTCGGGCTGGCGGAACACGGCCCGCAACTGATCGATCACGGCCGCCTCGATCTCCCCCGCCGGCATGCGGCCGACCGGACAAGATCCGGCACCATGCTTCAGAACCGTCTGGCTGACATAGTAGCGGTAGAGCTTGCCGCCCTTGCGCGTGTGTGTCGGCGAGAACGCCGCGCCGTCCGGCCCGTAGAGCAGCCCCTTCAGCAGCGCGGGCGTCTCGGCGCGGGTGCGCGCGGCGCGCTTGCGGGGGCTCTCCTGCAGAATGGCATGGACACGGTCCCATGTCTCGCAGTCGATGATGGCGTCATGCTCGCCGCGATAGCTTTCACCCTTGTGGACCGCCTCGCCGATATAGGCGCGGTTGTTGAGCAGCCGGTAGAGGTACTTCTTGTCGATCCGGTTGCCGCGCGGGGTACGAATGCCATGTCGGGCGACGTCGCGCGCCAACTCGGTCGCCGATCCGATCTCGAGGAAGCGGGCGAAGATCCAGCGAACATGCTCGGCACGCTCGTCATCCACCACCAGCTTCCGGTTCTCGACGCGGTAGCCGTAGGGCGGCACGCCACCCATCCACATGCCCTTGCGCCGGGAGGCGGCGACCTTGTCGCGGATGCGCTCCGCCGTCACCTCGCGCTCGAACTGGGCGAAGGAGAGCAGGATGTTCAGGGTCAGCCGCCCCATGGAGGTGGTGGTGTTGAAGCTCTGCGTGACCGAGACGAAGGTCACGTCGTCGCGGTCGAACACCTCGACCAGCTTGGCGAAGTCGGCCAGCGAGCGGCTGAGACGGTCGATCTTGTAGACCACGACCACGTCGACCAGCCCGTCCTCGATGTCCTCCAGCAGCCGTTGCAGACCGGGGCGTTCGAGCGTGCCGCCCGACATGCCGCCGTCGTCGTATTGATCACGCACAAGCACCCAGCCCTCGGACCGCTGGCTGGCGATATAGGCCTCGCAGGCCTCCCGTTGGGCGTGGAGCGAGTTGAACTCCTGTTCCAGCCCTTCCTCGGTGGATTTGCGGGTGTAGGTGGCGCAGCGCCGTTTGATCTTTACATCACTCATCCCCGGCCTCGCTGCCGCTTGAGCCCAAAGAAGACGAGCCCGTTCCAGCGCGTGCCAGTGATGGCGCGCGCGATGGCCGAGAGCGACCTGTAGGGGCGACCCTGCCAGTCGAAGCCGTCCGCAGTGACGGTGACGACATGCTCGACGCCTTGCCACTCGCGGATCAGCCGGGTGCCGGCGATGGGCATCGTGTCGGCGCGGATGCGGCTCTTCGTGCGATCGCCGCCGTCGAGGTCCTCGCCCAGCCATTCCAGCCGGCGGACCGTCTCGGGCTTCAGCCCGCCATAGGTCAGTTCCTGGATGCGGTAGGCCAGCCGGCTCTCCAGGTAGCGCCGGTTGAAGGGCGGTGGCTCGCTGTCGAAGAGCTCGCGCCATTGCGCCTTGAGTTCCGGCGTCGTCGCGGTCTTGAGCGCCGCGAGGCGCGCGGGGATCGGATCGTGGGTCGTCATGTCTGCCTCCTTTGCGAAGCCGCAGTACCGCTCCGATCGACC
>NZ_JBHRXI010000010.1:732254-747869 GCF_042648365.1 Lutimaribacter marinistellae | reverse complement strand
GTCAGGCTCATAACCTGAAGGTCGCAGGTTCAAATCCTGCTCCCGCAACCACTTTCATCGAACAAACCGCCTCCGGGCGGTTTTGTTCGTTCTGGGCAAGCCCGATCATCGCCGTCAACGCACCCTCCAGCTCGACCGTGACGCCTTCCTCGTCGTGCCGAACCGAAACCCGCTCGATGAGACCCCGCACGATCTCCAGAGCCTGCGTCCGGATCTCGGGATCGGCCAGCGTCTCCGCCAGTTCCGACACCTTCTTCCGGTAGAGTTCCGACAGGTTCGGGTTCAGCCGCACCGGCGAAGGGGCCGGTTCGGAAAGCTTCGCATCCAGGTCGGCGATCTTGCCTTCCAACTCTTCCAGCTTCGCCTTGAGACCCGGTGTCCGAAGCCCCTCGGCAATCGCATCGTAAAGTCCTTCGAGTTTCCGGGCCGCCGTGTCGCGCTCCGCCTGCAGGCGGGATCGTGCGGCCACCGCTTCGCCCGCTTCCGCGTTCGCCGCCTCGCTGTAGGATTTAACAAAAGCCGCCACGGCCTCGGGCCGCATCAGCCGGGTCCGCAACAGGTCCAGCACCGCCTCTTCCAGGACGCTGCGCCGCACCGATTGCCTGTGCGAACAGGTCCCGAGTTTGCGCGCCGCCAAACAGGCGAGGTAGTCGCGGCCGACAGAGGCGAGCGGTCCGCCGCAAGTGCCGCAGAACGCGAGGCCCGTGAGAAGGTGGGTCTTGCGCCGCTTCTCCCAGAAGCGGCTGCGCTTGATGCCCTGGACCGCCGGCGTGGCATCGATCTCGCCTTGCCGGGCCTTGACCGCCTCCCACAGGTCATCCCCGACGATCCGTAGCTCTGGAACCTCCGTCACGATCCACTCCGAGGCGTCGTTGAGCCGCGAAACCCGCTTGCCGGTTTGCGGATCCTTCACGTAGCGCAGCCGGTTCCAGACCCGCCGTCCGATATAGAGCTCGTTGTTGAGAAGCCCGGTGCCACGGCTGCGATGGCCGCGGATCGCGGTGTCGCGCCAGAGCTTGCCACGCGGGCCGGGGATGCCGTCCTCGTTCAACTGCCGGGCGATGGCCTTTGGCGAATGACCGGCCGCGAAGTCGCGAAATATCCGCCGGATGATCTCTGCTTCGCGTTCGTTGATCTGCCGTTCCCCGGTGACCGGGTGGCCGTCCGCGCCAAGGCGTCGGATGACATCATAGCCATAGCTGTTGCCGCCTCCGGAGCGGCCCGCTTCGACGCGCCCGCGCAAGCCGCGCCGGGTCTTGGCGGCGAGATCCTTCAGGAAGAGCTGGTTCATCGTGCCCTTGAGGCCGACATGCAGCTCGCCGATCTCGCCCTCGGCCAGGGTCACGATCCGCACCCCCGCGAAACTCAGCCGCTTGTAGATTGCCGCGATGTCGGCCTGATCCCGGCTCAACCGGTCGAGCGCTTCAGCCAGGATCAGGTCAATCTTCCCGTCCTGGGCCGCGTCGAACAGGGTTTGCAATCCCGGCCGCAGCATCGACGCGCCGGAGATGGCGCGGTCCGCGAACCGCTCCACCACGGTCCAGCCCTCGCGTTCGGCGCGCTCGTGGCACAGCCGCACTTGGTCCTCGATCGAGCTGTCCCGCTGCATCTGGGTCGAAAAACGGGCATAGATCGCAACACGGGTCATCGGTCGTTCTCCTTCATCTTCGAAATCAGCGCAGCATACTGGCGCCCAGCCTCGATGGTCTGCGCATGGATGTAGTGACGTTCCGCCGTCCCGAAACTCGAATGTGCCAGAACAGGGCGGATCAGTCGCGCGCTTTGTGACGACAGTCTCGCCAACGTGGTCGCTGCTGCATCGCGAAAGAAGTGTGCCGGAACGCGCACCCCGGTCATCTTCTGTGTTTGCTCCGCAATCCTCGCGGAGAGGTATTCCATGCCTAAGGGCGCCCCTTTCTTGCCCACCCACAGAAAATCGTGCTGATGGTGGCCCCGTTCCATGAGCGCCGGTCGTGCGTCGCCGATGTAACGGCGCAGAAGAGGGGCGACCACGTCGGGAACGTCGGCCTCCCATGGCTGGCCCGACTTTGTGAGGTCCTCCGGCAGGGCTACGCTTATGGTCTCGGCGGTAACAAACAGGGAAACACTAAGTTGCAGCCCGGCAAAGGCACGCCTGCGCATCGGCATCACAGCGAGCATGGCGATCATGGTCCCGTCCCGCAGTCGCTTCATCTCTTCGAGCGGCGTACTGGCGGCATCGGCATGTTTGGTGGCGAGTTCGATCCCGGCTCGCAAGAGGACATCACTGGACAGGATGCGCCCCACCTTGCGATCCCGATCACCGCGCCCTGCCGTACGCTTCAGGGCGGCCTTCAGTTTGCGCTGCGCGGACCAGTCTTTCCCGGGATATGCGGCGGACAGAATACGGAGAACGCCGTCGACGAACATCAATCGGCTCATCGGTTTGGTGCGTGCCAGATCGTGCAGCCAGGCAGACAGTCGTTCCATGGTGGCCCGTTCGACCGGAGGCAAAGCGCAGGCGTCAGGATCCGTCGTTGCCAACCATCTCAGCCAGCGTCCGTAGCGTCGTTCGAGCGTCTCGAGCGACGTGGTCCGGAGATGAGCCAGTGCGCCACGATCGTCGAGCGGCCCCCCGGACTTCTGCAGATCGATCCACATGGCACGGTCCTGGGCCGGCCAATCCGGGAAGGGGAGGACGAGGCTCATCGGCGGCCGCCCTTCTTGTCCGCAATGAGGTCAGCAAAGGCCCTTGTCGCGGAGCGCGCTTCGAGACCCGAATACATGTTGATCGTGTGGCTGATCGCGGAATGGCCGAGCAAGCGGCGCGCCACCTCGTAGCCCCCGGGATTGGCGTCAAGCCATGTCATCACCGCGAAATGCCGGAACAGATGCGCATTCATCTCCAGACCCGTCTCTTTCCTGATCCGTCTGGACAGGCGCGCCGACAAAGCATTGGCGCTTACAGGGCCATCGCCGTCCCGGCGGGGAAAAAGCCAGGGCGTGGCAGAAGGGCAAAGCTCGGGGCAACGGGTCGTGAGATGCGTGTCGATCATCCGGATGACGTCGCGAGGGAGGTCGAACTCGACCGGGCGCTCGTTCTTGGTCTCCTCATCTTCCAACACCAGGTAGACATGCCCATCGCCCGGCCTCTGCAAGTTGCGCTCCAGATGGAGGCCGGCCAGGTTCTTGATCCGGATCGGACAGAATAGAAGGATGGCGACTGCAAGAGCGTCCTCCCGAGCCAACAAAGCGGAGTAACGAGACGACCTCGGGATCTGCCGGGCGAAAACCCTCTGCGGCAGAAGCAAGAGGCGTTGCTGGTTGTTCTCGTCCTGCAAGGCCCGGAGCCGGTCCCGGTTCTTTCGGGTCATCCCCGTCTGAGGCTTCGTGGCGAGCCGTGCGGCGAGATCCGTGAGGCGGTCCCGAACCTCATCAGATGCTTTGAGAATCCGTGCCAGGTTGCGAAGCAGGGCCGCCGTCTCACCGATCAGTTTTGTGGTCTGGTTCCCTGTGCGCGACAACATCTGGCGCAACCCGCGTTCGGCCATGACTGGATCGACAAGCACATGCAGCCCATCGATCTCGTCTGGGGCGATCTCGGAGTGGACGAGTTCCGAGGCAAAGCGGATCAGCTGTCGGCGATATTGGGCAATGGTCGCGGGGCGCAACGCCTTTGCGAGACCGTCTTCCGCCAGCGGATCAGGTGTTCCAAGCCGACACATGAGACCGTCGAGGTCCTGCTGAAAGCTCTGCGGAAAACGCGACAAGGGAATCGAGATGACGGTTTGTCCAGAGGCGAGAGGCAACACGATGTCGGGCCATCCAGGGATACGATAGCGGGCCAGGTTCCAGCCGTTGACGGCCGCGCGGTACGCGACGACGGGAGATTTGCTGATCTCGTTGCGCTCGAGGGCATCGCGATAGGCGTCAGCATGTTCAACGCGAACACCCGTCGGCGCGACATGCATGGTGTTGAGGAAATGCACGAACCGGCAGAGCGCAGGTTGCAGCGTCTTGTCCCCGGACGCGAGGACCGCGCTCCATAGCGATCTCCACTCGTCGGACAGGTCATCAATCCGGTTGATACGACGCTCCACCAACCCGAAATGGGTAAAGGCTGCGCGCGCGTCGCTCACGGCGTTCTGCCAGCTCTTCGCCGTCAGGCCGAGCCTCGCCGGGGCAATCCTGGCCAGACGCGGTTGGAGCCATCGGCTGTCGCACGGCACATCTTCCGGAGGCAGACCCAAAGCATTTGACACGCGCCGCAATCCGGAAATCATGTCCCTGCGCCGAGTGTCGGACAGTGAGGCGTCCGAGCGGAGCATGTCCATGATCTCGGCAAACATCGGCGTGTCGGCTCGCACGAACGCCATGTCGAGCGGATAGGGGGCCTGGCTGGTCATCGGGTGCAAAATCCTTTGGTCAGATGTGGTCTCGGGTGGACGGCAGTGGACAAGGCGTCCAATTCGGGAACACAATAACCTTACAAGTTAAAAAATTACGGCGAGGCCCTCTTCCCGATCCTATGCCAAGTTATTGACATGAATGGACAATGATGGCCCCACGGGGCTACCAGATCTGCGCCCGACGATAGGCCGCGTGAGCGGCCGGATCGATGCGGATCAGACGGCCGCCGGGGCCGACACGGATGACGTCAAGAAGGCCGGCCGCAATCGCGCGGCGTACGGTCTTCTCGGAGCAATTGTCGAGTTCAGCGACGTCTTTGACGGTCAACAAGGGGCGGCTCTGGTCAGTCTTCTTCGGTGTCATTGGCCTGCTTCGTTATTGCGTCCGACGCTCCCGCCAACTCCTGCGCCGCCTGGCGCCCGAGAAGGCGCACAAGCGCAACAACAGCCGCGTCACAGCGGTCGGTTGTGTCATTGTAAGAGGTGCCAGTAGAAGCGTGCGTCATGCCACGATCATGCGTGGCATAGTGCGAGGAAGGCTAAGTGTAGCGATTCAGAAAGTTTGGATCGATCGCTACACTAAACGTCTTTCAACGCTTATTCTCGTGGAAATCCTGGTAGCGTTTGAGGTCGAATTTTAGCGTCTCTCCGCTGATCCGTGTCGGTGGGTCCGTCATGCATTCGACAATCTCGTTGACGAAATCGAAGAGGTCGCCTCCGCGCTCGCTACGGATTGGGTCGGTCGTGAACTTGAGCGGCAGGCCGCGTTCCGTCCAGAAGGTAAAGATCGTCCAGCACACTATCTCCTTGCGGAAATCACGCGCCTTGCGACGGTCGGGCTCGTCGGCATAGCTGATGCCATTAATCCGCTTCATGGTCTCTAGATATTGGCGGAAGTCCGAGATTGCCTCTACACCTTCCCGGAACCTCGCAAGGTGATGCTCCGCTGGATTGGGCATGCCGGTATTTGCAAAAGCGTTCGAAAAGCGGAGTTGGTCGATAACCTCATGTGCCTTGTCGATTGCCTTCTCGGCGCGCCTCAGATCATTCATGGCCCTTTGTGCTTCCCTCGCGCCACGGTCTTTCTTGGGGGCTACGAGCTCGGGCTGAGAAAGATTTAACGGATCCGCCTGAGCGGCGGTGAGCTTCCGCGACAATTCCAGAAGCGGCCCGTCCTTGAAACCATGTGCCGCGCCGAGGCGCTGGATCTGATCTATCGACAAGGCGCCCGACGACTGCGGGGCGCCGGTGCGAAGTTTCCATTGGACCGGATTGTGTGAAGCCATGGCCCAAACTTTTGGCGCAACTCGGCCCGGGCTTCAATGCCGAGATCGCATTGCGCAGTGATGATGAACTTGGGATCATGTGGGCAAGGCAATGGCACGGCAGGGTAGCGGTCGTGAAAAGAAAACCAATCGCTACACTTTGGCTGCCAAAGTTTGGTTTGGGACGGTCGGCGCACACGACGAGGTCACCTCGTCGGACCGTGCGCCCGGTTCATCCCAGTGTCTTTCCAGCGCATGCGGACATTGCAAGAAAAAGCACTGGCCACGGTACGCCAGCCCACCGGCCACCAAGCGCTGGCGATGATCCGGGGACTACCCCACCCCGCGCCAAACCGGCTCCTTCTGGGCTGGCGCAGAAACACGACAACGAAACCCACCGGCTGAGGTTCTGGGCGCTCAAGCCCATTCCGCAGATCGGGGACCGCCAAAGCGCACGGCAGCCGAAGCGGGGCAGGTGAGAAGCCTGCGGGGAAGCGACTGGCCATCGAGAACCGGCATCGTGTGGATACGGATCAGGGAGCGAAGGGCCTTCCCCCGCATGACGGGGGGAAGGAGCGGGGGCCGGATATTGTCTGATGAATAGTCCGCCGGTTCCGTCGCGTTTAGCAAGTTGGCCTAAAACAAGGAACTCGGAACGGGTACGCACGGGCCAACAGACCAGGAAGTGGGACGTTCGCAGGCGATGAAGCAACGATCGACGTCGGTCCAGAGCTGACCTCCGGCTCCCAATCACGATGCTTCGGTAGCAGCCGGCATTGCCGACCTTTGCTGCAGGCTTAATACTTCTCGCCTCAAGAGTTCAAGCTTCGAGGGACAGTTCGGACTATACCGTTGGTCTGTAGTTAAAATTCTTGACACTGTCCCATGATGAGATGATCAGTAAGCGGCTCATTGCCTTTTTCTCTGGCAGTCATTTCTCCTAGCCAGCCGCCAGGCCCAACAAGGCTGAATAAAAACCTCTCACTCTCAGTCGAGAAGTTGAACACCATGGTAGCCACCAGAGGATTTATGCATGTTACCACGTCCGGTGCCTTGTTCGGAAAGTACCTTCTACAGTTATATACGGTGTCCCCGCCTTGCACGCCGGACATTTTGGTCATGTCATCGGTAAAGCGAATGGCATACCGACGACCGAACTCCTCGTCACCGTAGGTCGGCAACCATTCGCTGCCTTCGAACTGCAAGCCAACTAAGTGTTGCTCAGTGCAATACAGAATAGAGTCTTCTGCATCCGCTGGCCGAGCCACAACCAAGGGCGCCAACACCAGGAGAGACCATTTCAACTGTATCCGACCGAACATTTCTTGCTTTTCCCTTACTTTTAGAGGCCTGTAAGTTCTCGAGGTGACCTGCCGCCGAACTTCGCCTTCCATTTGTAGAACGTCGCCGAGCTGATCCCGTGCTCGCGGCACACGTCTGCCGTCGCAACGCCGCTCTCCTGCTGTTTCAGGATCGCTATGATCTGCTCTTCGCTGAACCGTGATCTCTTCATTCTGTCCGTCTCCTTCGTTGGGACGGACTCTACCTCAAATTGGAGGAGGAAACGGGTCTCAGGTCAACCCGGTAGGGGACGTTTGTCCGAGCATCGGGGAAGCCTTGGTTCAACCATCCATCTTCGCTACTGCGTGTGTCGCCCATGGGGCCATGGAGCGAAACTACTGCAACGTTCGGTTGGGAGAGCCACAGCCCAAAATCTGCCCAGCTCGATCAATCGAATGTGTATGGTGTCGTCCTAATCCACTTGGGGCGCCGCAGCAACTGGTCTCGGAAGTCGCAGTGACGTCAAACCGGTAGCAAGAGTAGCACCGCGCGAACGGCCCCGGATGCCACCCGTGCGCCCCTCCCTCCGTCTCCAAGCGCGAGTCCATTTCTGGCCGGGCCGACATCTGTAGTTCCGAGATACATGGCACCTAGGCCTTCCCGAGAGGCAAGCCGATACGGAATGCCCGGCGTCCAAGCGACAAGGCGCGATACCTCGATAAGGCGACCTGAGTTGTCAGGGGTGTTGGGACAGGCAACCTCAACATCACCTGCAGTTCTGAAAATGGCAAAACCCGGACCATAGGCATGTGGTCGTCGAATTCTACCCGCCATTAGGTCCGTGGCGCGAAACCCCCAACGTCGTCTTAGGCGCACTGTGGAGCTTCTGCCGACGAAGGATGCTGGCTCAAAGGCTAGCGCCTCACCCAATTCCAATCGAACCGCTACCAGCCTGCGCCCCTCATCAGTACTGATCGAGAAATCCTCCCCACCAACCGTGGTCCGAAAGTGCGAGAACCAAGCATTTGCGTCTTTTCTGTTTCCGATGGCCGCGAACGCTCTCCAAATGAAAAGCCCAAGGGAGGGTATCGGGAGCGCGAGGTGGGACTGATGACGTTGAACAGCTACCGAACTTGCAATGCAAAAAGTATCACCCACGGGCAGGGATAGGCGACTGTTTCCCGAGATGATCACCTTCCCATCCCTTAGATCAGAAGACACGGCTTCTGACTCGGAGGGTCCTGCACTCAGTCTCTCATTAAAACCAGGTTGATGATGAATGACCCGAATTGTTACATAGCCAATGCTCTTCAAAACAGCGAGTGAAAGGCAGAAAATCGCAATGAATCGAATGACATCATGAGCTCTGAACCACGACCACGAAAAGCGATCGAGAGCTAGGATCGAAGCGCTAACTGTTTCATTGACCGCCCCTTGAGCCTCAGACCTCACCGACTCGGCACTGCCTTCGGCAATTTCTCCTGCGGCTTGCAGGGTGTTTTCCACTGCATCGATCGTCCGTGCACGCATATTGTCGTAGCCTCTTCTGGCCGCGTGCTTACCCGCATTCCTCACGTGGCACCCAACTCTCCAAAAGTCGCATCCGGTTTGGATATTGAAGAGTGGGCTGACATAGGTGCACCCAGAATCGGGTCGACACATCGACTCCGCCAACTGATCGGGAAGGGCGTCATCAACAACCTGTTTGGCTGTCGTCCTTGCCCAATCAGCGGAGGACAGGGTCTCATCTGTCAGCTCGTCGATCGACTGCAATGCGTTGAGGCGGGCTACCCCGAATTGGGTGCGAATGGCCCGCTGAACATCTGCCTCGAGTCGACGCCGGATGCAGGTGCCTTCTTTCCCTGGCGCAGTGGCAAGGATGCGTCCGTTTGACTGACACTCTGAACCACTCAACGAGTCCTGATAATGATCGCGATACAGTTGGTCCATCGCCCAATCATCGAGGGCTTTCGAACCGACTATCCCGGCCGCCAAGAAGACCGCCGGGATGCTCCAATAGGCCAGCGTCTTCAGTCCGACACGACGCCGTTCCGATAGCGACAAAAGGCGCCAAAGCTCTGCGTTGTGCAAAACGAAAAGCCTGAAGGCATGGAGCGCCAGCAGGATCGAAAGTGCTGCGATGGCGTTCGCGAATATGAAGAGGAAACCACCTGTCGAAACGGAAAACGCATTTACCGGGATCGCAAGCCCCACCACCAGAAGACCGAATGTCAGCCCAAGCACCGACCCACCAACTGGTGTGAAGAGCATCGTCATCGTCGCGGCCCCAAAGGTCGCCATGGCAATCAGAGCGGTTTTACTGGCTAGACCTCTCTGTTGGAGCGCCAGTTCCGCTGCGGCCATGCGTGCGCTAATCAGGTCAGCGTGCGCACTCGCTCCCGCTCGGGCGCTATCCTTGGCGACCTCAAGCCCTACTTCAATCTCAGTGATTTCTGCTTCCTTTGTGGTGATCGCGGCTTCGTACTGAAGTATCTGCGTCTGGCGCGTTTCGAGACATTGCTGAACCGCGCGTTGTTCACGCCTGCTCGGCGGGCTGTTGAGATCCTCCTCCAGAGTCGGACGCAAACCTTGAAAGAAGGGTTGATACTGACAATCGTTTATCTTGAGTTCGAGGAGGCTCTTCTTGAGTTGCGCCAGAGTCTCCCTCGCAACGGCCAGCTCAGCGTCAAGGTCATCTATGGCCTGTTGGGCGGCCTCTGTTGACTCGGGAATCACTATGGCCTGAAAAGCTTCAAGACCTGATGTATCGAAGTAGGCTTCGCCAAACCATACAAGTGAGTTTTGATCGCTCTGCCTTGCCGCTTCGGAGCCGATGGACTGATTGGACAGGAGATCAGCCGTAGCATTCTCTAGCGCCACCTGCCTTGACAGAAGCGATGTATCCATCGTGAGTTTATGCGGGGCCCAAAGTGCCAGCAGGAATGCTGGCACAGGTAGCAACAGTAAAATTGGGCGCCGAATTAGCAGTGCGCCAAGCGCACCTAGTAATGCAAGTCCACCCCAAACCACTTTGGCGCCGCCTGAGACCGCCGCCTGGCTCCAATAGGTCGGAACGTGCCAGGCCGAGGGGAGAGCAGGAAAATTTGCAGAGAGAAGAAGCGCTGCCAGCGCCGACGAAAGCGCGACTATCGGCAAAATAGTGTAAATGTTTCGAGAAAGCATACAGGAAAGTGGGATTGCAGGCCATCAGATGTCAACTTCCAGTTTCAGGTGGCCGTTCTGTATGCCATTGCACCGCGCGCGCCCTGCTCGCGAGTATCCAGAAAGTGGGAACGCAAATCTGAGGTCAGACCTTTACGTCCTCCGCTCCGCCAGTTCCCGCCGCACATTGTCGATGCGCTCGCCGATCCACTCCATTACGTTCACCGCCATGCCATTACCCAGCGCCCTGTAGCGCGGCCCGTCGGGCGTCGCGTTTCGGCTCCGGTAGGGAACACTCGTCCAGCCATCGGGAAAGCCCCGCAGGCGTTCGCATTCGAGCGGCGTGAGGCGACGGACCGCCCAGCGCGTCCCGCCGCCCGCGTGGTGCGACGGGGCCAGCGCGACCATGTTGTAGCACTCGTCGCCGGCGGGCCCGCCCGAACCCTTTGCCCATTTGCTGCTTACGGTTCCGGAGATGCGACCGCTGTCAGGGCCTCCGCCCACGCGGCCGGCAGTTTCCGTCCCCGCTTTCCGGCGCGGCGGAGGATCCCCGCGCAGGCTCGCGCCGTCAAAAAAAACTGCTCCGGCAGGTCGCCAGTCTCCAGAATATCCGACAACGAACAGACGACGGCGTCGCTGCGGAACAGCGAAGGGGAGACCACATGTTCGCACGTATTGAGCGTCCAGCACTCGCCAGGCGAACCCAGCTTCGCGTCCAGATGGGCGATCTTCGCTTCCAGTTCTTCGAGCTTTGCCTTGAGGCCCGGTGTCCGAAGCCCCTCGGCAAGCGCATCGTAAAGTCCGTCGAGCTTCCGGGCAGCCGCGTCGCGCTCCGCCTGCAGGCGGGAACGTGCGGCCACCGCTTCGCCCGCCTCCGCGTTGGCCGCCTCGCTGTAGGATTTGACAAAAAGCGGATCAGCTGTCGGCGGTATTGGGCAATGGTCGCGGGGCGCAACGCCTTTGCGAGACCGTCTTCCGCCAGCGGATCAGGTGTTCCAAGCCGACACATGAGACCGTCGAGATCCTGCTGAAAGCTCTGCGGAAAACGCGACAAGGGACGGGAACGATTACGTCAACGGCGGCTTCGGCCATGACCGGATCAACGGCGGCGACGGGGCCGACCGGTTCTTTCACCTCGGGGTCGCGGATCACGGATCGGACTGGGTGCAGGATTATGGCGCGGCCGAGCGCGATGTGCTGGTCTCGACCCCGCCGGGAGGCGAGCCAAGATGGGTTCGGGAAGAGGTGCGGAACGCTCTTTCCGGGAGCGGGAGGAGGTTTGGAGGAGAGCGCGGAGCGGCGTCCTCCGGGAGTAATGGGGTCTTGGGGCTGTGCGGAACGATGCCCCGAGCCCGTCGGGGGACGCCGGGGGTGCAGGGGGTGTGGCGAGCCGCCCTTGCCTTGGGTGTCCAGAGGGGCAGAGCGTCCTTTGGTCCGGCTGACGGCCCCGGGCGGGTTCGGGAGGGCGGAGCGCATCCCGAGCGGCGCGTCAGCGCCGCCGGGGTCCGGGGGCGTCAGCCCCCGGCGAACGACAGCTGGAACGCAGGCCCGACGGGCCGGAGTGCCAGCTGATTAGTGAGTATGGGATTGGCGGGTTTGAGGTCGAGTGAACAACTTGGCGTCTAAGTTGGTATGCTCGCGGTCTTGTGCTCCGCTTGCTGGCGGTGTCATCTCCTACTCGATAATCACCCAATAGCTGTCGTTGATCCGTGAACAGCTCGAATTATTCTTATCCGATCCAAAGTGCGCTGCATTTGTCTGTTCTCGGGCTCTACACTGGCCCAAAACTGAACTCTTCCCTCGAGGTGATCAACATAATTCGGAGCAAAGATTCGGCGCCTTGCAACATGACTGGATAAGCCTGCGGACCAGACAAAGTATACGTCCCTTTGTATGTCACGTCGAAACTTTCTGGTAACACGTGGCGAGCCGGTTGTGATATCCAGGCCAGTAACTATTTTGCGCTCACCTTTCTTTAGAAAACGAATTTTCTTCTCATTGATGCCAAACCCCTCACTCTCAATGATCTCGAAGAATAGCCGGGCAACGCCTTTTGGAATATTCTTACCCGATATTGCAATGTCGTCCGCGTAACGTGTATAGCGAAGGCGATGTGATTTGCATAGTTTCACCATTCTTCGGTCCATGTCATTGCAAATTATGTTGCTAAGCATTGGACTGCTGGCTGCGCCTTGGGGGAGCTCACCGTTTAAAGTGCATAATCTGCTCAGAATGAATGAAACATCTGAAGGGTAGCCGAAATTCAAGAAGACTTTTATTACTCGGCTAAAGTTGATGGTTGGAAAGAAGTCCTTAACGTCAACTTTTAATAGCTCATCCCTCCCGCAATGCATTTTTGCATTGTCGATTATTGAGTAGCCCTCCCGGAATCCCGTGGCGCAGTTTGGAAGATTAGCCGATTTAAGTATGTAATCGTTTATCCATTGCTGGACCTCAAGAAGAGACGGATAAGGGGCTCTAATTTTCCTGTATCCCCCCGACCTTTTTTTTAAACGGAACTCTCTGTAGAAACTTTGGGTCCCGAACGCCATGGCCATAAGGTCGTCATTGCTTCGTCCCACCAGAAGAGATAGATGGTTTCTCTCAAAAATCGGGGGGATTTCTTGGGTAAGGCACTGTTTTATAAAGGGGAGGTAAGCCTCAATAAGGTCGTCCCGTAGGCCAATATCTTTAAAGTAAGACTGCCATTTAGTGATGTCTGGTTTGTTCATCGAATGGTCGCCGCTACTAGTTCTTTTCGATGCAAGCATCGCTTAACCATGTAGGGCGTTGAATTTTTGTTTTGGAAAAACAAAAATTTCGACGCCCTACATGGTTGTCGATCGGAGGAGACACCGGCATCTCGACTTTTTTGAGAGACTCAAAAAATCGAGATGCCGAAAGGTTTTCGTAAACCTCATCCGTAGAAGCGATTACACTTCTGTACGCTAGCGACGACCATTCTTGCTCCTTCTTATCATTCATCTTCTTGGTTTCCAATGGTAAAGTGCGTCCGGGATAGCTTTGAAATTCTGGGCGCGTAGGGTTGGAAAGGAAGGCTTTGGCTCGATTTGAAACGAGCTGG
This sequence comes from Lutimaribacter marinistellae, assembly GCF_042648365.1. Lineage (NCBI taxonomy): Bacteria > Pseudomonadati > Pseudomonadota > Alphaproteobacteria > Rhodobacterales > Roseobacteraceae > Lutimaribacter > Lutimaribacter marinistellae. Next base: position 734,688 of record NZ_JBHRXI010000010.1, on the reverse strand, counting down.
GACATCTCGCCAGGGCTTGTTACCACTGAAAGCAAACATCTCTTGGTTCGCCATGATCCACCCTCGCCCCTTACTGGTGAGCACCAGAGTGGAGCCCTTTGATGAGAGAAAACCTCGACCCCGCAAGTTCTTGAATGCGTTTGCGGTTTCGCGAACGGAGATGCCACTACTTCTTGTAATCTCGGCAACAAATATTCCATCGGGCGCGCGCAGTGCGCGTTCCATCAGTGTCAGCTCAACACGTGAAAGAAGTTTGTTGTTCATAGCTCAGCCCGGTACATTAGGGTGTTACGCTCCTTATTGGCGGCATCTTCCGGCCACCAGAAAATCGGAAAGTTAGAGTTTGGCGCATTGCTGTCTTTAACGAAAAACAAAGCCTCAGCACCTCCGTGGCCCATGCTGGGAAGAGGGGTGCCGTCTATAGCTGGAGCTAGCTCTTGCTCCAGTCGCTTCATATGCTGGATCATGTCGTCCAGCTCTGGTTGCTGGAAATGTCCAGATAAACCTGCTTGGAGCTTTCGACAGAAATGAACGTTTATTCCGGTGCTTACCAGGAAATCGAAGGCGGCTTTCATCCCAAAAAGAAGGCAAGCATATCCTTCAATGTCTACCTCTCTACCTTTAGCGTGTTTAACCAAGTGATTGTACCTGTTCTCAACAGTTTTTCCCGTGCCTGAAAAGTCATCAACCAAGATAAATTGCTCAAACTGGTCGACGTGATCCTTTTTAGTGAAAGCGGGCACGCTGTTGAAAATTCGAATTTTGTCTTCACGTGTGAACCTCGACTTTAACATCTGCACAAGTTGCTGCGAGCTGTCTGGGGCATCATCCCATGCCATCGCGACGACGGCAGTTTGTTTTCCTTTCGATAGCTTTCTCACATGTTCAGCCATTGAGAAAACCTGAGTGGATAGTTGTCCGGAATTTAGAACAATGAGTTTCTCAACTGTATGCTTGATCAGGTCGTATTCGGCGCGCGATTGACATAATTTGACAAGCTCTAAAACCTGCTCTTCGAATTCACTTAGGATTTCACGTCGAAGAAACAGGTCGAATAGCCATTCCTGCGCTTCGTCAAGCTCAACGACCAAGCCTTGTTCCTCCTCTGGTGTTGGAATGCGCTAAGCTCGGATTGTCTTTAGGGAATTCTGAAGTCGACATGCTTTAGGCTGAATTTTCCGTTGCTATGGCAATAGGTTGTGAGCCAATCGGTCATATTCGTCAACATTTTTGGGTTCCCTCAGGTGTTCGACTGGCGTCGGGTGACTCACCTTTGTTGCACTATAGTTGAGTGGATCACAGTTGTGACCGTAACAACTTATCCGTTTGTCGGTATTGTCTCAAGTTGCGGTGACCTGAAGGAGACATTTTTAAAGTCTTGCGCCTTATTGGGATTCTACCCTTAGGTGATCGCTCCGCGAAGGTCTTAGTCTGACACTGGCTCGTTCCCTCGGATGTTAATTTTCGCTTGTCACTCCTGTATTCTCCATGATCGACCGAACTCCTGAACTCCCAAGCTCAGGAGTTCACCGATGGACGGTTTACCGATCAAGACAGACTACCCCGTTGTGCTGCGGTTCGAGGGGCTCTACCCGCACCAGCTCGCGGGATACGAGGCCCACAGGCTGCGGAAGGGCGGGGATCTCAGCCATGTCGACAAGTCCCGGTCAGAGCTGAACCAGCGGCTGATCGGACCGGAGGACTGGGCTGCGCAAGCACTGGAAGAGATCCGCGAAATGGCCACCGAGAATTTCGCGGCCGAGCTCGAGTCGCTGGAGAAGCGCAACCGAAAGAAGGACATCGAGCGGCGTATGGTCGAGGGCCCGAAGCAGCCTTGGCGCCAAACCCGCCACGGGCCGATGCGCGAGGTCATCCTCACGGTCAACAAGGATTGGTTTGAAGGGAACGGCGCCGCCTCCGGCCAGGAGCAGAAAGAGCGCGAAGAGCTATTCGGTGAGCTTGCGAGGGTCTGGCTGATCAAGAGCTTCGGAGACGATGTCATCCACGCCCGTGCTGATCGGGACGAGGTGGCCTATCACATCCACGCCGTGATCATGCCCCGCGCCACGGTCGAAATCGCGAAGCCGAAAGCGAAGGTCAAGACCGCCAGCGCCACACGGCGGATGCTCCAGCCCTCGATCCGAGCTAGGCCAAAGCCGCGAACGCCCAATCAGGAGACGGGAAAGGCGGCGGCGACACCGAAGTTTGAACGCGTAGAACCGGAGGCGCTGCAAGGTAGGCATCTCCATTTCAGTGAACGGCCTTGGGGGGGACGAACAGCCTTTGCGTTCGCCAAAGGCCAAATCCCCCTCCCGCAACCAACCATACTTGCGATGCCTCCGCCGGTCCTGCCGCGGAGGCTTTTTTACTTCTTGGCAAGCCCGCGTACCGTGATCGTCTGCCGCGCCCTCCCGAAACCACTTTCATCGCGCAG
>NZ_JBHRXI010000010.1:673036-732024 GCF_042648365.1 Lutimaribacter marinistellae | reverse complement strand
CGCCCCTCGACGAAGACCGTCACTTCGCCCTCCATCACGATCAGGAACTCCTGCCCGGGGTGACGCACGAAGTCTTCGAAATCGACAAGTTCCCGCGCCTTGAGTGACCCCATCATCGGCGTCATCGCCTTGTTCCAAAGGTCCGGAAAAAGCATCTCGTAGACGTAGTTCTGCGTCTCCTGCCGCTCGAAATCCCCTCCCCGCGCTACCGCGAAACTCCCAGCCTCGAAACGCTGACCCTCAGCGGTGAAAAAAACCGCCAGATCAACGCCCAAACCAACCGAAAGCTGCGATAAACGATCATACGTCAATGAAATCACGCCGCGTTCGGCCTTCGAGATCGTCGATATTGCGAGCCCTGAACGTTCCGCCACCTCCGCGAGCGTCCAGCCCCGGTCAAGTCGCAGGGTTCGCAGGCGTTGGCCAAAACTGGTTCGTGGATTCGGGGCATCATGCGCGTCTGTCATGTCGTGATTTTAAGTTCATAGTCCTGTGGATCCAAGGAATTTTCCAATTGGAAAAATATGTTTTCCAATCGGAAAATCAGTGTTACGCTCGTCTTGAGACGAAATGACCGGGGGTGGTTTTCATGGCGCAGGGCGACAAGCAGGCCGATTTCATCGTGATCGGCGCGGGCATGGCCGGGGCATCGGTGGCCGCTGAACTGTCCCGGGATGCGCGGGTGATAGTGGTCGAGAGGGAGGCACAGCCCGGATATCATACGACGGGGCGCTCTGCCGCGTTGTTTACCAAGGCTTACGGTCCACCAGTGATACGAGCCATGTCTCGCGCCAGTCACGACTTCTTTCGCGGGGTCGGCCCTGGGGGGCCACCGCAGAATCTGATCCGTGAGCGCGGCGTCATTTTTGTGGGGCGTGCCGATCAGGGAGAGGAATACGCTACGCTGCAACGTGAGCTGGGGGCCGCCGTCGAACCGATTTCGGCCGCCACTGCCCTTGATCTCGTTCCTCTTCTGCGGAACGATTATGTCGGTGCCGCTCTCTTTGATCGCGATGCGGCTGATATCGAAGTGCACGGTTTGCACCAGCATTGCCTGAAATCCTTCCGCTCGCGCGACGGCGCGCTTCATCTCAAAGCAGAGGTCATTGGGCTTGCGCGTGTCGGTGACGACTGGGTTGTCGAAACGCCCAAGGCGACGATGCGGGCGCCTGCGGTGATCAACGCGGCAGGCGCGTGGGCGGATGAACTGGCCCAGATGGCGGGGCTTGCGCCACTTGGTCTGCGTCCATTGCGGCGAACGGCCCTTCTGGTTGCACCTCCAAGCGGTGTTGCGCCAGATTCCTGGCCGATGGTGGTGGACGTGGCCGAGAATTTCTATCTCAAGCCCGACGCAGGAAAGCTGCTCATCTCGCCCGCGGATGAAACGCTGTCGCCACCTTGCGACGCGCAGCCCGAAGAGTTGGATGTTGCAATCTGCGTGGATCGTATCGAATCCGCGTTCGACATCCAGATCCGCAGTATCGAGCACAAATGGGCAGGCTTGCGCAGCTTTCTGCCGGACGGAAAGCCGGCTGTCGGATACGACGGAGATGCGCCCGGTTTTTTCTGGCTGGCCGGGCAAGGGGGCTATGGCATCCAGACCGCGCCTGCCATGGCCCGCGCGGCAGCCGCGCTTGCACGCAACAAGGCACTTCCTGAAGACATAGCGGACGAAGGTGTCACCCCCGCCGATCTCTCGCCGGCGCGCGCGGGTTTGGCCGCATGATGGTCTGGGTCGGCGTTGCGGCCGCGGCCTTCCTCTTTTCCGGGTTGGCGATCGCCTACGTGATTGGCGGCGCAGCGGTGCTTGCCTTCATCGCGACCGATAACGCGCGTTACCTTGCCATCCTGCCACAGCAGATCTTTTCCAAGATCGACGTATTCGCATTGATGGCGATGCCGCTATTCATCCTGGCCGGAGAATTGATGAACCGGGGCGGGATTACCGGTGCCCTCATCAACTTGTCGATGGCGCTGGTCGGCCGGGTCCGGGGAGGGTTGGGACATGTCAACATCCTCACCTCGGTCTTCTTTGCAGGTATCTCGGGCTCTGCCGTGGCCGATGCCGCAGCCTTGTCGAACACGCTCGTCCCCGAAATGCAGCGACGCGGTTACAGTCTGAACTATGCCAGCGCGGTGACCGCGGCCTCGTCGATCATCGGTCCTATCGTGCCGCCGTCGATCATCCTGATTTTTTATGGCGCACTAATGGGCACCTCTGTCACCGCGCTTTTCCTCGCAGGTATCGTGCCTGGCCTCGTGTTGGCCACCGCTCTGCTTGTCATCAACGCATTCTTTGCGCGCAGGCACGATCACCCCCGCGTCGCCAAAAATGACATGCCTGCGTTTATCCCGACCTTGTTGAACTCACTGCCGGCGCTTTCGCTGCCGGTCGTCATTCTGGGCGGCATCGTGTTCGGCTGGATGACTCCGACCGAGGCGGCAGCCGTTGCCGTCTTTGCGGCTATTGCGGCCGGTTGGTTCTATGCCGGTCTGTCCGGTGAGGCGGTTCTGGCCGCCTTGAAGCGGACCGCGATCCTGTCGGGTTCGATTTTCATCATCATCTGCGCCGTCTCTGCCCTTGGTCATCTTGGGGCGTTGGAGCGCGTGCCCGAAGCGATCTCGGACATGGTCGAGCGGCTGGGCCTGGGGCCTGTCGGCTATATGCTGGCGATGAACGTGATTTTCCTTGTCGCGGGGATGGTTCTGGACATTCCAGTGGCGCTGGCCCTGCTGGTGCCGTTGCTTGCTCCGGTCGCGCTCGAACAGGGGGCCGATCCGGTGCATCTGGGGATCGTCCTGTGCTTCAACCTGTGCATCGGGCTTGTCTCGCCACCGATGGGGGGGTGCCTGCTGGTCGTCTCGGCCGTGACCGGGGTGAACTATTGGAGACTGGCCCGCGCGGTGATCCCCTTTGTGCTGACCCAGATCGCTGTGCTGGCGCTGTTGATAAACGTACCCGCGCTCAGCCTGTGGCTTCCGCGCAGCTTCGGGCTGGGCGGCGGGCCGTAATAAAATGAAAAGAAACCAACAGGAGGACCCAAAATGAAACTCTCGAACCTACTTTCCGGCGGACTGTTCGCGGCGGCGCTTGCCTTTGCGGGTGGCATGGCATCGGCCCAGATCAAGATCGCGCTGGACAGCCCGCCTGACCTCGAAGGGTCCGGTTCATATGTCTGGGCCAATGCGTTTTCGACCTATCTCAACGAGAACGACATGGCGGCCGAGGAGTTCCAGCGCGGCGCGCTTGGCGGCGATGACGAGCTGTTCGATCAAGTAAGCCAGGGGCTTCTCGAAGTGTCCATGTCGCCGCTCAATATCGTCGGCTCGATCGACAAACTCGTCTACGGCCTACGCCTTCCGTATTTCTTCAAGGACATGGAAGAGGTCGATCGGGCGTTGAACCAGGGCGGAATGCTTGAACGGATCAACGCGGCGACAACGCCCGAAGGTGTGCGCGTGATTGCCGTCAACACGGTCGGGCAGGCAAGCGGCATCTTCAACACCAAGAAACCCGTCCGCTCGGTTGCCGACATGCAGGGGCTGCGCATGCGGGCGCTCGACGAAAGCCAGATCGAGCTCTACGAGGCATGGGGCGCTGCCGGAACCATCGTAAGCTGGGCCGAAGTTCCGAATGCCCTGCAGACCGGAGTCGCGGATGGCTACCTGAACCCGGCTTTCGTTCCTTTGCTCTTCGGTCACACGGATTTCATCAAGCATTTCACCGATGCCGCCATCTCGCCCTCGCTGCGCATCACCATCGTATCGGAGGACTGGTACCAAGGCCTGTCGGACGAAGAGCAGGCCACTGTTGATGCAGCCGCCGCCGCCGCGACAAAGGCAAACCGCGAGTGGTTGAAAACCCAAGACGCCGTTCTTGGCAAGCTGGAACAAGCGGGAGTGACGGTGGTCACCCTTGACGAGGCCGCGCGGCAGGAGTTTCGCGATGCGTCGGCCCCGGCCTATGAAAGCGGATTGCTGACCCAGGAACAGATCGCGGCCTGGGAAGCGGCCAAGGCGGACTGATCGCATGAAGACCATGGCCAGAACTCTTGACCGGATTTCGGTGCTGCTCAACAGCCTTGCCCTGTGGGGCGCGGTGCTGGCCGTACTGGTCATGGTCTTTGCTGCCGGATGGCAGGTGCTGGCGCGCTACGTTCTCGATGCTCCGCCGATCTGGACCGAAGAACTGGCACGCCGGGCCATGGTATGGGCCGGGATGTTGGGGGCGTCTTGCGCGTTTCGCGCTGGGTCCGATCCGACGCTGTTTCCGTCCATGCAACAGGTGCGGGGCGGGCACGGTATGCTGTTTGCGCTGATCCGCGCTGTGGCAGTGGTGATCTTTGCGGTGCCGGTAATCTGGTATTCGCTGTTCAACGCCCGGATGGACGTGGCGCGCGGGTTCCTTGGCCGTAGCCTGAGCCGACAGGCAGAGATGCTCGATATCCCGATGATCTGGTTCACGGCGGCCGTGCCGATCGCATTTGTGCTGATCCTGATTCACCTCGTGGCGCGGTTGGCGATGCAGGCCACCGGCCAGTTGCCGACCGCCGAAACGGCCAATGAAAGCCGATAGGAAACACTCAATGAAACTGTTCATCGCCGGTCTGAGTACCGAAACCAATTCCTTCTCGCCCCTCCCGACCGGACTGGCCAGCTTCGAAGAGGGATCGATCCATCATGGCGACGCGACCAGAGATGCCCAGATGTACTGGACTGCCCCGCTCCATATCTGGCGCGCGGCGGCCGAAGAAAAAGGCTGGCAGGTGGTCGAGTCGCTGTCCGCCCACGCCCAGCCGGGCGGCCCGACCGTGAAGTCGGTCTACGAAGCATTCCGGAACGAGATCCTTGCCGATTTGCGTGCCGCGGGCGGGGCTGACGTCATCCTGCTGGCCCTGCATGGCGCCATGATCGCCGACGGCTATGACGACTGCGAAGGTGACCTGATCGCGCATTGCCGCAAGATTGCACCGAACGCGGTGATCGGCGGACTTCTCGATCCGCATTCCAACCTGACCGACAAGATGATGACCGAGGCCTCGCTTCTGGTCGCGTTCAAGGAATACCCCCACGTCGATGTGCCCGAGCGTGCCGATGACCTGTTCAGACTGGCCGCCGACGCTGCCGAGGGGAAGATCACCCCGGTGATGCGCGATTGGGACTGCCGCATGATCATCGCGATGCCGACGACAAAGCCGCCGATGAGCGATTTCGTCGCCGGGATGTTGGCTGACGAAGGCAAGAACGGGTTATTGTCGCTGTCACTGATCCACGGGTTTCCCTGGTCCGACCATCCAAGGACCGGTACCCGTGCCGTGGCGATTTGCGACGGCGATGCCGACCAAGCTGCAGAGCAGGCAGAACGCCTTGGTCAAAAGGTTTTCGGTCTGCGCCACGCGTTGCATCGGATCCTTCCCGATATTGATACGGCCCTCGATTTGGCGCAGGCGGCGCCTGCCGGGCCTGTCGTTCTGGCGGACATGTCCGACAATGCCGGGGGCGGTGCCCCTTCCGATGCCACGTTCCTGCTGCGGGCGATGATCGACCGGGGCATGACAAGCGTGGCCACCGGATTGTTCTGGGACCCGATCGCGTTGCGCATCTGCAAGGAGGTGGGCGAGGGCGCGACGCTGGATCTGCGGATTGGCGGCAAATGCGGCCCGATGTCGGGCGACCCGCTGGATCTCACCGTCACGGTGCGAAAGATCGCATCGGGCCTGACCCAGCGGTTCGGCAAATTGCCGGCACCGATGGGCGACACGGTTTGGGTCGAGGCGAACGGTATCGATATCGTGCTCAACGATCTGCGTAGCCAGACCTTTCATCCCGAAGCTTTTGAGCAGATGGGTATCGACCTTGCCCAACGCCGCTACGTCTGCGTGAAATCGTCGAACCATTACGAGGCGGGCTTCAACCCGATTGCGGCGCAGGTGATCGGCGTGGCGACGCCGGGATCAATCACGCCGGATTTCGCAAACGTTCCCTATCGCAACCGGGCAAAGAACTACTTTCCCATCGTCGAGGATCCTTTCAAATGACCAATCCACTGATTGCCGCGCGCAACGCCTTTGCCGAAAACCACCCGGAGCAGCGCGCTACCTTTGGTGGCCGGGAGTGGGGCTACGTCGACACAGGTTCGGGTCCGGCTCTTCTGCTGATCCCAGGCACCTTGGGGCGTGGGGATATCTTCTGGCAACAGATCGCGGCGCTCTCGGATCGGCTGCGTGTGATCGCAGTGACCTATCCTGCGACAGGTGGCATCGAGGAGTGGAGCGGCGACCTGGCTGCCTTGCTCGATCATTTGGGCGTCGAAACCGCCTCGGTACTCGGGTCGTCCCTGGGGGGCTATCTGGCTCAGTACTTCGCGGCCGCCCATCCTGATCGGATCGACCGGGTATTCGCGGCCAACACGCTGCATTCTGCCAATGGGATCGACCAGCGGATGCCCTATGCGCTCGACCTCGACACGGCGCCGATTGACGACTTGCGCGCGGGTTTCGGCGATGGGCTGCAAGCCTGGGCCAAGACACATCCTCAGCAGGCCGATCTGGTCGACTTGTTGCTGCAGGAGGTTGGTGGCCGCATCCCCGAGGCCGAGCTGCGCACGCGCCTGAAGGCGCTCAAAACGGCACCTGAGCTGCCGGATCTCGACCTGCCTCAGGACCAACTGTTTACCGTCGAAGCAGATGATGACCCGCTGATCCCGCCTGCCATGCGCGCGGCAGTCCGTGCACGTGTGGCGCCCTCGGCGGCGTACCGGTTCGCATGGGGTGGGCATTTCCCCTATGTCGTTCGCCCTGCGGAATACACGGCGATGCTGGAACAGGCGATGGATCTGCCGGTCACCGGACCGGACTGGGGAACCGCAGGGGAGCGCGTGCTATGATCGTTTTGACCCATGATGATGTGGCGGCGCTGCTGCCAATGACCGATGCGATCGAAGTAGTCGCCAACGCGATGAAGGGTGTGTCGGATCGCACCGTTCAACTGCCGCTGCGCTCGGTGCTGCCGGTCGGCGGAGACAACAAGATGGGTGTCATGCCCGGTGCCATCGCCGATCCCGCCTGCTATGGCGTCAAACTCGTCAGCCTGTTTCCGGGCAATCCGGCGCGCGGCCTGTCATCGCATCGCGGCGCAATCGTGCTTTTCGAGGCGGAAACCGGCGGCGCGGTGGCGATGATGGATGCTAGCCTGCTGACCGCCATCCGAACCGCGGCGGCCAGTGCCGTGGCAACCCGTGCATTGGCACGCCAGGAGGCGAGCAGCCTTGCCCTTATCGGCTATGGCGAGCAGGCAGAGCATCACTTGCACGCCATGCTGACGGTGCGGCCTGTCGAAAGGGTGGTGGTCGCTGGCCGGTCAGCGGAAAAGGCAGCCGCCTTTGTGGAAGAGGCCGCGAGCCATTACCCGGAGGTGGCGTTTAACAGCACCACGGACCTGCAAGCCGCCGTCGAAGATGCCGATATCGTCTGCACGGTCACGGCCTCTCCCGCCCCGATCGTCAAGGGTGATTGGATTCCTGCGGGCGCTCACGTGAACATCGTCGGCTCCTCGATCCCCTCCATGCGCGAAGTGGACGACCGGATGGTCGAACGCGGCGCGATATGGGTCGATTACCTGCCGTCCACACTGGCCCAGGCCGGCGAGATCGTCGACATGATCGCGGCGGGAACCTTCGACAAGGACGATCTCAAGGGCGAAATCGGGGCCGTGCTGCAAGGAAGAGTGGCAGGGCGGGCAGATGCGGACCAGATCACCGTCTATCGCTCGCTCGGTGTCGCGGCGCAGGATCTCGCCAGCGCTCATCACGTTCTGGAGCGTGCGCGGTCTGCCGGGCGGGGGCAGGTCGTGAATTTCTGACTTGGCCCGGTCTTCAGGCCAATGACAGGATCGGCCCGTCAAGCAGCTGCATGAGATCGCCGAAATACCCGGCCGACCGGGCAGGTCGGGTCGGGTCCGAGGTGATCGCAACGGCCAGATCGGCTTTGGGGTGGGCGGCGATAACCTGGCCGCCGTAGCCGCGCGCCAAGACGTAGCCACTTGGTGACAGGAACCAGCCGTAGCCATATGAAAGGCCCGACCATGGTGAGCGGGTACGCGGCGTGATCGAGGCCGCGATCCATTCCGCCGGAATGACCTGCTGGCCCTCGAAAATACCGCCATCGCGAACCATGACCGCGATGCGCAGCATGGCCGTGGGGCGCAAGGCCATCTCGTTGCCGCCAAGATAATATCCCTGCGGGTCGCGGGTCCAAGGGGGGATCGAAATGCCGAGAGGGTCGCCTATGCGGTCGCGCGCCTGTTTGAGAAGACTTGCGCCCGTTGCTTCGGTCAGGGCCGCGCCAAGTACATGCGTAGACCCCGTGGAATAGAGCATGCGTTCGCCCGGTTGCGCCACCATGGGCCGCGTCAGCGCGTTGGCGAGCCAGTTGGATGAACTGACCCACTCGCCGTAATTCGGCCCCGAGGTCCGTTCCAGACCCGCTCGCAATGTCACGAGATCTTCCATGCTGATTGCAGCGACATCTTTTGTCGCCTGGGCGGGCAGTATCTCCGGCGCAACCTCGCCCAGCGTCGCCTCGACCGAAGAAATCTCGCCCCGGTCGATTGCTGCGCCCAGCAGAAGCGACACGATGCTCTTGGAACAGGACTTGATGTTGGCCAGCTGGTCAAGCCCGGGACCGCGAGGTGCCCCGGCGAACATCATTCTGCCGCCCTTGCTGACCTGAAGGCTATGCATCTGAGGCAGCGCGTCGATGGCCGCCTGCAATTCGTCGGCCTGCGCCCGCAGGATCGCGGGCGCGGCAAGCGCGGCACTGGTCAGGAAAAAGGTTCGGCGATCCATCATGCCCATTAGGTGGGCCGCCCCCGCGGAACGTCCAGTGGCGTCATAACGCCACGCTGCGTTTTCCTGTCAGCGTTTCTTTCGGCGGGGCGGCTCATCACCGCCGCCACGAAAGGCTTTGGCCTCCGGCTTGCGCGGCTTTCGCTTGGTCCCTTCGGTGGCGTCGAAGCGACCCGCTCCGGGTTTGGCCGAGGGCCGCCCGCTTTTGCGCGCGTAGGTGGCCTCTTTGGTGTCGGACCCGGCGCGGGAGGGTTTTCCCGCTTCTTTCGGCTTGCGCTTGGGGCCGGCAGAATGCGGCATGATCCGGCGCGGTTTGTCGGCACCGGGTTTTCCGCCGCGCCGTTCCGCCGGTCGCGACGGTTTGATATCCGGTGCGCGGTCCATCTGGCGCAGGATTACCCCATCCTCGATTTCGCCATCCGGGCCAAGCGCCGCGATCAGGTCCGCGGCATTCGCCTGGGCGATTTCGACATAGGTCTCTTTGGGCTGCACGCGGATCGCCCCGATGGATGTCTTGTCCAGCCCACCGGCACGGCACAAGAGCGGTAGCAGCCAGCGAGGCTCGGCCCCGTCCGCACGACCGACAGAAAGGGTGAACCACGTGCTTGGTCCAAAGGCCTGACGCTCTTTCGGAGCAGCAGGCAGGTCCGCCGCCGAAAGCTCCTCCGGCGCCGAGTGACGGCTGCGATAGAAGGCAAGGTAAGCTGCGGCGATCCGTTCGGCGTCGTAGCGATCGACCAGCTGTGCAGCAAAAGCGCGTTGTTCTTCGCTGATCTCTTCGGACCAGACAGGATCGGAGAGCAAGCGCTCCTCGTCCCGGCGCAGGACGTCATCCGCGCTGGGTGCCGACATCCACTCGGCATTGATCTTGGCCGTTTTCAGCAGCCTCTGCGCCTTCTTCGCGCTCTTCGGGGGCACGATCAGCGCCGAGACGCCTTTGCGCCCGGCGCGTCCGGTGCGGCCCGAGCGGTGGAGCAGTGTTTCGGGGTTCGACGGCAGGTCGGCATGGATCACGAGGTCGAGATTGGGCAGGTCGATGCCTCGCGCCGCGACATCCGTGGCCACGCAGACACGCGCACGACCATCGCGCATCGCTTGCAGGGCATGGGTGCGCTCGGTCTGGCTCAACTCGCCTGACAGGCTGACGACTGCAAAGCCGCGATTGGCAAACCGCGCAGTCAGGCGGCTCACCGCCATGCGCGTATTGGCAAAGACGATGGCGTTCTGTGCCTCGTGGAACCGCAATACGTTGATGATGGCATTCTCGGCATCGGCCTGTGCGACCTGCATCGCCTGGTAGGTGATGTCGGCGTGCTGGCTGCCTCCGGTGGTCGTTGTGACGCGGACGGCTTCGCGCTGATATTGCTTGGCCAGCGTTGCGATGGCGGGGGGAACCGTGGCCGAGAACATCAGGGTGCGCCGCTCTGCGGGGGCTTCGCCCAGCATGAATTCGAGGTCTTCGCGGAACCCGAGATCGAGCATCTCGTCGGCCTCGTCCAGCACGATTGCGCGCAGCCCCGTCATGTCGAGCGAGCCGCGCTGGATGTGGTCGCGCAGCCGTCCGGGTGTGCCCACGACGATATGCGCACCACGTTCCAGCGCCCGGCGTTCGTCGCGCATGTCCATCCCGCCGACGCAGGAGACCACGCGTGCACCGGCCTTGGCGTACAGCCAGCCAAGCTCGCGCATCACCTGAAAGGCAAGCTCGCGGGTTGGGGCAACGACGAGGGCGAGGGGTGTTTCGGCACGGTCGAGCCGTTCGGAATCGTCAAGCAGCGTTGGGGCGATTGCGAGGCCGAAGCCGACGGTCTTGCCCGAACCGGTCTGCGCGGACACGAGAAGGTCGGCGGCGTGAAGCTCGGGCGCGGTGACGGCCTGTTGCACGGCGGTCAACGTGTCGTAACCGCGCTCGGCAAGCGCTTCGGAGAGGGGTTTGATCATGGGGTGGTGTATCCGTGGGGTTGGCGCGACTCGCGCCGCGGGCACGCAGGTGAGCTGCGGAAAAGCGGCTGGTACCACCCGGCGCGGGGTTTGTACAGCGGTTTCATCCCGAGATTGACCGTTTTGTACATGTCGAGGGGGCCACATTGACCGTTTTGTACAAAACTCCGCGGCGGGAACTCGGCTCCCGTCGCAGGGAAGGCGGGGTCGCGTGAACGATCAGGTCAAGGCAACCGTGGTCGCGCGATCCCCGGCTGGTCCCGGTGCGCCAGTACCGCTGGCACGGATGATGGCCGCGATCTGCAGAAGTTGATCGGAAAGCGGGTTGGTCTTGCGCCAGACCATGCCGATGCTGCGAGAGGGGCCGGGGTCGGGGAAGCGCGCGATGGACACATCGGCCGAGCGCGTTTCCATCTCGACCGCCATTTCGGGGATCAGGGTGACGCCGATCCCGGCGCCCACCATCTGCACGAGGGTCGAAAGCGAACTGCCCTCCATGAAAGCGCCGGGGCGGGCATCGCCGAATTCGCAATAGGACAGCGCCTGGTCGCGAAAGCAGTGCCCTTCTTCCAGCAGCAGAAGGCGCATGGTCTGAAGCTTGGCCGGGCTGGGCACGGGTTTGCCCGCATCGGCAAGCTGGCGGACGAGCACGAAATCCTCCTTGAAAAGCGCGAATTCCGTCAGTGACGGTTCCGAGATCGGCAGCGCCACGATGGCAAGATCGATGCGCCCCTCGGTCAGGTCGGCGATCAGCGACTGGGTGACGGCCTCGCGCAGGTTGAGTTCCAGCTCGGGCAGGCGGTGTGACAGCGCCGCGATGACCGACGGCAGGAAGTAGGGCGCGACGGTCGGGATCACGCCCAGCCGCAGCCGCCCGGCCAGCGGACCCTTGCCGGCGCGCACGAGGTCGTCGAGTTCCTCGACCTCAAGCAGGATATGGCGTGCCTTGGTCAGCAGGCGCTCTCCCATCGGGGTCAGGCGCACCTCGCGCGGGCCGCGTTCGACCAGCGCGGTGCCGAACATCGCCTCGAGCTCTTTGATCTGAAGGGAAAGGGCGGGCTGCGAGATCGCGCAATCCTCGGCCGCGCGGCCGAAATGACGGTGACGCGCAAGCGCCTCGAAATAGCGAAGTTGTTTCAGGGTCAGGCCAATCATTAGCTGAACTTATCGCAACCTTTTGTAAATTCAATTTCAGATAATGGGCGGGGTTTGTTAGAACGATTCCAGAGAGCGGTCGACGGGACTGTTCGCACAAGGGAGTGATTCATGGACGGCAACAACATCGACACGGCGGGCGGCTGCCCGATCATGCACGGTGGCAACACCGGCACGAATAACAGCGTCACCAAATGGTGGCCCAAGGGTCTGAACCTGGACATCCTGCACCAGCACGGGGCGCGGACGAACCCGATGGACCCAGATTACGACCATCGCGAAGCGGTCAAGGCGCTGGATTTCGAGGCGGTCAAGGCGGACGTCAAGGCGTTGCTGACCGAAAGCCAGGAGTGGTGGCCCGCGGACTGGGGGCATTACGGCGGCTTGATGATCCGCCTGGCGTGGCATTCGGCAGGCTCTTACCGCATGGGCGACGGGCGCGGCGGCGCGGCCACCGGCAACATCCGTTTTGCGCCCCTGAACTCGTGGCCCGACAATGCCAGCCTCGACAAGGCCCGCCGGTTGCTGTGGCCGGTCAAGAAGAAATATGGCAACGCGCTGAGCTGGGCCGACCTGATCATCCTGGCCGGGAACATGGCCTATGAAAGCTTTGGCCTGAAGACATTCGGCTTCAGCTTTGGTCGTGAAGACGTGTGGGCGCCCGAGCAGGACGTGAACTGGGGTGTCGAGAGCGAATGGCTTGCCCCGTCCGAGAACCGGTATGAGGATCTGGACGACACCGCAACGCTCTACAACCCGCTGGCGGCGGTCCATATGGGCCTGATCTACGTCAACCCCGAGGGGGTGAATGGCCAGCCCGATCCGGCGAGGACCGCAAAGCACGTGCGCGAGACGTTTTCGCGGATGGCGATGAACGACGAAGAGACCGCTGCGCTGACCTGTGGCGGACACACCGTCGGCAAGGCGCATGGCGGGGGCGATCACGCCAATATCGGTGCCGAGCCCGAAGGCTGCCCGGTGCATGCGCAGGGCTTTGGCTGGGACAACCCCGGCATGGAAGGCAAGGCGGCGAACGCGTTCACCTCGGGGATCGAGGGTGCGTGGACGCAGCATCCGACGCAATGGGATATGGGGTATTTCGACTACCTCTTCGACTACGAGTGGGAACTGACCAAGTCGCCTGCCGGTGCCAACCAGTGGAAGCCGGTGAACATGCCGGACGACAAGAAGCCGGTGAACGCCTCGGACCCGTCCAAGCGCGACATGCCGATGATGACCGATGCCGACATGGCGATGAAGGTCGACCCGATCTATAACGAGATCTGCCAGAAGTTCCGTGCCGATCCCGAGTATTTCGCCGACACCTTCGCGCGGGCATGGTTCAAGCTGACCCATCGCGACATGGGGCCGAAGGTCAACTATATCGGACCTGACGTGCCGGCCGAAGACCTGATCTGGCAGGATCCGATCCCGGCGGGTTCGACATCTTATGATGTGGCGGCGGTCAAGGCCAAGATCGCGGCGAGCGGCCTGTCCTCGGCCGAGATGATCGCCACCGCATGGGACAGCGCGCGGACCTATCGCGGGTCGGATAAGCGCGGCGGCGCGAATGGCGCGCGCATCCGTCTGGCCCCGCAGAAGGACTGGGTCGGCAACGAGCCCGAGCGTCTGGCCAAGGTTCTGGGTATCCTCGAGCCGATCGCGGCGGAAACCGGCGCCTCTGTCGCCGACGTGATCGTGCTGGCGGGCAATGTCGGGCTGGAACAGGCCATCAAGGCGGCCGGCCATGATGTCGATGTGCCATTTGCCCCCGGTCGTGGCGACGCGACGGACGAGCAGACCGATGCCGAAAGCTTTGACGTGCTGGAGCCGCTGGCCTGCGGGTTCCGCAACTGGCAGAAGGAGAAGTTCGCCGTCGCGCCGGAAGAGCTGTTGCTGGACAAGGCGCAGCTTCTTGGGCTGACCGCGGCGGAAATGACCGTGCTGGTCGGCGGGATGCGGGTTCTGGGCGCGAACCATGGTGGCAACAAGCATGGCGTGTTCACCGACCGCGAAGGCCAGTTGACCAACGACTTCTTCGTGAACCTGACCGACATGGCCTATAGCTGGCACCCGATGGACGACGGAAGCTATGAGATCCGCGACCGCAAGACGGGTGAGGTCAAGTGGACCGCGACCAGCGCGGACCTTGTGTTCGGCTCGAACTCGATCCTGCGGGCCTATGCCGAGGTCTATGCGCAGGACGACAATGCCGGGAAGTTCGTGCGCGACTTCGTGGCGGCGTGGACCAAGGTCATGAATGCAGACCGGTTCGACTTGGTCGCGTAAGTGACGGAACCTGTCCGGGCGGCGCGGTCGCCCGGACACCCCTTGAACGACGGTAGGCCCGATAAATGGCTGATGCGATGAACGGTCTCGCCCTGGGCGAGCGGGATGGCCTGCCGGATGCGCTGCGGGTGCTCCTGGAAGACTGCCCGCGCGAGGGATGGCAGATGCATCCCGGCTTTGACGGCTTGGTCCGGTTCTGGCTGGAACGTCACCTGATGTTTCGCGACCTGATGGACCGTATGGGCCATGAGACCGAACGCTTTCTCGATGCAAAGAGCGACGCCGTGCATTTTGCGCGGTCGATCAGCCGGTTCGGCGGGGTTTTCGTGAACCAGCTGCACGGGCATCACCAGATCGAGGACCACCATTACTTCCCGCTGCTGCGTCAGAAGGACCCGCGGATCGCGGCGGGCTTCGACCTTCTGGATGCGGATCACCATGCACTGGATGGGCTGCTGAACGATTTCGTGACACGCGCAAATGCGGCGATTCAGGGGGTGGAGCATGCGCAGGCACAGATGCTGGCAGCGCAGTTTCGCGACGGGCTGGCCGACCTGGAACACCGGATCGGGCAGCATCTCGAGGATGAAGAAGACCTTGTCGTGCCTGTCATCCTGACCTTCGGGGCCGAAGGGTTGGGCTGACCGCAGTGCGGCCCAAGGCCGTGCCGGGCGCGGTCAAGAAGAATGGTTGTCGACCACCACCGGCGTTTCGAAATACTGGAAGGTCGGCGTGCTGCCGAAGGATTCCGCAACGCGGGCCATGAACGCCGCGCCATGCGCCTCCTTGGCGTCGGCGATGCTGTCCCAGGTATAGACGCCGCCGGCTATTCCGGCCTCGGGGTCGTAGAGATAGTTCTTGCGATGCAGTTTAGGGTGTTGGCGCCAGATTGCGGCGCTTTCCTCGAACAGTGCGACGACCCTGTCGCGATCCATATCGCCGGGAATGCGAAACGTTACGATTTCCGTGATCATCGATGCCCCCCTTCAACCCTGTCGGCATGATGGCACAGGCCGGGCCGATTTGTCATCCGCGTGCACGGGCGGGCAGGGCGGGGAACCGTGGCCCGCGCCGAGGCGTTTGCTAAAATATTGGACGAACAGCCTAATTTTGGGGCAAGCTGGTGGTGCAAGGCGCTTGGGCAGAGCTCCTACGCACCGGACTTTGACAAGGCCGCGCGATATGGTGGAGGCTGCAAGTCCAGGTCAGGCAGAGCCGAAAGGATCTTCGATGACGGAGAATGCGCGTTTCGACGAGATGTGGGACACGGGCGACAACCTGCGCGAGCCCTATCGTCGGTTTCACGACTGGTTCGGGCAGGAAGACCCGTCGCGGCTGCGGGCCAAGCAGCGCGAGGCGGACGAACTGTTCCGGCTGACGGGCATCACCTTCAACGTCTATGGCAAGGCCGAGGCCGAGGAGCGGCTGATCCCGTTCGACATCATTCCGCGCATCATCTCGGGGACCGAGTGGCACCGGCTGTCGCGGGGCATCGAGCAGCGCGTGCGCGCGATCAACGCCTTTCTCTACGACATCTACCACGGGCAGGAGATCCTGAAGGCGGGGCGGATCCCGGTCGAGATGATCAGCCGGAACGCGGCCTTTCTGCCCGAGATGATCGGGGTGGACCCGCCGGGCGGTGTCTATACCCATATCGTGGGCATCGACCTGGTACGGACCGGACCGGGCGAGTTCTACGTGCTGGAAGACAATGCGCGCACGCCGTCGGGTGTCAGCTACATGCTGGAGAACCGCGAGACGATGCTGCAGATGTTTCCCGAGCTGTTCTCGCAGAACCGGGTGCTGCCGGTACAGAATTACCCGAGGGACCTGCGCCGGTCGCTGGCGGCCTCGGCGCCCGGCTGCGCGTCGGAGGAGCCGGTGGTGGCGGTGCTGACCCCCGGCATCTACAACTCGGCCTATTTCGAACATGCCTTCCTTGCCGACCAGATGGGTGTGGAGCTGGTCGAGGGGCACGACCTGCGCGTGGTGGACGGGCGCGTGGCGATGCGCACCACCCACGGCTACAAGGCGATCGACACGCTCTATCGCCGGGTCGATGACGATTTCCTCGATCCGCTCAACTTCAACCCGGAAAGCGCGCTGGGCGTGCCGGGGATCATGGATGTCTATCGCGCGGGCGGGATTACCATCGCCAACGCGCCGGGAACGGGGATTGCCGATGACAAGGCGATCTACAGCTACATGCCCGAGATCGTGGAGTTCTATACCGGTGAACGGCCGCTGCTGAAGAACGTGCCGACATGGCGCTGTTCGGAGCCGGAGGCGCTGGCCTATGTGCTCGACAACCTTGCCGACCTGGTGGTGAAGGAAGTGCATGGCTCGGGCGGTTACGGGATGCTGATCGGGCCCACGGCGAGCAAGAAGGAGATCGCGGCGTTCCGCGACAAGCTGAAGGCGCGGCCGTCGAACTATATCGCGCAGCCGACATTGAGCCTGTCGACGGTGCCGATCTTTTCGCGGTCGGGCCTTTCGCCGCGCCACGTGGACCTGAGACCCTTCGTGCTGGTCAGTCCGGGGCGCATCCATGTCACGCCCGGGGGGCTGACGCGGGTGGCGCTGAAGAAAGGGTCGCTGGTGGTCAATTCCTCGCAAGGGGGCGGGACCAAGGATACCTGGGTGCTGGAGGACTGAGGGCGATGCTGGGCAAAACCGCAAACGGGCTGTTCTGGATGTCGCGCTATCTGGAGCGTGCCGAGAATACCGCGCGCCTTGTCGAGACCGGCCAGCGCATCGCGCTGACCCGGATGGGGCATGGCGAAGAGGAATGGGCGTCGATCCTGCAATCGGCCGGGTCCTATGCCGGGTACCGCGAGTCGCACGACGAGATGAGCAAGGAAGGGGCCATCGACTGGATGCTGCGGGACCGGCGCAATGCGTCATCCGTCCGGTCGTCGATCGAGTCCGCCCGGCAGAATGCGCGGATGGTCCGCACAGCGATCACCGGCGAGGTCTGGGAGGCGATCAATGCGTCCTTCATGCGGATGAAGGACCTGCTGGGCCGCAAGGTATCCGAGCGCGATCTGCCGGCGGTCATGCGCGACATCCGGCAGAACGCCGCGCTGGTTCGGGGGATGGTCCACGGCACCATGATGCGCAACGACATCTACGATTTCCTGCGGATCGGCACCTTTCTGGAGCGGGCCGACAATACCGCGCGCATCCTTGACGTGAAGTATTACATCCTGCTGCCATCGGTCAGTTCCGTCGGCTCTTCGCTGGACAACGTTCAATGGGAGAGCATCCTGCGGTCGGTGTCGGCCGGGGGCGGTTTCCGGATGAAATACGGCCCCGGCGGCGGGCCGCGCGAGATCGTGCATTTCCTGATCCTTGATCCCTGCATGCCGCGCAGCCTGGCCTTTTGCGTGGGCAAGCTGCGCGACAACATGCGCTATCTCAATGCCGGGTCGCTGACGCCCAGCGAGTCGTTGAAGATCGTCGAGCAGATCCAGTCGCGGTTCCTGTCGCATGACGTGGACGCGATATTCGACTACGGGCTGCACGAATACATACAGGCGATGCTGTCCTCGTTGGGGCAGGTCGCGCGACAGATCGAAATAGATTACAGGTTCTACGAGTGATCCCATGCGCCTGAAGATCAACCATGTCACCCGCTATCGCTTTGCCGAGCCTGCGCATTTCGCCTTGCAGCAGATCCGCAAGACACCGAAATCGGCGCATCACCAGCGCGTCGTGAACTGGCGGACAGAGGTCACCGGCGGCAAGCGTGAGCTGTCATTCGAGGACCATCACCACAACCTGACCGAGCTTATCAGCTATGACCGGGACACCACCGACCTCGAGATCCTGTGCGAGGGCGAGGTCGAGATCGATGACGGCCACGGTATCGTCGGACGCCATCGCGGCCCGGTGCCCCTGTGGTTGTACCTGTCCACGACACCCCGGACCGAGGCGCGCGCAGGTGTGCGCGACCTCGTCAGGGGCATGGACATGTCCGATCAGCTGAACGGTCTGCACAGACTGTCATCCGCCATCCGCGAGGCAGTGGCCTACGAGGTGGGCGCGTCGGAGCCGGACTGGAGCGCGGAGGAGGCGATCGAGGCCGGTCGCGGCGTCTGCCAGGACCATAGTCATATCTTCATTGCCTGTGCGCGCAGGCTGGGCATCCCGGCCCGCTACGTCTCGGGTTACCTGATGCTGAATGACCGTATCTCGCAGGAAGCGATGCATGCCTGGGCCGAGGCGCATGTCGAGGGGCTGGGCTGGGTCGGTTTCGACATCTCGAACGGTATTTCGCCGGATACCCGTTACGTTCGTGTCGCAACGGGGCTGGACTATGCCGAGGCAGCTCCGGTATCGGGGATGCGGATCGGTGGCGCCGGCGAGGAGCTGGACGTGCAGATCGACGTGGCGCAGCAGTGAGGCCTGCATGACATATTGCGTTGGGATGATGCTCGACCGCGGGCTCGTCTTCATGTCTGACACCCGCACCAATGCGGGGGTGGACAACATCTCTACCTTTCCGAAGATGTCGATCTGGGAGCAGCCGGGCGAGTGCCTGATCACGCTGCTGTCCTCGGGCAACCTTGCCACGACGCAGGCGGTGGTCAGCCTGCTGGACGAGCGCACGAAATCGCCCGACGACCGGACGCCGACGATACTGGGCGTGCCGTCGATGTTCCAGGCCGCGCGGCTGGTGGCCGACACGCTGAAAGAGGTCATCGACGAGCATGCGCAGGCGGGCATGCAGGCCGATAGCGCCTTTCACGCGACGATGATCCTGGGCGGGCAGATCGCGGGTGGGCCGCCGCGCCTGTTCCTGATCTATCCCGAGGGCAATTTCATCGAGGCCTGCGGGGACACGCCGTTTTTCCAGATCGGCGAGACCAAGTACGGTCGGCCGATCCTGGTGCGCGCCTACAACTCGGCCATGACGTTCGAGGCGGCGATGAAGCTATTGGCCGTCAGTTTCGATTCGACGGTCAAGGCGAACCTGTCTGTCGGGGCGCCCTTCGACTATCACCTGTACGAGGAAGGCTCTCTGGTGACCGGCCGCACGGGCCGGATCGAAGGGCATGATCCCTATTTCCAAAGCCTGTCGCAGGGCTGGAGCGATGCGCTGAAGGCCGCGCTGGACAGCCTGCCGGACTTCGACCTGTCCTAGGCGGGTCTCATGCGGCGGGGCGCAGGCCGAGGATCTGGCGGGCCTCCTGCCAGCCGGCGACGGGGCGGTCATATTTCTCGCATACCTCGACCGCGCGGCGCACCAGGGCGGCGTTCGACGGCGCCAGCGTCGACTTGTCGAGCCGCACGTTATCTTCGAGCCCGGTGCGCAGGTGTCCGCCGCGGCTGGCGGCCCACTCGTTCAGGACGATCTGGTTGGGTCCGATCCCGGCAGCACACCATTGCGCGTCGGGGGCCATGCGCTGCACGGTTTCGACATAGAAATCGAAGATCCGTTCATCCGCAGGCATCGCGTTCTTCACGCCCATTACGAACTGGATGTAGAGCGGTCCCTTGAGCCGCCCGTCCCGCTGCATGCGCGCGGCCTGAACGATATGGCTGAGGTCGAAGGCCTCGATCTCGGGCTTGATGTCGTATTTGAGCATCTCCGAAGACAGCCAATCCACGAGGTCGGGGCTGTTTTCGTAGACGCGGGTGGGAAAGTTGTTGGAGCCGACGGTGAGCGACGCCATGTCGGGTTTCAGGGGCAGCATGCCACCCCGTTCGCGGCCCGATCCCGACCGGCCCCCGGTGGAGAACTGCACGATCATGCCGGGGCAATGCTTGTGCAGGCCTTCGAGCAGGCGTTCGAAGCGCTCGGGGTCCGAGCTGGGCGTGCCGTCATCGAGACGCACGTGGCAATGCGCGATGGAGGCACCGGCCTCGAACGCCTCTTGCGTGCTTTCGATCTGCTCGGCCACCGTGATGGGCACGGCGGGATTGTCGGATTTCTTCGGAACCGAGCCGGTGATGGCGACGCAGATGATGCAAGGTTTGCCGGACATGATCTTCCTCCCGTGGTGCAGCAGCGGCAGCTTACATGCCCGTGCGTCATCTGCCAGCCCAAAGCTGTCCGAACTGCGATGCAGGGCCGAAGGTGCATTGTATCCACAGGTAATTCGGTACTATTGCTGAATTGCCGAATCCACTTCCGGAAAGCTGCCCATGGCCGCCGCCGAGCTGACAGTCGAAGAAACCCCGGACGGCCCTGTTCTGCGCTGTGCAGGCCGGTTGCTGACGCGTTCGCTGGACGCGGTCGAGCAGAGCTTTGCCGAGGCGCGGCTGAAGGGCGGGACCGTGCGGCTGGACCTGTCGGGAATGGAGGCGATGGATACCGGCGGGGCATGGCTGATCGCCGACCTGATCCGCCGGCTGGAGGCCGAGGGCACGAAGGTGCAGATGGAGGGGGCGTCGCAGCCCCACGCCGCGCTGCTGGAAACCGTGATGGAAAGCCTGCCCGAGGCGCCGCCCGAGGAAGCCCGCACCGAGGGGTTCCGCGGCTGGGTGGAGCGCATTGGCGAAAGCATGGCCGCGTCGGGCAAGGACTCGCTGTCGATCCTCAGCTTTCTGGGCGAGACGCTGGCAAAGCTGGGAGGTTCGCTGATCCGGCCGTGGCGGGTGCGGTGGCCCGCGCTGGTGTCGCAGATGCAGATCGTTGGGTTCAGCGCGGTGCCCATCGTGGCGCTGATGGGGTTTCTGATCGGTATCGTGCTGGCCTTTCAGGGCGCGACGCAGTTGCGCCAGTTCGGGGCCGAGGTCTTTGTCGTCGACCTGATCGCCATCTCGATCCTGCGGGAGTTGGGCGTGCTGTTGACCGCGATCATAGTGGCGGGCCGGTCCGGTTCGGCATTTACCGCGTCGCTGGGCGCGATGAAGGTTCAGGAAGAGATCGACGCGATGCGCACGCTCAGCCTTGACCCGATCGAGGTGCTGGTGCTGCCGCGCGTTCTGGCCCTGGTGATCATGCTGCCGATCCTTGGCTTCATCGCCAACATCTCGGGCCTGATCGGGGGGGCGCTGATGAGCTGGATCGACCTGGGCGTAAGCCCCGGCATGTTCACGACACGTTTGCAGGATGTCGATATCTGGCATCTGGCCATCGGCATGATCAAGGCACCGTTCTTTGCCGTGCTGATCGGGATCGTCGCCTGCTGGCAGGCGTTCCAGGTGGGCGGATCGTCGGAAAGCGTAGGCCGGCGCACGACGGCGTCGGTGGTGCAGTCCATCTTTGCGGTGATCGTCATCGACGCGCTGTTTTCGATCTTCTTCGCGAAGATGGGGGTGTGATGGACGGAGCGGCGAACCCCGCAACCGGGCAGGAGGCCGACGCACGCGAGGCGGTGATCCGCGTGCGCGGGCTGGTCAACCGGTTCGGCAGCCAGGTGGTGCACGAAAACCTGGACCTCGACGTCTGGCGGGGTGAGGTTCTTGGGATCGTCGGCGGGTCGGGTACCGGTAAATCGGTGCTGCTGCGCACGATCGTCGGGCTGAACAAGCCCGCGGCCGGATCGATCGAGGTGCTGGGGGTCGACGTTCTGAACGGTCGGGAAGAAGAGCGGCGCAGCGTCGAGAAACGCTGGGGCGTCGCGTTTCAGGACGGGGCGCTGTTTTCCTCGCTGACGGTGTTGCAGAACGTCCTTGCCCCGATGCGCGAGCAGTTGAAGATCAGCCCGACGCTGATGAAATCGCTTGGCGAGCTGAAGATCAGCCTTGTTGGTCTGCCGGCCTATGCCGGGAGCAAGTTCCCGTCGGAGCTGTCGGGCGGCATGCGCAAGCGGGCGGCGCTGGCCCGGGCACTCGCGCTCGACCCTGAGATCGTGTTTCTCGACGAGCCGACGGCGGGGCTCGACCCGATCGGGGCGGCGGCCTATGACGACTTGATCGGAGAGTTGCAGCACGCGCTGGGGCTGACCGTGTTCATGGTGACGCATGACCTGGACAGTTTGTATGCCATCTGCGACCGGATTGCCGTACTTGCGGAAAAGAAGGTATTGGTAGAGGGTCCCATCGAGGACATGACCTCGGTCGATCATCCCTGGGTGCAGGAATATTTCACGGGTCCGCGCGCGCGTGCTGCGCAGGACAAGAAAAAAGGCGAGTAGCGACTGCGATGGAGACCCGGGCCAACTACCTGCTAATCGGCGCCTTCACGCTTGCCGGCCTGATCGGCGCGTTCGCCTTTCTGCTGTGGCTGGCCGCGGTCGATGTGAACCGGCAGTTTTCCTATTACGACGTGTTGTTCGAGAATGTCTCGGGGCTGAACACTGCCGGGGATGTCCGGTATAACGGCCTGCCGGTGGGCTCGGTCGTCGCGATGGACCTTGACCAGGACGACCCGTCGCAGGTGCGCGTGCGGATCGAGGTCGCGGCGGATACGCCGATCAAGACCGACACTATAGCGAAGCTGGAATCCCAGGGTGTTACGGGCGTGAGCTATGTCGCGCTGTCCGGTGGGTCGGCGGAGTCGGAGCGGATGCCGGATGGCGGGGTGATCGAAAGCGAACGCAGCGCGCTGCAATCGCTGTTCGAGGGTGCACCGGCCGTGCTGGACCAGGCGCTGGTGCTCCTGGAGGATATCAACAAGGTCGTCAGCGAGGAGAACCGCGCGGCGGTAACCGAGTTGCTGGACAACCTCGCTTCGGCCTCGGGGCGGCTGGACCAGGTCCTGACCGATTTCGAAGGGCTCTCGGCCGATCTGGGCGGGGCCGCGCGCGAGATCGCGAATTTCACCGGAACGCTCGAAAACCTGTCGGCCACGGCCGAGGTCACGCTGAACACGGCCACGGAGACGTTGGAGTCGGCGCAGGTGGCCACGGAAACGGCGGTGGGCACGCTGGAATCCGCGCGCAGCGCCTTTGATACGGCCGATGGGTTGATGCAGAACGAGCTGACCGATTTCGTGCAGCAGGGGACCACGGCGGCCGAGACGGTCGGACGACTGGCCAGCCAGATCGAACCGGCGGCTGTGGAAACACTGGCCGCGGCACAGGATCTGATCGAGACGCGGCTGCCGGAACTGGTGGAACAGGTCCGCGCGGCAGCCAGCACGCTGGACACGCAGGTCGCGAACCTTGGTGGCGAGGCGTCCGAGTTGATGGGCCGCTACCAGGAGGTCGGCACCGAGCTACAGGCGCGGCTGGTACAGAGCGAGGGCGCGATCGAGGCCTTCGAGACGGCCACGCGCGAGGCGACGACGACGTTGGAATCGGTACGGCAGACCTCGGACACGGCCACGGAACTTCTGGAAACCGATATCCGCCCGCTGGCACGCGATGCGGCAGAAACGGTCGCCACGGCGCGGAGCATTGCCGAGGAACGCCTGCCGCCACTGATCGACCAGGCGACCGAGACGCTGGCGACGCTGGACCGCGAGAGCCAGGCGCTGTCGAGCACGGCGCGCGAGGCGCTGGATCTTGCCTCGCAGCGGCTGACGCAGGCGCAGGGAACACTTGCGGCCTTCGAGTCGGCGATGATCAATGCCGACACGATGATCACCTCAGTCACCAACACATCTGACGAGATCTATGACCTGACAGTGGGCGATGCGACGGCGCTGATCGCCGATGCGCAAGAGGCCACTACCGACCTGCGGGCGGCGATCGGGACGATCAACGACACCGTCCAGGCCAACCTGCCCGCGGTGATGGAAGAGATCCGCCGCGCCGCCGAAAGCGCAACCGGCGTGATCGACAGCGTCGGGCGCAACGTGACAAGCCTGTCGGGGCGGCTCGAAGGGCTGGCGGGGCAGGGCGAGACGACGCTGGCGGCAGCGACCGAAACCTTTGCCACGGCCAACGAGACGCTGACCGCGATCACCAGCGCGATGGACACCGCCGAAGGCACGCTGACCTCGGCACAAAGCACGTTCGACTCGGTCAACCAGGTGATCGACGAGGATATCGACGCGATCGTCGCCGATGTGCGCGGCGCGGTCGACGTGTTCTCGACCACGGTGGCCGCGATCGCCGAAGACGTCGACTCGGTCTCGGGCGAGATCCTGTCGGCCTCGCAATCGGCGTCGAGCCTTGTTGGCACGGTCAACGGCATCGTGCAGGACAACCGCCGGCAAGTATCCGACTTTCTGCGTTCGGGGCTGCCGCAGTTCGAACGCTTCATCGACGAGTCGCGCCGGCTGGTCGGTAACCTCGAACGTCTCGTGGCCCGGCTGGAGCGTGATCCGGCCCGGTTCCTGCTAGGCACCCAGAACCCGGAGTTCCGCCGATGAAAGCCAGAATCATCCTTGTTCTTGCGTCCAGCATGCTGTTGCAGGCCTGCGCCGGGCTGGGCCTTCTCAACGAGGCGGCCGAGCCGAACGACATCTACCTGCTGACGCCCAAGAGCACCTTTGCCGCGAACCTGCCGACACTGCGCCAGCAGCTTGTCATCGAAGAGCCGACAGCCACAGCCGCCGTCGATACGGACCGGATCGCGGTTCAGCCCTCGCCGCTGGAGGTACAGTACCTGCCCGATGCGCGCTGGATCGACCGCGCGCCGCGTTTCGTGCAGGCGCTGCTGATCGAGAGCTTTGAAAACACCGGCAAGGTCGGCGCCGTCGGCCGTTCGGCGGCGATACTGCGGCCCGATTTCGTGATCGTCACCGACATGCGTGAGTTCCAGGCGCAGGTCGTGGCAGATGGCACGGATAGCGATGCGCTTGACGTTCGCGTGCGGCTGAACGTCAAGATCGTCGACGATTACGACGACCGCATCATAGCCTCGGCCTCGTTCGAGGAGATCACCCGCTCGGAAACCTCGGAGATGCCGGGCATCGCCTATGCCTTTGACGAGGCGCTGGGCGATGCAATGCGCGACGCGGTCGAGTGGACGATCCGGTCGATTTACAAGCACTCGGGAAGCTACCCGCGGTCCTGAGCCAGGCGCGAGGGATCAGCCGCCGATATCCTCGGGCGCGATGGCGACGGTCTTGATTACGGCAAAGCATTTCGAGCCTTCGGCAAGGCCGAGTGTCGCAAGCGAGCGTTGCGTGACCCGTGCCAGCAGGGTGCCGCCGGAACAGTGCACGGAGACCAATGCGCCGGGGCCGGAGCCTGGGCGGATGCTGTGCACCTCGCCTTCGACGATATTGAGCGCCGACAGGCCCTCGGGGCGCTTGCTGGCAAGAATGACCTCTTGCGCGGCGATGCGGATGCGCAAGGTGTCACCGGCAGTCTGCGGGACATGGGGCAGGAACAGCGTATCGCTGCCGGCCCGCACCTCGGTCAGCCCGTCGGCATGATGCGCGACGACCTGTGCGGTCAAAACCGCGCCCACCGCGCGGATGCCGGCGGGGGCGACGCCCGGATCGGCGAGGACCTCGGCCGCGGGGCCCTGGCGGATAACGCGCCCGTCCTGAAGAGCAACGACCGAGGTGGCGAGTCGCGCGACCTCTGCCGCCGAATGGGTGACGTAGAGGATGGGGATGGCGACCTCGTCCCGGAGGCGTTCGAGATAGGGCAGGATCTCGGACTTGCGGGCGTCGTCGAGCGCGGCGAGCGGCTCATCCGCGAGGATCAGGCGTGGTGCGGCCAGCAGTGCGCGCCCGATGGCGACGCGCTGACGCTCGCCGCCCGACAGCGCGGCGGGGCGTCGGCCCAGCAGATGGACGATGCCGAGCATGTCGATCACGTGGTCGGGGTCTTCGGCCCGGGCGTTGCGGGGCGCGAACCACCGTCCATAGAGCAGGTTCTGCCGCACCGTCATGTGTGGAAAGAGGCGCGCCTCCTGGAACACGTAGCCAAGCCTTCGGCGATGGGGGGGCATCCAGACGTTCCGCGCGGTGTCGAGCAGTACGTCGCCGTCTACCGCAACGCGCCCGTCATCGGGTCGCAGCAGCCCGGCGACCGCGTTCACGATGCTGGTCTTGCCCGATCCCGAGCGCCCGAACAGCACGGTTACGCCGGGCGGCGCATCGAACCGCACGTCCAGGGCGAAGCCCGGCAACTGGTGCCGGATGGCGACCGACAGCGTCATCTGCCCGCCACCCATGCAGCAAGCCGCCGCGATATCAGCTCGGACACGAGCAGAGCGCCCATCGCGATGGCGATGGAGATCAGGACGAGCAGCACCACCGAGGATTC
This sequence comes from Lutimaribacter marinistellae, assembly GCF_042648365.1. Lineage (NCBI taxonomy): Bacteria > Pseudomonadati > Pseudomonadota > Alphaproteobacteria > Rhodobacterales > Roseobacteraceae > Lutimaribacter > Lutimaribacter marinistellae. The sequence continues at coordinate 705,732 of NZ_JBHRXI010000010.1, read as the reverse complement.
CGCGCCGGGAATCTGCAGGAAGGCGTAGATCGCCGAGGGCAGCGTCTGCGTTTCGCCGGGGATGTTGGACACAAAGGTGATCGTGGCTCCGAACTCTCCCATCGCCTTGGCAAAGGCCAGCACGGCGCCGGCGAGAATGCCGGGCAGGACCAGCGGGCCGGTGACCGTCAGCGCGACCCAGAGCCTTGAGGCACCGAGCGTTGCGGCGGCCTGTTCGAGCTTCGGGTCCACGGCCTCGAGCGAGAGGCGGATCGCACGGACGAGCAGCGGAAAGGCCATTACGCCTGCCGCAAGCGCCGCGCCGGTCCAGCGGAAGGCGAAGACGATGCCGAGAGGCTCCAGCGCGCGCCCGGCCGGACCCTGGGGCCCGAAGGCCAGCAGCAAAAGGTAGCCGGTCACGACTGGCGGCAGGATCAGCGGAAGGTGCACGAGCCCGTTCAGGAATTGCCGGCCGGGAAAGCGCCAGCGGACCAGCGCATAGGCCACGAATATCCCCGGCGGCAGGGCGGCGAGCGTGGCCCAGATCGCCACTTTGAGCGACAGGCGCACCGCTTGCCAGACCTCGGGGTCGATCTCAGCCATCCGGGGTGTCCGTCAGCGGGGCGAAGCCATGTTCAAGAAACACCGCGCGGGCGGCGTCACCGTGCAGGTGGTCGAGGAAGGCGCGGGCGCGGTCCTCGTTTGCGCCTGCGATCGCGGCAGCGGGGTAGATGATGGGCGGGTGCATATCCTCGGCGAAGCGGTAGAGCACGCTGACGCGTGGTTCGGCCTGCGCGTCGGTGGCATAGACGATGCCGAGCGGGGCCGCGCCGACCGCAACCAAGGCCAGCGCCGCGCGCACATTGTCGGTCTGCGCGACGCGGGCCGATACGTTTTCCCATTGGCCCAACCGGGTCAGCGCCGCCTTGCCATAGATCCCGGCAGGCACAGCATCGACCAGCGCCATCGCCAGCCGGCCGTCGGACCCGAGTGCCGCAGCAAGGTCGAGATCGGGGCCGAGACTGGACGGGCTGGCACCGTTGCCGATCAGAACAAGGCGATTGCCCAAAAGGTCTCGGCGCGTCCCGGCCACGAGGCGGCCGCGTTCTTCGAGCCTGTCCATCCAGCCGGGATTGGCAGAGACGAAGACATCGGCAGGCGCGCCCATTTCGATCTGGCGAGCGAGGGTCGAGGAACCGGCGGCGGAGACGGTCACATTGGTCCCGGTTTCGGCGGTAAAGCTTGCGGCGGCCTCGGCAAGCGCGTTGCGCAGGCTGGCCGCGGCAAACACGGTCAGGTCATCGGCGCGGGCCGGCTGCACCATCCCGAAGGCAAGCGCAAAGAACAGGAAGATCGAGACGAGGGTCTGCAAGGAAGGCGTTCCGATATGTTTGTCGGGGAATATCGCTGTGCCCATTGGGATGGGCAAGGGTTAATTCGTCGGGTCGGGTTCCCGCAGCATGGCGTTCAGCCGCGCGATGCCTGCCTGACCAGCCGCGCGGGCCGCGTCCTCGATCCCGCGGTATTCGTCAAGGACCCTGCGCCCCGTCTCTGTCAGGCTTGCGCCGCCGCCGCTGGCCCCGCCCCGCACGCGCAGGACAAGCGGTTCCGAGAACATCGCGTTCATCGTCTCGACCAGTTGCCAGGCGCGGCGGTAACTCATCCCCATGTCGCGCCCGGCAGCGGCGATGGAGCCGGTTTGCCCGATGCGTTCCAGCAATTCGGCCTTGCCCGGGCCGATCATCCCGGCGGAGCCGAAGACGATGCGCAGCTTGAGGCGCGGGGTGTCGGCATCTGCGTTCATCGCGCGATACTGCCGCGTCGTGCCGGTGGCTTCAAGCGGCGGGATCGGCAGCCGGAGGAGGCTTGTTGACCTTCGCCGTTTGCCTGCCATTGTGACGGTCGATGTTGCGCAACGGCAGAAACAGGGAGCGGTCGATGGGGTCCGAGCCGGAGAAACGGATGGTCGGTGATGGGTTTCCAGTGATCCGCAGCGCCGGTCTGGACGGGATGCTGGTCACATTTGGCGACCGCGTGTCGGAACCGGCCAACCGGGCGGCCATCGCTTTTCGTGACCAGATACAGGCCGAGGCGATAGCGGGGGTGATCGAGACCTCGACCTCGTTGGCCTCGGCCTATCTGCGCTTTGATCTTTCGCAGAACACGCATGAGGCCATCGCGGCGCGCCTGCAAGAGATAGTAGCCGCCCGCGACTGGTTCGGCGTGCCGCTACCCGAGGGCCGCAGGCTGTGGCGTATCCCGACCGTCTATGGCACCGAGCTTGCCCCGCAACTGGCAGAGACGGCGGAGCTGGCGGGCCTCGACGAGGCAGAGGCGGTGCGGCGGCTGTCCACTGCAAGGGTGCGGGTGCTGACCATCGGGTTCGCTCCTGGGCAGCCATATCTCGGTCCCTTGGAGGAGGCGTTCGACATCCCCCGACAACAGGGTCTGACCCCGACCGTGCCGCCGGGTGCGCTGGTGCTGGCGATTTCGCAATTCGTGCTGTTTTCGAACACGGCGCCGACCGGCTGGCGGCATGTGGGGCAGACAGCGTTTCGCTGTTTCCGCCCGGACGCGACGGAGAAATTCGCGCTCAATCCTGGCGACGAGGTGATTTTCGAGTCGGTGACGCGCGCGGACTATGACCGGGTCCTGGGCCGCAACGCCGACGGCAATGGCGGTGCCGAGGTCGAGGAGATTTCGGCATGAGCCTGCATGTGCACCGCATCGGGCCGGCCTGCACAGTGCAGGATTTGGGGCGGACCGGTTACCTCGATCACGGATTGTCGCGTGCAGGTGCCGTCGACTTGTTCGCGTTGCACGAGGGTGCGGCGCTGCTGGGGCAGGACCCGATGCTGGCCGCGCTGGAGATGGCCGGCATGGGCGGTGAGTTCGAGGCGCAGGCCGATATGGTGGTGGCGCTGACCGGGGCGCGGATGCAGGCCTCCATCGACGGTACACCCGTGGCATGGAACGCGTCACACGGGCTGGCCAAGGGGCAGCGCCTGTCGATCGGCGCGGTGCAGCAGGGTGTTTACGGATACCTTCACGTAGCGGGCGGGATTGCGACGCAGCCTTTCCTGGATTCCCGGTCTTCTCATCTGGTGGCGGGGATCGGTTCGCCAGTGGAGGCGGGCCAGACCTTGCCGGTGGGCGGTGGCAAAGCGAAGCCGGGGATGACACTGACGGTCGAAGACCGGTTTTCAGGCGGCACGCTGCGCGTTGTCGAAAGCTTTCAGAGCGCGCTTTTCGACGGTGATATCCGCGCGCGGTTCGCGGCCACCGTGTTCCGGCGCAGTCAGCGCGCAAACCGGATGGGCGTGAAGTTGGATAGCGAGGGCGAGGGCTTCGCTGCGCGCGGGCAACTCAACGTCCTGTCCGAGGTGATCGCCATCGGCGATATCCAGATGACGGGGACCGGAGAGCCGTTCATCCTGCTGCCGGAATGCCAGACGACCGGGGGCTATCCGCGCATCGCGACGGTCATTCCCTGCGACCTTGCCCGCGCGGCGCAATGTCCGGCCGGGGCAGAGATCCGGTTTCGGTTCCTGCGGCTGGACGAGGCGGTTGCGGCACAGAGACAGGCCGAGGCCGAACTGGCGCGCCTGCCGGGGCAGGTCGCGCCGCTGGTCCGCGACCCGGCCGGGATGGCCGACCTGTTATCGTATCAACTGATCGGCGGGGTCGTCTCCGCCACCGACGAAGGAGAGAAATGATGGCACATGTCGATCTGAACGCGGATATGGGCGAAAGTTTCGGACCCTGGACGATGGGCGACGACGCCGCGCTTCTCGATGTGGTGACCAGCGCCAATATCGCCTGCGGATTTCACGCGGGCGATCCGGACGTGATGGCCAGGACCATGCGCATCGCGGCGGACAAGGGCGTGGGGATCGGCGCGCATCCGGGCTTTCCCGATCTTCAGGGCTTTGGACGCCGGAAGATGACAGTGCCGCATGACAGCCTGCGCAACCTTGTCCGCTACCAGTTCGGCGCGGCGCAGGGCATGGCGCGTGCGCTGGGCACGCAGGTGCGCCACCTCAAGCTGCACGGCGCCTTGTCGAACATGGCGATGGTCGATGCGGGGATGGCGCGGGCTTGTTACGAGGGGGCGCTGGATGTCGACCCGGACATCATCATCATGGTGCTTTGCGCGACGGCCCAGGAGGAGGTGGTGCGCGACCTCGGCTGCAAATGGGTGGGCGAGATCTTTGCCGATCGGGCCTATAACGATGACGGGACGCTTGTTGACCGGTCGTTGCCCGGCGCCGTGATCCACGACCCGAACCTGGCCGGGCCGCGCATACTGAACATGGTGCGCGAGGGCGCGATCATCACCGAAAGCGGCAAGCGGCTGGAAACCTCGATCGACACGATCTGCCTGCACGGCGATACGCCCGCCGCGGTCGAGATCGCCCGCTCGGTCCGTCACTGCCTTGAGGCTGGCGGGGTCGAGCTGCGCATGTTCGAGCGTTAGGCAAAGAAAAAGGCCATGGCTTGGGGTCCATGGCCTGATCTACGAGGTAGGCGGTCGGATCTTATGACGGTCCGATCATGAAGCAGGTGACGTTGCGAGCCTTGAGCCTCCGGCAGGCTAGGTCGGCCTGATCGCGGCTCATGCCCTGGAAGGTGGCCTCGAACCCGCGGGAGGACTGGTTGACCTTGCGCAGCGTGCCGTCGAGCGTTGCCATCTCGGCCAGCGCGGTGCGAAGCAAGACCTTTTCGGCCTGGTAGCGGCTGGTGTAGCGGCCGACATTGATGCCCCAGTGATGCCCGCCCGAGGTGGACAGGCGCGTGACGATCTCCTGGTCGGGCTCGGCGGCGACCGCGGCACTGGCAGAGGCCAGCGCGATCGTTTCGGGGCGCACCACGGGGCGCAGGCCGGCGGCGTCCGCCTCGGCCGCTGCGATCACGTCTGCCTCGGCGATGGCGGCACTGATACCGGCCTGGATCCGGCTTTCGTCCTGTTGGGCGGTGGCTGCAACGCTGGCCACGACGATGGCGGGCGCGGTTGGACGCTGTTGGGGGCGCAGGCTGCTGCTTGGGGCCGCGGCGACCTGGATCGACTTGCCCGTGCTGCCGATCCCGTTGTTGCCGGCATAGGCCGGGCGACCGGGACGCCGGATCGGGGCGCGGCTGGGTGCGCGGCGGAAGCCGAGATCGAGAAGTTCGGCGACCTTGGCGTTGCGCGAGGAGCTTGAATTGCCACCGAACACCGTGGCGATGATCCGTTCATCGCCCCGCTTGGCCGAGGCCACGAGGTTGAACCCGGCGGCGCGGGTGTACCCGGTCTTGATGCCGTCGGCGCCTTCGTAAGCGGCCAGCAGGCGGCGGTTGGTGTTGGCGACCGTCTTGATCCCGGCATGCGTCTCGCGGCGTGAGAAGAGGTTGTAGTATTGCGGGTAGTCATAGAGCAGGTGACGGCCCAGCGTGGTCATGTCGCGCGCAGTGCTGAGGTGGCCCTCTTCGGTCAGGCCATGCGCGTTCTTGAACGTGGTCCGGGTCATGCCCATCGCCTTGGCCGTGCGCGTCATGCGGCGGGCGAATGCCTCTTCCGAGCCGCTGATGGCGATGCCGATCGCCGTTGCCGCGTCATTGGCCGATTTCACCGCCGATGCCCGGATCAGGTACCGAAAGGCGATTCGCTGACCGGTACGCAGGCCAAGCTTCGACGGCGGTTCGGCCGCGGCCGCCGCCGGGATGCGCACCTGCGTATCCAGGTCGATCTCGCCGTTTCGCACCGCCTCGAAGGCGATGTAGAGCGTCATCATCTTTGTGAGCGATGCCGGATGTAGTCGTGTATCGGCATTGCGGGAGTGGAGCACCTCTCCGGTGCGTGCGTCGATCACCATGGCGGCGTATGGAGCTGCAAGCGCGCCAATTGGCGCCAGCGCACATAGCCAGATCAACGTAAGAATCGTCAGGCCCAAATGGGCCGGTCGGAATCGCCGAACCTGCACGGTCATTGCCTCTGTCTGCCTCGGGCCGCCGGTTTTCCGGCTGGCGCATTTCTTTCATTATTGAAATGAGGCTAGCACAGGGTGTTTTCGAAATAAACCCGCAGGTTGTGGCCGGAAGTTCATTTCGAACCGTCGCGGGGCCAAGATGTGGGGTCTGCCCGGAAATTGACCTCAAGACATGTAAATGTGGCGGAAATGGGGCCGCGTGCGCCGTGTTTTTCGTTTTGGCTGCGGCGCGTTTGCAACACTCAGCGCAGCGAGGCGACGAGATCCGCCAGATCGCCAAGGTCACCGAGTTCGTGGAACCGGTCGGAATTGCTTGGTGGGTCGGCCTTTTCGATTTCCCATTCCAGCCCGTGGGGCACGTAGACACCCCAGCCGCCGGCATTGACGAGGGGCACCACGTCGGAGCGCATCGAATTGCCGACCATCATCGCCTGTTCGATGCCCGAGCCGTGCCGGGCGAAGATCTGGGTATAGACCGGGGCGGATTTCTCGGACACGATCTCGACCGCGTCGAAGAGATCCCCCAGGCCCGATTGCGCCAGTTTCCGTTCCTGATCGAGAAGATCACCCTTGGTGATCAGGACCACGCGATGCGTGTCGGCGACCGCTTCGACCGCTTCGCGCGCATGGGGGAGGAGTTCGATCGGATGCGCGAGCATGTCCTGACCGGCCTCGATCAGTTGGCGGATCACGCTGGCGGGTACGCGCGACTCGGTCACTTCGATTGCGGTTTCGATCATCGACAGGACGAATCCCTTGATGCCATACCCGTAATGGCCGATGTTCTTGCGCTCGGCGGCAAGAAGACGATCCATCAGGTGGTCCTTGTCGGCGTGATCGGCCAGCAGATCGGCGAAGCGCTGTTGCGTGAGGTGAAAGAAACGCTCGTTGTGCCAGAGCGTATCATCGGCATCGAATCCAACCGTTGTGAGAATTGCCGCCATCGCCTGTCACGCTGTCCCTTTTCCTGCCAGTGCGAAACGTTATATTAACGCCAACGCGACCAAGACAAGCAAACCGGAAACCGCAACACGATGCAGCCCTGGCCCATTACCATGTCGGACAAATCGGATGACGACGGGGATTCCTCGGTCCTGGTCGAAACGCGGCCCAAGACCAAGCGCCCGCCGCTCTACAAGGTTCTTTTGCTGAATGACGATTACACGCCGATGGAATTTGTCGTGCATGTGCTCGAACGATTCTTTGGCATGAACCATGCGCAGGCTTTCGAGGTGATGCTGACAGTACACAAACGGGGCGTTGCCGTGGTGGGTGTGTTCAGCCATGAGATCGCCGAGACCAAGGTGGGCCAGGTGATGGATTTCGCTCGTCGGCACCAGCACCCGCTGCAATGCACGATGGAGCGGGAAGAGTGACGCGCGCGCGTCGCTGATCCGGTCGTTCCGAACATGTCCCTACGCCTTTCCCTTGCGCTCGATGCCGGGCTGGACCTGCCCGGTGCGGTGAGTGTTTTGCTGCCGACCCCCGAGCATGACTTGTCGGGGCTGACCGGGCCGGTTCGCGTGGTCCAGCCATTCAAGCCGCATCACGACCACTTCGCCGCACTGGGACTGGAGTGTTCGCCCAAGATGGCGGTGGCGCAGGGCGATGTCGTCCTGTTCCTGCCGCGCGCAAAGGCGCGGGCCCGCGACCTGGTGGCACGCGCGGCGCGCGGGGGCGGCACGGTTGTTGTCGACGGGGCCAAGACCGACGGTATCGACAGCCTGCTCAAGGACATCCGCAAGCGCGTGCCGGTCGAAGGGCCGATATCCAAGGCGCATGGCAAGATCTTCTGGTTTCGGGCAGATGCGGAGAGTTTTGCCGACTGGATCGCGCCCGAAACGTTCGAGATCGCCGGCTTCCACCTTGCGCCGGGCGTGTTCTCGGCCGACGGAATTGACCCGGCCTCGGCCCTGTTGTCGGAGGCGTTGCCGGACAGGCTGGGCCGCCATGTCGTCGATCTGGGGGCCGGGTGGGGGTACCTTTCGGCGCAGATACTGGGCAAACCCGGTGTCGAGAGGGTCGATCTGGTCGAGGCCGACCATGTCGCGCTGGACTGTGCCCGGCTGAACGTGGCCGACACGCGGGCGCGATTCCATTGGGCCGATGCCTGCACGTGGCGGTCGGATGAACCGGCCAACACGGTCGTGATGAACCCGCCCTTTCATGCGGGCCGTGCTGCGGATCCGGGCATCGGTCAGGGTTTCATCCAGACCGCCGCGCGCAGTCTTGCCCCGGGCGGGGCGCTTTGGATGGTTGCGAACAGGCATCTGCCCTACGAGGCTGAGTTGCAATCGCTGTTTGCCAGGGTAGAGGAAGTCGGTGGCGACAATCGCTTCAAGATCTTGCACGCGGCAAGACCCTCTCGCCCCCGCCGCTGATCCCCGTTAACCTGCCCCAGAACCTGGAGGAACGTCATGTCCTTTTCCATCGCCGGAAAGACCGCCATCGTGACCGGTGCTGCAAACGGGATCGGCCTTGCCATCGGGCGCCGGTTCCTTGAGGTCGGCGCGAACGTGATGTTTGCCGATATGGACGAGGCGCGCCTTGTCGAAGAGCTGGGCAAGCAGGCCGAAGAGGGCAACGTGCGCTATTTCGCGGGCGACCTGCGCGAGAAGCTGACGGTGGCCAACCTGCTATCCGCCACGATCGACGCGTTCGACCAGGTCGATATCCTCGTGAACGGCGCGCGGCAGGTGATGATCTCGGACCCGCTGGACGCCAATGACGATTCCGTCGTATCGCTTCTCAACCAGAACCTGATGCCTGCGCTGCGGCTGAGCCAGGCGGTAGCGAAACGCATGATCAAGCAGCGTGACCCCGAAAGCGAGTCGCCGGCGGGGTCGATCATCAACCTGTCCTCTATCGCGGCGCGCCGGACCCACCCGGACCTGATGGCCTATTCCGTTTCCTCTGCCGCGCTGGACCAGATGACACGGTCGCTGGCGGTGGCGCTGGCGCCGAGCCGCATCCGCGTCAATTCCATCGCGTTCGGGTCGGTGATGAGCGCATCGCTGCGATCGACCCTGCGCGACAACCGCGATTATCGCGAGGATATCGAAAACCACACTCCACTGGCCCGGATCGCGGCGCCGGGCGAGCTGGCCGATACGGCGCAATTTCTTGCCTCGGACGCGGCGGGCTTCATGACCGGGCAGATCCTGACGCTGGATGGCGGGCGCACGCTGCTCGATCCGGTCGCGGCCCCGGCCCATTGATCGAAGGAAGAGTAGAATGAGCGATACGCTGGCGGCCGAGAAAGCAAGAGCGTCGGCCTGGTTTCGGCAACTTCGTGACGAGATCGTTGCCGCATTCGAGGCGCTGGAGGACAGCCATGCCACCGGGCCCTTCGCGGAACTGCCGCCGGGCCGGTTCGATGTAACCGAGACGCGGCGCGATGCGCCCGATGGCGGCGATGCCGGTGGCGGATTGATGTCGGTGATGCGTGGTGGCCGCGTCTTTGAAAAGGTCGGCGTGAACGTCTCGACCGTCTATGGTTCTTTGGGCGAGCAGGCGCAGGCGGCGATGGCGGCGCGCAAGGGTATCCCCGGAATGGCCGATGATCCGAGATTCTGGGCGAGCGGGATCAGTTTGGTCGCGCATATGCGCAACCCGCATGTCCCGGCGGTGCACATGAACACGCGCATGTTCTGGACGCCCCATGCATGGTGGTTCGGTGGCGGTTCGGACCTGAACCCCTGCATCGAGTATGACGAGGACACGGCGCATTTCCACGACACGCAAAAGGCGCATCTGGACCCACATGGCGCAGCGCATTACCCGCGGCTCAAAGAATGGGCGGACGAATATTTCTATATCCCGCACCGCAAGCGCGCGCGTGGAGTTGGCGGTATCTTCATGGATGATTACTGCACCGGGGAGTGGGAGGCCGATTTCGCGCTGACGCAGGATATCGGGCGGGCGTTCCTGCCTGCCTTCGTGACTTTGGTGGAACGGCGCCGCGGGCAGGGGTTTTCGGACGCCGACAAGGACACGCAGTTGATCCATCGCGGGCTCTACGCGGAATACAACCTTGTCTATGACCGGGGCACGAAGTTCGGCCTTGCCACGGGGCATGATGCCAATGCCGTCCTGATGAGCCTGCCGCCGTTGGCGAAATGGGTCTAGTGGCCGTCGATCTTGCGTTCCATCAGGCGCTGGTAGAGGTCGGGTGACAAACGGTTGACCCACCATGCCGCGCGGGCGATGCGGCCCACCGGAATCATCGAACGGTTTCGGTCGACGCCGCGCAGGATCTCGTCCACGGCATCCTTGGGCGTCATGTAATCCACCCCGTCGGTCGCCGAACCGGGCCGCGCGGTGCCATCGGCTTGGCGCTGGTCATTGCCGATATTGGTCGCCACGAAGGAGGGCGCGGCGATATGAACGCGTACGCCATGAGGCCGTTCCTCGGACCGGAGCGATTTGAAGAACCCCTCGAGCGCATGTTTCGACGCGGCATAGGCCGTCCGGTGGAACAGCGGCGTGAACCCGGCCACCGAGGAGATCGCCAAGTGTGTTCCCTGTGCCTGGCGTATGGCGGGCAGGAAGGCGCGGGCCATGGCGACAGCGGCGAAATAATTGATCTCAAAGACCTTGCGATGGCTGTCGTCATCGCTGTGGTCAAAACCGCCGATATGGGTGATGCCTGCATTGTAGATGACCATATCGATACTGTCGCAACGTTCCATGATCTGGTCAGCCGTTGCGCGCAGGGCGTCGGGCCGGGTGAGGTCGCATGCCATGGCGATCTGCGTCTCGCTCTGCTCAAGGCCCGAGATATCGAGATCGATCAGCACCACGCGCCAGTCGCGGGCCTGCAATGCGGTCGACAGGGCGCGTCCCAGCCCTCCGGCGCCGCCGGAAATCACGGCTGTTTTCATAATCCTGCCTGCTTTCTCCAGAAGTCGAAGGTCTCGAAACTGGTTTTCTCGGGGGTATAGCCGAATTCCGATTTCAGCGCGTCATTCGCAAGGACCGGGCGGTATTGCAGAAAGCGCACCTGCTCGGGGCCATAGCGCGACAGGCCCAGCGGCCGCGCGATGCCGAGAGCGGTTTTCAGCACCCAGGCCGGCAGACGCAGAACCGGTTTGCCGAGTGCACGGGCAAGGTCGGTGACGCCCATCGCGCCATCGCCCGCGACATTGTAGACACCCGGCGGTCCATCCGTCGCGGCACGTGCGAGGATGCGGGCAAGGTCACGGGTCCAGATGAAGACGAAGGGGCTTTCGCTTCCTTGCACGGCCAGCAGGCGCGGTTTGTGAAAAAGCGCGGTGATCTGGTTCTCGCTGCCTGCGCCCAGCACGGTTCCCACGCGCAGCACGACCTGTTCCAGCGCGGGGTGGTCGTGTCTGGCCTTTGCCAGCATCTCCTCGACCTTCCGCTTGTGGTCGGAATAGGGAAACTCGGGATTGCCGCGCAGTGTGTCAGTCTCGAACAACGGAACGGGATTGTCGGCGTGATACCCGTAGGCCGCGCCGGAAGAGGTAACCACAAGACGGCGCACGCCGCAGGCGATCGCGGCGTCGATCACCTTGCGCGTGCCTTCGACATCGACGGCATGGGCAAAGTCGCGGCCCGTTCCCTTGGGCGGGGTCACGATTGAGGCGAGGTGCACGATCACATCGGGCCGGGTTTCGGCGATAACGCGGCCGGGATCGTCGGTCGTCACGTCCATACGTTCGAACCGCACGCCCTCGGGCAGGGTGTCGGGGCGGGCAAGGTCGGTGGCTATGACCCCCTGCTGAAGTTCGTCGAGCAGGGCGCGCCCAACCATCCCCGCGGCCCCGGTGATCAGGATCCGGGTCATCGCGCGGCCTCCGTCCGGGACATGAGGGAGGCAAGGGCGAGGCCCGATATCGCGTGCCAGATGCCCCAGAAGGCCGCAACGACGGCCATGCCGCCGAGGCCCCCGAAAAAGGCGAAGATCAGCACGAGGCCGAGGCCCGAATTCTGGATACCCGTTTCGATCGTGATGGCGCGGCGGTTGAAGGGGGAAAGACGTGCAAGGCTGGCGATGGTCCAGCCGCCGCCCAGGGCCAGCGCGTTGTGCAGGACGACCAGCCCGGCCACCATACCCGCATAGCCCAGGAAGAAGCCCCAGTTCGCGACAAGTGCGAGCACGATGAAGGCGATGAAGATCGCCATCGAGACCCATTGCAGGGGTCGGCGCAGGCGTTTCGTCAGGTCAGGACGGTGGTGGTTGAGCGTCACGCCAAGGATCAGCGGCAAGATCAGCATGAGGCCCACGGTTATCGCGATCTGGACGGGGTCGATCTCGGTCCGTTGAAGGATGGCGCGGGTCGGTTCGTACAGACCGCCCCAAAGCGCGATGTTGAACGGGGTCATCAGGATCGCGCCGACCGTTGCAAAGGCGGTCATGGACACGGACAGCGCGGCATTTCCCCCCGCGCGATGCGTGATGAAGTTCGAGATGTTGCCGCCCGGGCAGGCCGCAACAAGGATAAGACCCAGGGCAATCGACGGGCGCGGCGTCGTCAAAAGGACCAGGCCGAAGGTCAGAACAGGCAGTAGAACGAATTGCGACACCAGCCCAACGATCAGAGGTTTCGGTGCGCGGCGCAGGCGGCGGAAATCCTCGGGCAGCAGGTCGATGGCAATCGAGAACATGACCACCGCGAGGATCGCGTTGAGAAGGGTCAGCGACCCGGGCGAGAAGTTGAGCGTGATCTCGTCGATGCCGCTCATGCCGCCGCGCCCTTGAGCCGTCTGATCCAGCCTGTCACCGCCTTGCGATAGGTCGCCTTGTCGACGTAATAGGCCATCCGCGCGAGCTTCAGGTAGTTCATGCCGCCAGTGGCGCGTTCGAACTCCTTGGCCTTTTCCGCCTTGAGCGTTTCGGCGGCCGGATCGCCTTGTTGCAGGCCCTTGATATAGCGGGCGACCATTTCGGCCTGTTCGTGCCGGCCCTGCCAGCCAAGGCCCGTCGCCTCTACCATTCCCAGCACGAACAGGTCGTCGCGCTGGGGGTGCATCGCGTTGAGGTAGAGATGCGGTGCATCGCCCTGCCAGTTGAGAAGGGCGGGGTCGATGAACGGATAGTGCAGCTTGTAGCCCGTGGCGGTCAGCACGAGGTCATATTCGGCCGAGGAACCATCCTTGAAATGGACGGTCTTGCCGTCGAACCGTGCGATATCCGGCCGGATCCTTATATCGCCGTGACCTGCGTGGTAGAGAACCAGCGAGTTCACGACCGGATGGCTTTCGTAAAGCTGGTAGTCGGGTTTGGGGAACCCGTATTTCTGCGGGTCGCCGACGAACCAGCCGAGGATCAGGCTGTCGACACGGCGTTTCAGCCACATCGGCAGGCGGATGGCGCCGCCCATCGTGTCGGCGGGTTTTCCGAAGACGTATTTCGGCACGAAGTAATAGCCCCGCCGCATGGACAGATCGCAGCACTCGGCATGGTGGATCGCGTCCACCGCGATATCGCAGCCCGAATTTCCGGCACCTACGACCAGCACTCGCTTGCCGTCGAACTGCCGTGGATCGCGGTATTGGCAGGCATGGATAAGTTCGCCGTCGAACGTGCCTTCGAAACTGGGCATGTTCGGCTCTGAAAGGGTGCCGTTGGCGATCAACACACCGGCATATTCGCCGCTATGCTCGCCATCGTCGTCGCGCCATGTGACCCGCCATCCATCGCCACTGCCGCCGAGGGGGTCCAGTCGGGTGACCTCGGTGCCGAAACGATAATGGTCGCGCAGGCCGAAATGATCCGCGAAATCCCGGAAGTACTGCCGCATCTCGCGGTGCGATGGGTATTCGGCCACGTCGTCCCGCATCGGGAAATCGGCGAATTCCGTCATCTTCTTGGACGAGATGAGATGCGCGGATTCGTACATCGTGGAACGTGGCGCATCGATGTCCCACAGGCCGCCAACATCGGAATGCAGTTCGAACCCCTCGAAGGGGATGCCTTGTTCCTTGAGCACCTTTGCCGCGGCAAGCCCCATCGGACCTGCCCCGATCAGGGCAAATGCGTTGCGCGTTTCCGTCATGTAACCTCCCTGTTCGGCGCTTAGATTGAACGAATGTTCAAAATAAGGCAAGATGGATTCGTCGAACTCGGAGAAGCCATGGAAAAGCAACGGAAACGGGCCCCGTCGGCACGGTCGCTGGAGACACGGGCCCGGATATTGGACGCGGCCGAGATGGTCTTTGCCGAGCGGGGATTCGAAGGGGCGTCGATTCGGGATATCGCGGCAATGGCGGGTGTACAGGTGGGCCTTGTCCATCACCATGGCGGCGGTAAGGAGGAGCTGTTTCACAAGACTGTCGCCCGTCGCGCGGATGAGCTTGCCCGCATCCGGATCGAAGGGCTGGAAGCGTTGAAGGCGCAGGGGCGGCCTTCGTTGCGCGGGGTCCTGGATTGTTTCATCCGACCTTATGTCACGCTGGCGCAGGAAGGCGGGGCGCACTGGTTGGCCTATGGCCGGCTGGTGGCGCATGTGTCTGCCGATGTGCGGTGGCGCGAGATCGCGGCCGAGTGTTTCGACCCCACCGCACAGAGATTCATCGCCGAGATCGCCGCGCTCTATCCCGACGCCGATGCGCAGCTATTGGCAACCGGGCAGGTCTATTCGGTCGCCGCCATGCTCGCCTTTCTCAATACCGGGTGGCGGGTTCAGGCGCTGAGTCCCGGCGCGGATGCGGCACAGGTCGAGTTGCTGGTGGAATATTGCGCTGCCGGGATCGAGGCGATGATCGCTGCGGACAAGCGGTGATGTCGAGGGCGCAGCCGCGACGTAACCCGGCTGCGCCCTGTCGGCCCCGCAACGTCCCAACCTGCGGGGTGTCGGCCCGGTCTCAATAAGCCCGTTCCTCGACCAGGCGCGCCAGTGTTTCGACTTGCGACGATGTCGTGGCCGGACCCGCGCGGACAGCGGTCGGGGCAGCGGCAAAGCCGATGGCCAGCGCGATGGCGGCCAGAACGGCAGCGGCAATGACGGCGGCGGCGGTGTTGAAAAGCTGTTGGGTCATCTGAAAAATCCTGTTTCGCGTCAAAGAAGCGGGCGGTTGCCCCGCGCATAGGGCGCGGCCGCCTCGCGGGCCTTTGCCAGTTCTTGGCGAAGGCGCTTGTTCTCGGTCTCGAGTGTACCGATCTGTTTGCCAAATTCATGAAGCTGCGGGGCAAGCTCGGCAGCGGTGAACCGAGGCGTGATGTGTTGCGGGCAGTTCCAGTCGAGCGCCTCGACATGGATCGTGACAGAGCGTTCGACGGGTGCCTGTGCGGTCGCGTCACCCGGTGCACCTTCGGTGAACTGAACGCGCCCGAGGATCTTGAGCCGACGGCGGTTTGCATAATCCATCAGGATCAGGGCGACGCGGTCATTCCCATCCAGGTTGCCGCGCGAGATGTACTGCCGGTTGCCGGAGAAATCGTCATAAGCGATGGTGCGGGCGTCGAGTACCCGCAGGAAACCGGCCGATCCGCCCCGGTACTGGACATAGGGCCACCCCGTTTCCGATACGCTGGCCTGATAGAAACCATCGCGCTCTTCGATAAAGGCCAGTTCCGTCGGGCCGATTTCGTGGCCCTGTTCCGGGCCGCCAGAGATGAACTTTTCATATGTGGCGGCAGAGCCCATGCGCGTCTGGTGTGAGCGCACGGCAGGTGTAAAGGCGAGTTTGGAAAATGCGCGGGGCATGTCGGGTCTCCTACAATCCGAGGTCGGACAGTCCGGGGTGGTCGGCGGGGCGGGGGCCAAGAGGCCAGTGAAACAGGCGCTCGGCCTCGGTTATGGGGCGGTCGTTGATCGACGCATGCCGCTGCGCCATGCGCCCGTCCGTGGCATATTCCCAATTCTCGTTGCCGTAGGAGCGCATCCACTGGCCGCTGTCGTTGCGCCATTCATAGGCATAGCGAACAGCGATCCGGTTGCCGTCGTGCGCCCAGAGTTCCTTGATAAGGCGGTAGTCGTGCTCGTGGCGCCATTTACGGCTGAGGAAGTCGTGGATCTGGCTCTGACCGGCAGGAAACTCTGCCCGGTTCCGCCACTGGCTGTCGCCGGTATAGGCGCCAACGACGCGGTCGGGGTCGCGGCTGTTCCACGCATCCTCGGCGGCGCGGACCTTTTGCCGGGCGGTGTCTAGCGTGAAGGGTGGGACGGGCTGTCGTGTCATGTCTGTGCCTTTCAGACGATCGTGGAAAGCAGGAGCAGAACGCTCAACAGCATGGGAAGAAAATGGTCGGGCAAAAGCGGTGGGTTTGGTCGACGGCGCATCTCAATCTCCTTGGTGTACTGATCGGTAAGTATTGAGTCGATATATGTACTGATCAGTAAACCTTATCAACTCACGAATTGGTGACATCAGGCAGAATAATCACCAATAGGTGACAGCAGGGGCCTGACTTTGCCTGCAGACTTGCGGTGTTTGAGTGTGATGTTATGTACCGATCTGTCACGAAGGCAGAGAGCAATGCGTACAAACAAGCGGGATGAACTGGTCCGAAAGGCCCTCGACGTGTATTATCGCGAAGGTTTCCATGCGACGGGGATGGATCGGCTGGTGGCCGAGACCGGGGTTTCGAAAACCTCGATGTACAAGCACTTTCGCACCAAGGAAGACCTGATCCTTGCCGTTCTCAGGCTGAGGGACGAGAATTTCCGCAACTGGCTGTATCGCCGGATGGAGGAGTTGGCGGAAACACCTGCTGGCCAGCTATTGGCCTGTTTCGATGCGCTGGGCGAATGGTTCGGGCTTGAAGGATTTCGCGGCTGCATGTTCGTCAAGGCCGGCGCAGAGTTCCAGGAAAAAGGCCACCCGATCCACGCCCAGGCATCCGAGCACAAGCGCCTGCTGGCCGATCATTTTACACGATTGGCGCAATCGGCAGGGGCAGTGGAACCGGTCCTGCTGGCCCGTCAATTGTTGTTGCTGAAGGAAGGCGCGATTGCCGCGGCGGTGCTGCTCAACGGGGCCGAGGCAGCGAAGGACGCCAAGGCGGCAGCGCAGATCATTCTTAATGCCGCGCTGCCGTCAGGGGATCAGCCCGGAGGCGGATAACCGCCCCCGGCAATCCGGTCAGGCAAAAACCCGGTTCTGCGCGGCATGCTCACGCAGAATGGCAGGCGGGGCAAAGCGCTCGCCGTAACGCTCTGCCAGGTCCTCGCATCGGGCGACGAACCGATCCAGGCCATACGTGTTGACGAACTGGATATAGCCGCCGGTATGGACCGGCGCGCCGATCCCGAGGATAGAGCCGACATTCCCGTCAGCCGCGGATCTCAGCACGCCCTCTTCGAGACAGCGCAGGCTTTCCAGAACGGCCCTGAAAAGGATGCGGTCCTTGATGTCCTCGTCCGAAATCCGGGCCTCGGGTTTGCGCCATGCGCCGAGACCGGGCCAGATCGTCTTGCCCTGGGGGGTGTAGTCATAGAACCCCTTGCCCGTTGCGCGCCCGTGACGGCCATGCTGCCCGCGCAGTTCAGCCAGCATTTCGCGACCGGCAGGGTTCTGTTCTTTCTCGGGGTCCAGAAGGCCCATTTCGACCTGGGTGTTGTAGATGTCGACGACCAGCTTGATCTGAACCTCATCGAGCAGAGAGAGCATCCCCGTGGGCATCCCCGTCAGGCGCGACAGGTTGTCGACGCGCACCGGGTCATGCCCCTCGGCCACCAGCTCCACCGCTTCGATAATCTTGGTCCCGATGGTACGCGATGTGTAGAAACCGGTGCTGTCACCGACGATGATCGGCGTCTTGCGGATCTGGCGGGCGAAATCGAAGGCGCGCGCCAGCGTTTCATCCGAGGTCTTTTCCCCGGCGATGATCTCGAGCAGGGGCATCTTGTCGACGGGCGAGAAGAAATGCAGGCCGACGAAGTTTTCGGGCTTTGCCGAGCCGGTCGCCAGTCGCGTGATCGGCAGGGTCGAAGTGTTCGAGCCCCAGATGCCGCCCTCGGCCAGCAGCGCCTCGTGTTCGGCAAGCACCTTGTCCTTGACGTCGATCTGTTCGAACACGGCCTCGATGATCAGGTCGCACCCCTTGAGGTCGTCGAGCTTGTCTGTCGCGGTTATGAGGTCGAGAACCTTGCCTGCGGCTTCTTCGGTCATGCGCCCGCGCTTGACGCGTTTTTCCAGCAACCCGGCGGTATAGGCCTTGCCGCGTTCGGCAGCCTCGACCGTCGTGTCTTTCAGAACGACTGGCAATCCGGCCATCGCGGCCGAATAGGCAATGCCCTGTCCCATCATCCCGGCGCCCAGGATGCCCAGCTTTTCGATCTTTGAGGGCGGGACGCCCTTGGGCCGGCTGGCGCCGCCGTTCACCTTGTTCATGCCGAAGAAGAGCGTTTCGATCATGTTCTTCGTCGTCGCCATCGGCGTAAGCGACACGAAGCGGCGCGTCTCGTAGCGCAGGGCGGTGTCGAAATCGAGCTTGCCCGCAGTCTCGGTCATGATGTCGAGGATCTTGGCCGGGGCAGGCATCAGGCCGCGTGTCTTCTTGTAAAGCATCGCGGCGGCACCAGCGATACGCTGCATGTTCTTGGGTGACATCGACGGGCCGCCGGGGATCTTGTACCCCTTGGTGTCCCAGGGCTGCGTTGTCGCGGCCGGGTCGCCGGCAACCTCGTGAATGTAGTCGCGGCAGCGTGCCAGCAGTGCGTCGGCGGGCACGACCTCGTGGATCAGTCCGGCCTTGACCGCCTGTTGCGGGCTGACCTGTTTGCCCTCGAGCAGGTAAGGCATCGCACCTTCGAGACCCAGAAGGTAGGTGAGCCGGACCACGCCGCCGCCGCCGGGCAGCAGGCCCAGCGTCACTTCGGGCAGACCGATCTTGGTCTTGGGATTGTCGGCGGCGATGCGGTGATTGCAGGCGAGGCAAATCTCGTACCCGCCGCCAAGCGCGGCACCGTTGATGGCCGCCACATGCGGCACCTGCTGACGCTCCATCCGGCGCATGACGGCCTTGGTCGCCTCGACCGAGTCGAACAGGCCCTGAACCCCGTCGGCATCGATGCTCTTGAGCATGTTGAGGTCACCACCGGCAAAGAACGTGTCCTTTGCCGAGGTCCAGATCACGCCTTTCAGCCCATCCTCGGATTCGAGCCGGTCCATCGTTTCGGCAAACAGAGGCCAGAACTGCGCGTTCATCGCGTTGACCGGGCCGTCCATGTCCATGGTGACGGTCACGATGCCGTCGGCGTCTTTTTCGTAGCGGAATTCGCCCATTGTCTGCCTCCTTACACGCGCTCGATCAGGGTCGAGATGCCCATGCCGCCGCCTACGCAAAGCGAGATCATCGCGCGTTTGGCGTTGCGGCGCTCCAACTCGTCCAGAACAGTGGATACGAGCATGCCGCCCGTCGCCCCGAGGGGGTGGCCCATCGCGATGGCGCCACCGTTCACGTTGGTAATCTCGGGGTCGATGCCGAGGTCTTTCATGTAACGCAGGGCGACCGAGGCGAAGGCCTCGTTGATTTCCCAGATATCGACGTCATCGACGGTCAGCCCTGCCTTTTCGAGGCACTTTTTGGCCGCGGGTCCCGGCCCGGCCAGCATGATGACCGGGTCGGTCGAGATGACGGTGGCCGAGACGATCCGGGCGCGTGGTTCAAGCCCGAGATCCTTACCCGCCTTTTCCGATCCGACCATCACCGCCGAGGCGCCATCGACGATGCCGGAGGAGTTGCCGGGCGTGTGCACGTGGTTGATGCGCGTCACCTGCGGATACTTGGCGAGCGCCATGTCGTCGAAACCGAACCCGCCCATCTGTGCGAAGGAGGCGTTGAGCGCACCCAGTTTCTGCATGTCGGTGCCGGGCTTGATGTAATCGTCCCGTTCCAGCACGGTCAGCCCGTTCTCATCCTTGACCGGCACGACCGAGCGGTCGAACCATCCGTTGTCGCGGGCATGGGCCGCGCGGCGCTGACTTTCGACGGCAAAGGCGTCGACATCCTCGCGGCTGTAGCCGTCGATCGTGGCGATCAGGTCGGCGCCGATGCCCTGCGGGGCCGATGTCTGGTCGATCACGAAAGCGGGGTCGGTGAACATCGCGCCGCCCTGGCTCATCATCGGGACGCGGCTCATCGATTCCACGCCGCCTGCGACGACCAGTTCCTCCTGGTCCGATCCGACCTTGGCGGCGGCCATGTTCACGGCCTCGAGCCCCGAGGCACAGAACCTATCGAGCTGCACACCCGGCACGGCCTCGTCCCAATGCGCGGCCTGCACGGCGGCCTTGGCGACACAGGCACCCTGGTCGCCCACGGGTGCGGTGCAGCCCAGGACCACGTCGCCAACGCGTGCGGTGTCGAGGTCGTGGCGCGCCTGCAATTCGCGCAACAGCCCGGCGGCAAGTTCCACTGGTTTGACTTCGTGAAGCGTTCCGTCCTTTTTCCCGCGCGAGCGCGGGGTTCTGACGGCATCGAAAATATAGGCGGCGGTGGCCATGATGTCCTCCTCATCAGCGTTGGCGAAAGACTAGGCGGTGCGGATGATTCCACAATGATCTGGCGCGACAGGAAAATTGACATAAAGTGACAAGTGATGACCGCGTTGATACCCGCGCAAACCGTTGCGAACCTGCTGGAAGGCGCGGCAAGGCATGGCTTTGCCGCCGACGATCTGTTGGCCCGGGCCGGCCTTGCGGTACCTGTCACCGATCTTGACACGGCAGATTTCGTGCGGCTGGTTCGCGTTGTGACATTGGCACTGGATGACGAGCTGGCGGGGTTGCAACATCGCCGGCAACGCATCGGAACCCATGCGATCATGGCGGCCCATGTCGCGATGGCCGGAACGCTTGGTGCGGCCTGGCAGAGGCTGGCGCAATTCAGTGACCTGATGGACAATTCCTTTCACTTCACGCTGCGTGACATGGGCGACGAGACGGTGTTCGAGATGACGCGCATTCCAAGGCGGGAAGTGCTGAACCATACCGCCGTCGACATGGTGCTGGTGCTCGTCGGGCACATGATGATCTGGCTTGGGGGAAACCGGCGCAGCTATTCCGCGGCGTGGTTCGATTTTCCGCCGCCGGTCCATGCGCCCGCATATCGCCGGATGTTCGGCCGCGTTCCGCTGCAGTTTGGCGCGCCGACAAGCGGGCTGGCCTTTGCCTCGTCGCAATTGAAGCTGCCCGTACACCGGACCGAGGCCGAGGCGATCGCCTATGCACGGCGCACGCCGCTCGACGCGTTTCTGCCGGTGGACGCGGTATCGGGTCTTGCGCTGGATACGTCCCTTGCCGTGGAAACGGCTCTGGCCGCCGAGGGGCGACTGCCGACAATGGCAGAGGTGGCCGCAACGCTTGGTTTTGCGCAGCATACGTTGCGGCGGCGGTTGAGGCGCGAAGGGGTCGGGTACCCGGACATCCGAACGCAGGTGCGCCGCGAAATGGCCGTGCGCTTGTTGACGACGACCGGCGACAGCGTGGAGCAGATCGCCGCGCGCTTGGGGTTCAGCGAAGCCAGCGCATTCGTAAGAGCCTTTCGCGGCTGGACCGGACTGACGCCCGGTGCCTATCGAAACTCGGAGTTCTGAGGCCGCCAAACCAACGTCACTGGCCCGCCAACCCCATTTGCCGTACGGCCAGATCGCGCATGATCTCTTCGGATCCGCCACCGATTGCCATCACCTTGACCTCGCGCCAGACTCGTTCGACGGGATTGCCGACGAGGTAACTGGCCCCGCCGAAGATCTGCATGCCTTCGGAGGCGGTGAATTCCAGTGCCTTGGTGGCCTGTACCTTGGCCTTGGCGATCTCGGCCGCGGGCATGGCGCCCTGGTTGATCGCCCAGCAGATCCGTTCGAGATAGGCCTCGATCATGTCGATGCGGGCCGAGATCTCGGCGAACTTGTGCGCGATGACCTGGTGTTCGATCAATCGCTGGCCGAAGGTGCGTCGCTCGCGTGCCCAGTCCAGCGCGGACGTATAGCAGAGCTTCATCATGCCGAGGCTTCCCGCGATCATCGACAGCCGTTCGTAGTTGAAATTGTTCATGATCGCGAGAAAGCCCTTGTTCTCGGGACCGATCAGCGCGGTGTCGGGCAATTGGCAATCGTCGAAATGCAGCATCGCCTGTTCCGAGCAATGCCAGCCCTGCTTGTTGCCAAGAGGCGTTCGGGTGAAGCCTGGGCTGTCCGCCTCGACGAGAAACAGGGAGATGCCCGCCAATCCCGCTCCGCCGGTCCGCGCGCCGACCACGAACCACTGCGCTTCCATGCCGCCGGTGATGTAGGCCTTGGCCCCGTTGAGGACCCAGCCTTTGCCTTTGCGTTCTGCACGCGTGGCCATGTTCGAGACGTCAGAGCCACCGCCGGGTTCGGTGATTGCAAGTGCCGAACCCATCCGACCCGCGATGATCTCGGGAAGGACGGTCCGCTTGAAATTCTCGGGTGCCAGCCGGGAAATCGGGCCGATCGAAATGGAACGGCCACCCACCGCTGCGGCAAAGCCGGACGCGCCGCAGCCGAATGCCGCTTCGCCATAATCGGCGCGCATGAACGCGTCGTCGAACCCCAGCCCGCCATATTCCTCGGGTATGCCGAAACCGAACACGCCGAGGTCGGCGACGCGTTCGTGCATTTCCCAAGGCACGGCGCGGTCCGCTTCCCATTTTTCCAGGTTCGGTTTCACTTCGCTGTCGAAAAACCGATTGAGGTTGGTGCGGAACGCTTCGCGCTCGGGTGTCATGAAGGGCGAAGGGCAGGTCATTCCGGATCCTCGTTTGGGTCGCTGAGCATGATCAGCTGGGTTTCCATGATACGTGCGAAACGTTCGACCATCCGCGTCAGGTAGGCGGGGTCTGCAACGAACTTGTCGTGAAGGATCAGGCCGCGCAGAAAGTTGCGGATGATACTCCACAAAAGCTCTGCGTCGTCCGCGTCCGGCTCGCTTCCCCGATAGGCGGTGTTGACCGATTCCCGACTTTGCCGGTCCCAGTCATGCAACTGATCCTGGAGCAGTCTGTGCAATTCCTTGTCGGTCCGGCACGCGACGAGAATTTCCACCATCGCGCGCCCGCCCGAGGAGTTCACCACCCTGTCCCATACATGCTTGATCAACTCGGCGACCGGTTCGGCCGCGTCCGGCGTGCTGTCCGCGCGGCGTTCGACAGGTCCAAGTGCGTTGGACAGCAGTTCCATGGCAGTCGCCGCGACAAGCGCTTGCCGGTTGGGGAAGTGGTGCGTGATGGCCCCGCGCGAAACGCCAGCGCGATCCTGGATGCGCGCGAAAGTGGTTTCCGCGTAGCCTTGTTTGTCGAGGCACGCAATGGTCGCGCGTATGACCTTTTTCTTGGTCTGCTTCGCGCGCTCTTCCTGTGTGGCGGGCTTTTCCTTGGTCATTTGTTCCGTGGCGTCGAACTCGGTGTTTGCGATTGACCGGCGGGTCCAGTCAAATCTACAAACAGAACGGGCGGTCTGTAAATGGCCGATGAAGAATTATTGAAAGGACGTCGCGTGACTGTCTTGCGAATCGGAGGAGCTGCCGGGTTCTGGGGGGAGGCGCCGCACGCCACGGCACAATTGCTGGCGGCCGGGGTCGATGTCCTTGTCTATGACTACCTGGCCGAAATCACCATGTCGATCATGGCACGCGCCCGGATGAAGGACCCTTCGGCCGGCTATGCGACCGACTTCGTCACTGATGCGATGGGTCCAAACCTGCATCAGATCGCAACTTCGGGCGTTCGAGTTTTGTCGAACGCGGGTGGCGTAAACCCTGCCGCCTGTGCCGAGGCGTTGCGCGCACGGATCGCGCAAGAGGGACTCGCGCTCAAGGTTGCGGTCGTCGAGGGTGACGATCTGCTTGCCCGCGCCGGTGATTTTTCCGACCGACGTGAAATGTTCTCGGGTGCGCCAATGCCCGCGGGCGACAAGATCGCCTCGATCAACGCCTATCTAGGTGCGGGGCCGATCGTTGCGGCGCTGGATGCCGGGGCCGACATCGTGATCACCGGGCGTTGCGTCGACAGCGCGCTGGCTCTGGCCGCCTGCATCCAGCGGTTCGGCTGGGACATGGCCGATTTCGATCGTCTTGCCGCAGGCTCGCTGGCGGGGCATCTGCTGGAATGTGGCCCGCAATCGACCGGCGGGAATTTCACCGATTGGCAGCAGGCCGGTGACATCGCCCGCATCGGTTATCCGGTGGCCGAGATCGGGGAAGATGGCGGGTTTGTCCTGACGAAACCCGAAGGCACGACGGGTGTCGTCAATCCCGCGTCGGTCGGTGAGCAGATGCTATACGAAATCGGTGATCCGCAAGCCTACCTGTTGCCGGATGTCGCCTGTGATTTCAGCCATGTCACTCTGGAGCAGCAGGGACCGGACCGGGTCATGGTGCGCGGTGCCAGAGGGCGGCCGCCGACCGGTTCGCTTAAGGTTTCGGCCACGTGGGCCGACGGATACCGGGCGGGAACGACGCTGCAGTTCAACGGGCGCAACGCCGCCGAAAAGGCCCGCGCGTTCGCCCAAGCGGGGCTTGACCGGGCGCGCGCCAAGCTCGAAGCGATGGGTGCGCCTGATTATCGCGAGGTCTCTTTCGAGACCTTTGGCGGGCGACCGGGCGAAGGCGCGTATGAGGAAATCGCGTTCAAGGCCGCCGTCAAGCATGACGATCCGCGCGCGGTCGGGTTGTTCCTCAAGGAATTGATCGGGGGTGCCTTGGCGACGCCGCCGGGGCTGCACTTCTTCACCGGGGGTGGCCGCGCGAAACCGTCGCCGGTGGTGGCGTTGTTTTCCTTTCTTGTGGCGAGAGGGGAGGTGCCTGTTCGCGTCTCGCTCGAAGGCGAAGAAGTCGCCTACCGCGGAAGCGACGGGCCGATAGCCACTGCAGGAGAGTGCGAGCGCCCCGCACCGCCCACCGTCGAGGCGCAAGAACCAGAGGTGACCTGCGATCTCGAAGACATTGCCTGGGCGCGATCCGGCGACAAGGGCGACAGCGCGAATATCGGGGTGATCGCACGCGACGCAAGGTTCCTGCCCTACATCTGGCGCGCGCTGGACCCGCAAACGGTGAAGGCGCGGTTCGAAGACAGGTGCCGGGGAGAGGTGCACCGGTATTTCCTGCCCGGCACGTCGTCGATGAACATCCTCATGGAACGCACCCTTGGAGGCGGCGGCGTCGCCTCGCTGCGCAACGATGCGCAGGGCAAGGGATATGCACAGGAATTGTTGGCGCTGCCGGTCCGGGTGCCGCAGGCCTTGATCGAAGATATCGGAAAGGAGGGGTAAATGCGGTTTGCAAGCCAGATCGATCCCAACAGCGACAGCTTTGCCACGAACCGCGCCGAGATGTTGGCGCTGGTCAATGACCTGCGCACGCTCGAGGCGCGGCCCATCGAGTTGAGCGAGAAACGTCGTGCACGGATGGAGGAGCGGGGCCAGATCACTCCGCGTGAACGCCTCGCCCGGCTGCTCGACCCCGGGATGCCGTTCCTGCAACTGCATTCGTTGGCCGGCTACATGGTCGATACCGACGACCCCGAAACATCGGTGCCCGGCGCCTCGTTGATCGTGGGGATCGGCTTTATCTCGGGCACGCGCTGCATGGTCGTGGTGGATGACAGCGGCATCAAGGCTGGCGCGATGGTCGAGATGACAGGCGCAGCGTTCCTCAACGCGCAAGAGATCGCGCTGCGGCAAAAGCTGCCTTTCGTGCACCTCGTGGAAAGCGCGGGCGCGAACTTGATGGGGTATCGTGTCGAGTTCTGGGCTAATGGCGGCAAGCTGTTCCGCAACCTGGCGCGCCTGTCGGCGGCAGGGGTTCCCAACCTTGCCGTACTGCATGGCCCCTCGACCGCGGGCGGGGCCTATATGCCCGGGTTGGCCGACTATGTTGTAGGTGTGAAAAAGAACGGCATGGCTGCGCTTGCAGGGGCCGCGCTGGTGCATGCCGCGACCGGCGAAAAGGCCAACGACCGCGAGTTGGGCGGCTCCGAGATGCATGCCGAGATCAGCGGCCTGGTCGAATATCTGGCCGAGGACGATGCCCATGGGGTCGAGATCGCGCGCGACGTGGTCGAGGGCCTGGACTGGAACAAATCGCTTCCCGTATCCCGGCCGCGGTCTTTCGAACCGCCCGTGCTGGACCCGGAAGAGATCGCGGGAGTTGTGCCGAAGGATACGCGCATTCCCTATGACATGCGCGAAGTGGCGGCGCGGATCGTCGACGGATCTCGTTTCGAGGATTTCAAACCGCGATACGGTGTCTCGACTGTCTGCCTGCAGGCGGCGATCAATGGTATCGCGGTGGGGATCATCGGCAATAACGGTCCGATCGACCCGGCCGGGGCCACCAAGGCCGCGCAGTTCATTCAGCTTTGCGGCCAGGCGAATACGCCGCTGATATTCCTGAGCAATACGACCGGTTACATGGTCGGAACGCAGTACGAGCAGGCAGGCATGATCAAGCATGGGGCCAAGATGATCCAGGCGGTCACCTCGGTCGATGTGCCCAAGATCACGCTCTACATCGGTGCAAGTTTCGGTGCCGGGAATTATGGGATGAGCGGCTATGCCTATGAGCCCGATTTCCTGTTCGCGTGGCCCAATGCGGTGACAGGCGTGATGGGCGGGGAACAGGCCGCCGGCACGATGGAAATGGTCGCCCGCGCCGGTGCCGCACGGCAAGGCGCCGAGGTCGACGAGGCAAAGCTTGCAAAGCAGCGCGCGATGATCACGGCTCATTTCGACAGGCAGTCGGGGGCGTTCTACACGTCTGGTCGGTGTCTCGACCATGGTGTCATCGATCCGCGCGACACCCGGCGGATCCTCGGCTTCTGCCTCGAGACCTGCCTTGAAGGCCGCGCCCGGAACGTGCGGCCCGCATCCTATGGCGTTGCGAGGTTCTGATGCTGCCACAGGCGAAACATCTCGAATTCGAACAGGACGGCCTTTGGTTGACAGTCTGGTTCAACCAGCCCGAAGCGCGCAACCCGCTGACCCAAGACCGCGTGGCGGAGCTGATCGACCTGTGCGCCGTTCTGCGGACAAGCGACATGCGTGGCGTGACGTTTCGCGGCAGGGGCGGGGTCTTTTGCGCCGGCGGCGATCTCAAGGCGTTTCGTAAGGCGCTTGGGGGTGGAGCGACCCATGAAGACGTGGTCGCATTGAGTCTGCAGGCCGCCGATTTCTTTGACGCGGTGGCCGCCCTGCCGCAATTCACCGTGATGGTGGTCGAAGGGGCGGCGATGGCGGGTGGCTTCGGTCTCGCCTGTTGTGGCGATTACGTGATCGCAGCCGACAATGCCCGCTTTGGCCTCAGCGAAGTGCGCGTTGGCCTGACGCCCGCGCAGATCGCGCCATTCGTTGTCAGCAGGCTGGGTTGGCGGCTTGGCCGACGTTTGATGCTGACGGGTGAGCTGTTCGACGCAACATCGCCGCTGGCGGAGAACATGGTCGATCAGGTCGTGCCCCCTGAGGAGATCGATGCAGCCATTGCCGCGATCCGCGCGCAAGCGTGCCGCAACGCGCCCGGCGCGGTTGCCGCCGTCAAGCGGCAGATGGCCGGGCTGCCCTTTCAAAACCGTGAGGATCAAAGGCAGGCCGCGGCCAGCAGTTTCGCGGATGCCATGCTGGGAAGCGAGGCGCGCGAAGGCGTGCAGGCCTTTATTGACAAACGCAAACCCGCTTGGGCGGAGGAGTGACCATGTCTTTCGATACAATACTGATCGCAAACAGAGGCGAGATCGCCGCTCGCATCATCCGTTCGGCTCAGGCCATCGGCCTGCGCGCCGTCGCCGTTCACACCGTCGCCGACGCTACATCTCCGCATGTCGAGCTGGCTGACGAAGCCGTCGAAATCGGCGACGGGCCGGTTGGCAGCAGCTATCTCGATGCCTGCAAGATCCTTGAAGCGGCGCGCGCAACTGGCGCGGGCGCGATCCATCCCGGGTACGGATTCCTGTCCGAAAACGCCGCGTTTGCCGAAGCCGTCGAGGCCGCAGGTCTGACCTTTATCGGTCCGCGTCCCGAGGCGATCCGCGCCATGGGCAACAAGGCCGAAGCGAAACGCCTGATGATCGCCGCAGGCGTGCCCTGCGTGCCGGGATACGAGGGGGCCGACCAGTCTGATGCGGTATTGACCGCAGCCGCTGCCGAGATTGGCCTTCCCCTGATGGTCAAGGCCGCGGCGGGTGGCGGTGGGCGCGGTATGCGTCTTGTCCAACGGCAGGAGGACCTTGCGGATGCGCTGGCGCTGGCGCGCTCGGAGGCGGCGAACGCTTTCGGCTCTGACGAGCTGATCCTCGAACGCGCTGTCATCGCGCCGCGCCATGTCGAGGTGCAGGTTTTCGCTGATGCGCACGGGTCCGTCATCCACCTCGGGGAACGCGACTGCTCTGTCCAGCGCCGGCATCAGAAGGTTGTCGAAGAGGCGCCGTGCCCGGTCATGACGCCCGAGTTGCGTGATCGCATGGGCAAGGCCGCGATCGAGGCCGCGCGCGCCGTCGATTATCGCGGTGCGGGGACGGTCGAGTTCCTGCTCGATGATAGCGGCGAATTCTACTTTCTGGAAATGAACACCCGCTTGCAGGTTGAGCATCCCGTCACCGAAATGGTGACCGGGCTGGACCTGGTCGCGATGCAGATCGCCGTCGCGCAGGGCGAGCCCCTGCCGGTCACGCAGGAAGACGTCGCGCTCACCGGTCATGCCATCGAGGTCCGGCTTTATGCCGAGGATCCGGCCAACGGCTACCTGCCCGCCACCGGGCCGGTGCACCTGTGGCGCGCGGCCGAAGGAGAGGGCATCCGGGTCGATGCGGGGATTCGCGAGGGCCAGGAGATTTCCCCTTTTTACGATCCGATGCTGGCAAAGATCATCGCCCATGGTCCGGCGCGTGAGATCGCCCGCGCCCGTCTTATCAAGGCGGTCGAACGCACTGTCCTGCTGGGATGCGTGACGAACGCGCGGTTCCTGCGCGATGTCCTCGCGCTTGACGTATTCGCCGCGGGCGAGGCGCGGACGGATCTTTTGGACAACACGTGGCCCGATGGCGTGCCTGCGGTCGACATCGCGCCGCGCCACGTTGCCTTGGCCGGGGCATTGATCCTGCAAGCCGATCGCCAGGCTGCCCTGTCGCGTTCGGGGTACGTCGCGCCCGATCAGCTGGGGTGGTGCAGCGCGCCGCAATTGCCGTCGGTCCTGACACTGGCCCTTGGAGAGGAGCGGTACGAGTTGCGTGCAACGGCAAAGCCGGAGGGGTGGCAGATTCGTGTTGGCGACAAGACGTTCTCGCTGGCCCTTCAGCATTGCGGTGGACAGTTCCGAGTTTCCATCGATGGCCAGCGCGAAGAGATCAACGCACTTGTGCGGGGGCACGACGTGTTTCTGGCATCCGGGGCCGACCGGATCGCCATGAGACGGCTTCGCGCAGGTAGGTCCGACGCGATGGGTGATGCGGGCGGTATGATCTCTGCACCGATGCCTGGTCTGGTTCTCGAGATGCGTGCAGGGCCGGGGGACCAAGTGACCAAGGGCGACACCCTTGCGGTGCTCGAAGCGATGAAGATGCAACATCGCATAACCGCGCCCATCACCGGTACGGTTCGCGCGGTTCACACCGCCGCAGGCGCGCAGATCGCCTCAGGGGACGCGATGATTGAGATCGAGGAGGACGCAGCATGAAATCAGATCTTTGCGCCCAGTTGGGGATCGAGTTCCCATTGTTTGCCTTCAGCCATTGCCGGGATGTGGTGGCCGCCGTCAGCCGTGCCGGGGGGATGGGTGTTTTCGGCGCCGTCATGTACACACCCGAGCAGTTGCGGACCGAACTGGAATGGATCGACGCCAATTGCGGCGGAAAACCCTATGGTGTCGACCTGATCGTTCCGACCTCGATCCAGCGGCAGGATAACGCACCGTCTGGCACGGACCTGATCGGAGCGCTTCCCGAAAGCCACACGGACTTTGTCACCGAAACGCTTGCAGCGCACGGTGTGCCTGCGGAGGGGCTGGATGAGAACCGTGCGGACTTCCTGAATTTCTCGCGCAACCTCGACGCGGCAGGTGCCGAGGCCATGCTGGATGTTGCGTTCTCCTTTCCCATTCGCCTGATCGCCAATGCGCTGGGCACGCCGCCTGCCGTCATGCTGGAAAGAGGGCGCAGGGCGGGTGTACCGGTTGCGGCACTCGTCGGGTCGCGCAAACATGCCGAGCGACAGGTCGCTGCAGGCGTCGACATCCTCGTGGCCGCTGGCGGCGAGGCGGGCGGGCATTGCGGCGAGATTTCGACCATGGTTCTGGTGCCCGAAGTGGTTTCGGTCGCAGGTGACACGCCGGTGCTGGCGGCGGGCGGTATCGTTACCGGTGCGCAAATGGCGGCCGCCATGGCAATGGGTGCGGCCGGTGCGTGGTGCGGGTCGGTCTGGTTGACCACGGCCGAGGCCGAACCGTCGGAAGTGATCAAGCAGAAACTGATCGCCGCGGGTTCCGGCGACACGGTGCGATCCCGGTCGCGGACCGGGAAGACCTCGCGCCAGTTGCGGTCTGCCTGGACGGACGCGTGGGAAGGCAAAGGCCCCGACCCGCTGCCTATGCCGTTCCAGACGCTGGTGTCGGAACCGGCGCTCAGCCGGATCGAGAAGCTGGCCGCCGGCGGGCACGAGGGTGCGCGAGACCTTTCGACCTATTGGGTCGGCCAGGGTGTCGGCCTGATGAATCGTATGAGTTCGGCCGGTGCGGTCGTGCAGGAGTTCAAGCAGGACTACCTGGCCGCCGTCGAACGACTGAACGCCACGTTGGAGGAGTAGCAATGGAACAGGCACATGATTTCCTTGAGGAGAGCGAGGCGCTCTACGCGGTTCTTGCCGATGTGTCCGGCGAGGCATGGGACCGGCCGACCCAGTTCAAGGGATGGACACTGAACGATGTGCTGGTTCATCTCCATTTCTGGAACCAGATGGCCGAGCTGTCACGCTCGGATCAGGCCGCGCTTCAGGGCAGGTTGGCCCGGACCGTTGCAGGCATTCAGCGCGAAGGGATACGCGCCACCGAGAACGCCATGATCCCCGAGCGGGGCGAGGCGCTTCGCGAGGCGTGGCGCGCCTTTTACACCCGGATGGGACAGGACTGGGAGGCACTGGACCCCAAGATGCGGGTGAAATGGGTCGGCCCGGACATGTCGGTCAGGTCGTCGATTACCGCCCGACAGATGGAGACATGGGCGCATGGGCAGGAGGTGTTCGACTCTCTCGGCGTTGACCGAGAGGAGAGCGACAGGATTCGGAATGTCGTGGTTCTGGGCGTCAATACCTTTGGCTGGTCGTTCAAGGTGAACGGTCGCGACGTGCCCGAAACCATGCCGCTGCTGGAGCTGACGGCGCCCTCGGGGGCGGTGTGGACCTATGGAGAGCCGGGCAAGGACCGGATCGCAGGCTCGGCAGTCGAATTCGCACAGGTGGTGGCACAGACGCGCAACATCGCCGACACCGGACTGACGGTCGAGGGGCCGGTCGCGACCGAGTGGATGGCCATTGCACAGTGTTTCGCGGGCGGTGCCGAAACGCCTCCGCCGCCCGGAGCGCGGCACAAGGTGGCCTGAGCCTGCCCGGGACGTTGCGTTCGAACGGGTCGGACGCGGCGTCATAGGCGTTGGTGCAAAAACAAAGCGGCGATAGGATTTCCCGCGAACGAGATGAAGGAGACAGGGATGACTCTCTTTACGCCGACAGCGTCGTGGAAGCTCGACGAACACCAGATGTTCGCAGATATGGCGGGCCGCTTCCTGGACGATGAACTTGTGCCCAATATCGACACCTGGATCCAGAACGGGGTGGTAGACCGCGCCTTCTGGCAAAAGGCGGGCGCCGCCGGCATCATGGGCGGGTCGATCCCCGAGGAATATGGCGGTTCGGGGGGAGGCATGGGCTTCGACTCGGTCGCCCTCTACGAACAGGCCCGCCGCGGTGATGCCGGTTGGGGCTATGCGATCCAGTCGATCGTGACGCATTACATCACCGCCTATGGCAGCGAGGAGCAGAAGCAGAACTGGCTGCCGAAACTCGCGTCGGGCGAAATGGTCGGGGCCATCGCGATGACCGAACCGGGAACGGGGTCGGACCTGCAGGCGGTGCGCACCACCGCCGAGAAGGATGGCAATCATTACAAGATCAATGGGTCCAAGATCTTTATCACGAACGGGCAGACGGCTGACCTGATCATCGTGGTCGCCAAAACTGACAAATCGCTGGGTGCCAAGGGTGTATCGCTCATCGCGCTCGAGACCGATGGCGCCGAAGGGTTCCGCCGGGGCCGCAACCTCAAGAAGCTCGGCATGAAGGCCAACGATACCGCCGAGCTGTTCTTCGAGGACGTGAAGGTTCCGATGACCAACCTGATCGGCCCCGAAGAGGGTCAGGGTTTCTACCAGTTGATGAAGCAGCTGCCGTGGGAACGGCTGACCATCGGCATCGGTGCACTGGGCATGATCGACTTCGCCATCGAGCAGACGGTCAAGTATACGCAGGAACGCACGGCCTTCGGTCAGCGCGTCATGGATTTCCAGAACACGCGGTTCAAGCTGGCCGAGTGCAAGACCAAAGCCGAATTGCTGCGCAGCTTCGTCAATGACGGCATCGCTCGGCTGGAGGACGGCACGCTCGACGCGACCTTCGCGTCGATGGCGAAATACTGGGGATCACAGACCCAGAATGAAGTCATGCACGAGTGCCTTCAACTGTTCGGCGGCTACGGCTTCATGATGGAATACCCGATCGCACGTCTCTATGCCGATGCTCGGGTGCAGATGATCTATGGTGGCACCAACGAGGTGATGAAGGAACTCAT
>NZ_JBHRXI010000010.1:545401-672873 GCF_042648365.1 Lutimaribacter marinistellae | reverse complement strand
GCGCGGCGCCCGGCCCAAAGCCGCCAGCCGGTTCGGCAAAGCCGGACTGGCGCGGGTGCGGGAGCCCGCCTTTTCCTTACGTTTCGCCGTCGATCTGGGTTTCGAGCCAGTTTCGAAACGCTCGAAGCGGTGCCGGGACTGGGCGGCCGCTGGGCCAGACGAGGAAGTACTTGCCAAGGCTGAGCGGCGCTGTGTTGCACGCCTCGATCAATCGTCCACGCTCGATCTCGTGCTCGACAAGGTAACTCGGCAACAGCGACACGCCGAGCCCGTAAAGCGTCGCCTGCACCATCGTCGAGAACTGATCGAACCGTATTCCGCCGCCGGTAACAGGTGGTGTCAGGCCGTGATTGGCGAACCACTGCGCCCAGGCTTCGGGGCGCGTATCGAGGTGCAGCAGCGGCGCGTTGGCCAGATTGCCGGGTGCGCCGACATCGTGTGACAACACGCCGGGGGCGCAGACCGGGAGCACGACCTCTGTCATGATCGGCATATACTCGACCCCCGGCCAGTCGCGCCTGCCGAAATGGATGGCCGCGTCGAAAGGATCGACCGCGAAATCGAAGGGCCGCAACCGGGTGGAGAGGTTCACGGCAATTTCCGGGTGGAGGCGCGCGAAATCGTTCAGCCTCGGGGCAAGCCAATGCATGCCGAAGGCCGGGAGGATCGACAGCGCCAGCGTTCCTCCGCCCGGATTGGTTCCAAGTTTCACCCCAGCCTGCGCAAGCTGCAGCAGGGCGGGACGTGCAACGGCGAGGTAGTCACGCGCACCGGGCGTCAGCGTCAGTCTCAGCTGCCGCCGGTCGATCAGTTCGACGCCGAGCTGCTCCTCCATGGCTTTCAGTTGCCGGCTGATGGCACCTTGCGTCAGGGACAGTTCCGCCGCTGCCGCCGTCGCGCTGCCGAGCCGATCGACAGCTTCCAGCGCAAGCAGCGAGGAAATAGAGGGAAGGAAGCGTCGTGGCGAAATCATATGAGCTTTCCTCATGAGGCTTGCCGGGATTATCACTTGTTTTCGGTTCGATCCAGCGCGATGCATGACCGGATGGAACATGCGTCGAAGGAAACAGGATGACGGGTACAAGCCAGTTCCGCCGTGCCACGAGGCTTGACGGCATCGAGTTGTCGGAAATCGTGCAGATCACCGAGCGCGCGGCCGAGTTGCGGGTGCAAGGCGTCGACGTGATCGCGTTGAGCACCGGCGAGCCGGACTTTCCCACGCCCCCGCATGTCGTAGACGCGGCCCATCGCGCCGCGCGCGAGGGTGCCACGAGGTACACGGCGACGGCCGGAACTCCGGCCTTGCGGGCCGCGGTGGCCGAAGGGGCAGGTGTCACCCCTGACCAAGTCGTGATCTCGACAGGTGCAAAGCAGGTGCTGGCCAACGCGATGCTGGCAACGGTCGATCCTGGCGACGAGGTGATCATGTGCGCGCCGTTCTGGACGAGCTATGCCGATATCGTGAGGCTGGCGGGTGGTGTTCCCGTGCTTTTGTCGGCCGGACCCGAACAGGGCTTCAAGGTCACGCCTCAGCAGCTTTCCGGGGCCATCACCGGGCGCACGCGCTGGGTGATGTTCAACTCGCCGTCTAATCCTTCGGGGGCGATCTATTCCCGGGATGAGTTGCAAGGCCTTGCGCGTGTGCTGTCACGTCATCCCCATGTCTGGGTGCTGGCAGATGAGATATACGAGCATCTGGCCTATGTGCCGTTCACGCGGTTTGTCGCGGCCGCACCGGAACTGGCTGATCGAACGCTAACGGTGAATGGCGTGTCAAAGGCCTATTCGATGACTGGTTGGCGACTGGGCTGGGGCATCGGCCCGAAACCGCTGATCGCGGCGATGACGGCCGTTCAGGGACAGGTCACCTCCGGCGCCTCGTCGATCTCGCAGGCGGCTGCCCTGGCCGCGCTGACCGGGCCGCAGGACCTTTTGGCCGAGCGCCGAGACGCGATGCAGTCGCGCCGCGACCTCGTCGTGAGCGAGCTGCACCGGGCAGGCATGGAGTGTCTGACGCCAGAGGGCGCGTTCTATGTCTTTCCGCGTTGCCATGATGCGATGCCCGACGACCCCGCCTTCTGCCGCCATCTCCTTGATACCGAGGGCGTCGCCGTCGTGCCGGGGCGGGCGTTCGGCATGGAAGGGCATTTCCGCCTGTCTTTTGCCTATGGAACCGACATGCTGCAGGCCGGTCTTGCGCGGATCGCGCGGGCCGTCGCCGCACTCTGACGTCAGGAGGTCCAGATGGATCGCGCCGAAATCGTTCATCAGAATTTCCTGTCCCGCGTGGCGCGCGGCGACCTGCCTTCGGGGCACGCACCACGAAAGGGTCTTGGCGCGACAGAGGCGGTCTCGCTCTTTCGCGCGCAGGTGCTGAGCCGTGCGCTCGACCGGACGTCACGCAAAATGCAGAAGGCCGGGCAGGGGTTCTATACCATCGGCTCCTCGGGGCATGAGGGGATGGCCGCGGTGGCGCAAGCTCTGCGACCCGACGATATCGCCTTTTTGCACTACAGGGACGCCGCGTTTCAGATTGCACGGGCCGATCAGGTGCCGGGACAGCAGATCGCCTGGGACATGCTGCTGAGTTTCGCCTGTTCCAGCGAAGACCCGACATCGGGTGGCCGTCACAAGGTACTTGGGTCACGTGCGCTGATGATCCCGCCGCAGACCTCGACCATCGCCAGTCACTTGCCCAAGGCGGTCGGCGCCGCCTATTCGCTGGGTGCGGCGCGGCGGCATCCGCCCGAACATCGTACCCTTCCCGAAGACGGAATCGCCATGTGCAGCTTTGGCGACGCCTCGGCGAACCATTCCACGGCGCAGGGGGCCATCAACACGGCTGGATGGACAAGTGTGCAGTCCATTCCCCTGCCGCTTTTGTTCGTGTGTGAGGACAACGGGATCGGAATTTCGGTCAAGACGCCCTCGGGCTGGATCAAGGCCTCGATGCAGCATCGCCCTGGTATCCGGTACTTCGAGGCCGACGGTCTCGACCTCTACCAGACCTATGCGGTGGCCCGCGAGGCGGCCGAGTATGTCCGCACGCGGCGCAAGCCGGCATTTCTGCACCTGCGCACCGTGCGGCTTTATGGCCATGCGGGGGCGGATGTGCCAACGACCTACCTGTCAAAGGCCGAGGTCGAGGCCGACGAGGCGAACGATCCCCTGCTTCACTCGGTGCGTCTGCTGGCCGACGCGGGCGCGCTTGCACGCGATCAAGCGCTTGGGATCTACGAGGAGACCTGCACGCGCACCGACCGGATCGCGGCAGAGGCGGCGAAAAGGCCGCACCTGCGCAGCGCGGCCGACGTCATGGCGAGCCTGATACCCCCCAAGCGGGAGTGCAAGCCGACCAACGGCCCCGCGCCCGAGGCGCGGGAGGCGGCGTTTGGCGGTGACTTGCGCGCGATGGACGATCCGCAACCGATGAGCCGCCTTATCAACTGGGCGTTGACCGACCTGATGCTCGAACATGGCGAGATCGTCTGCATGGGCGAGGATGTCGGCCGCAAGGGTGGCGTCTATGGCGTGACCCAGAAACTGATGCAGCGCTTCGGGCCGGACCGGGTCATCGATACGCTGCTCGACGAACAGTCGATCCTGGGGCTGGCGATCGGCATGGGGCACAACGGGTTCGTCCCGATCCCCGAGATCCAGTTCCTTGCCTATCTCCACAATGCCGAAGACCAGTTGCGCGGAGAGGCGGCCACTTTGCCCTTCTTTTCCAATGGTCAATTCACCAACCCGATGATCGTGCGGATCGCTGGCCTTGGGTACCAGAAAGGGTTCGGCGGGCATTTCCACAACGACAACTCCCTTGCGGTGTTGCGGGACATTCCGGGCATCGTCCTGGCCTGCCCCTCGACCGGTGCCGATGCGGCAATGATGCTGCGCGAATGCGTCCGGCTTGCGCGCGAAGAACAGCGCGTGGTGGTTTTCCTCGAGCCCATTGCCCTCTACCCGATGCGGGACCTGTCGGCCCCGCAGGATGGCGCATGGATGACGCGGTACCCGGCGCCGGACCGTCGCATCGCGCTGGGCGAGGTAGGGCAGGTTGGCGAGGGCAAGGACTTGGCTATCGTGACCTATGGCAATGGAAATTACCTGTCCCAGCAGGCTCTGCCGGATCTCTCGGATGCAGGCATCGGCACGCGCGTGATCGACCTGCGCTGGCTTGCTCCGCTGCCCGAGGAGGCTCTGCTGAGGTCTGTCGAGGGATGCGCCCACGTGCTGATTGTCGACGAATGCCGCCGAACCGGCAGCCAGTCCGAGGCGCTGATGACGTTGTTTTCCGAGAAAACAGAACTTCCCGCCGCCCGCGTCGTGGCCGAGGACAGTTTCATTGCCACCGGCCCTGCCTATGCGGCGCCTCTGCCATCCAAGGAGGGCATCGTCGCGGCGGCCCGCCAACTGGTGGAGGGCACGCGATGACCCGCACTGCCGTCGTGATCTGCCCGGGCCGGGGCACCTATAACAAGCCCGAACTGGGGTATCTGCATCGCCATCATGCAGGCCGAATGGACATGTTCCGGGCCTTCGATGCCCTGCGGGGCGAAGCCGGGCAGGAGGCCGTGACCGTGCTCGACGGGGCCGACCGTTTCTCGGTCGCGCGATACTCGCGAGGCGACGTGGCCTCGCCGCTGATCTACTCTGCCACGCTGGCCGATGCGCAGGCGATTGCCGACGAAATCGAGGTGATCGCGGTCACCGGAAATTCGATGGGATGGTACAGCGCGCTCGCAGTTGGGGGTGCGCTATCGCCCGAAAACGGCTTCTGTGTCGTGAACACGATGGGCACGCTGATGCAGGAGCATCTGATCGGTGGCCAGCTCGTCTATCCCGTCACGGCAGAGGATTGGCGCCCTGACCCTGCGCGCCGGGCCGAAGTCCTGCGCAAAGTGGACGAGGTCGACGCGCGTGAGGGGACCACGCTGGGCCTCTCCATCGATCTGGGCGGGATGCTCGTGCTGGCGGGCGATGCGGCCGGACTCGATGCCTTCGAGGCCGAGATGCCCGTGGTACTGGACCGCTTTCCGATGCGGCTTGCCAACCACGCCGCGTTTCATACGGCGCTGCAGGCGCCGGTGGCAGAGGCGGGCCGCGCGCGGCTTGGTCCCGACCTCTTTACCCAACCTGACCGCCCACTGATCGACGGGCGCGGCGCGATCTGGTGGCCGCACGCCAGCAACATCGAAGCCCTGTGGGACTACACGCTTGGCCACCAGGTGACCCAGCCATACGATTTTACCCGTGCCATCCAGACAGCCGCCCGCGAATTCGCCCCCGACATGTTCATCGTGACCGGCCCGGGGGCCACGTTGGGTGGGGCCGTGGCGCAATCGCTTATCGCCACCGGCTGGTCCGGCATGTCGGATAAGGCAGAGTTCCAGGCCCGTCAGACCGGGTCGCCGCTTCTGGTGTCGATGGGGCGCGAGGATCAGCGTGGGTTGGTCACGGGGTAGCACCGTCCTGCATTGCAAGGGCCACCAGCTGTTGCGCGGAATGAACACCCAGCTTGCGATAGGCACGCCGGCGCAGCGTGCGAACCGTGTTCTCCGAAACGCCGAGCGCCAGGGCCGTACCGCTGACGCCAACGCCATTCGCGATGTGATCGCAGACTTCCGCCTCGCGCGGGGACAGGTCGGTGAACAGGCCGGCCCCCCGTGCGCGCAGGGCCGATGCGCGCTCACGGGTCGTCGCGCGGAACGCCTCGGACCCTACGATGCGATGCCTGAGGCCAATCAGTTCATGGGCCAAAGGCAGCACGCCCCGCAGGCGATCGAATTCTTCAGGCATCAGCCAGCCCAACGCTGCCCCGCGAAGGTAGAACGACAAGAAGCCGGTTCGTCCTGACCGGGAGGAGACGGTGACGCGCTCGATCACGCCGTCGCGGGCATAGATCGGCGCGCGCGGGTCATCCTGCGGTGGGTGCCAGCGTTCGATAGCAAGACCGTCTGGTCCGGCTGCGTGGATGCGCGCCATGATATCGTCGCGCGCCAGATCGTTGGCCAGGATGCGTTGGGCGTTGCGATTGAACCAATAGGCGCTCATCTCGCCGGAATGCACGGACAGCACCGGGTCGGCGCGGGCGATGTCGGCCACGTAAAATGCACCGAAACTTGCGATATCGGCCGCCCTTCGCACGTATCCCAACAGAGCGCGTGCAAAACCCGGATGCGGTAGGGCGGCGACAAGCGCCGCCACGTTGTCCCTTGGCAGCGGTTCGGAGGGCAGGATGTCACTCATTCGGGTGACAGAATATCATCGGCCTGACAAGCTAAGCAATGCCGGAACGACGAAAGGAGCCGTCATGAGCATCCGCTTTTTCTCGGACAGGAACCGGCCCGTGCATATGGGGCCCTACCCGCTGGAGCGATTGGCCCGCCGGGATGGCCTGCCGGACCTATTGGGTGCTCCGGTTATGGCGACGCTTGAATTCCGGCGCTCTGAACGGCCCGAGAGCATTGTCAACGCTATGGGTGAGTTTCAGGCGATGATGGATGCGATCCGCGATGGGCTGGTGAACCCGGCCCGCGCCGAGGTTCCCGCCGACCCGCAGGACCGCAGCGATCATCTCAAGGCGTTTGGCTATTTCAACGACGCATCCATGATGGGGTGCGGCCCGCTTGTCACCGAGGCGCTGTTGTCCGAACCGCGCCGAAATGCCGATATCGACCGTCTGGCCGAGGCGCTGAAGACGCGGCAGACCAAGACGCTCGCCTCTGGCATCGACGTGATCATGGCCGATCTCAAGGACAGTATCGAGGCGCAGCCCGGCCCGATGGACACGCATCGCAATGCGCTGGTCTTTCTTTACGAATACCACCGCGATCCCGACCCGAGTGAGCCCGGCAGCGACTGGATCATGGATGCGCAGGCTCACCGCGCCTGCTTGCGCGCGACCGAGAACGCGGTCGTTATCGCGAACTACATCCGCCTGCTTGGGTGGGACGCGCGGGCGCATACGGCGACAACCTCTGACGTGGATCTCAATCGTCTGGCGGTTGCCGCCGGGCTGGCCACGCTCGAAAACGGCCAACTCGTCGTGCCTTGGGTCGGACGGCGTTTCGGGCTTGCGGCAGTGACCACCGAGATGGACCTTGCCTACGACCGACCGCTTGCGCCGATGTCGGAGCAGCCATGGTCGGCCACGAAGGGGCCATCGTGGTGGATGGGCACGCACTCCGCCAAGAATGCGCTCAACCGTGATCCCTTTGCCAAGCGGCGTTACATGGACGGCGCGCACCCGTTCGAAAAGCTCAAGCGCGTTGAGACGCCAACCACGTATATCGACGAACCCAATGTGCCGCGTGTGCCGAAGCGCGCTGACATGTTCGCGCGGGCGCAATTCGGCGACATGGGTAAGGCGCTGCAGGACGGCGCGAAGGGCGGGCATTACGTTCGCAAGTCCGCGCCGAGTTTTGCGCAGCGCCGCGCGTTGGGGGCCTTTGTCCTGCTGCAGGATGGCGACTGCGCGTCGGGACCGTGCCCGACGGACGCCGAGCGCAACGCAGCCAATCTCAAGGCGGCAAGCTACTTCCTCGGTGTAGATGCCGTGGGCCTCAGCCGATGCCCCGAGTGGACATGGTATTCGCATGACGCGACCGGCGAGGAGATCGTGCCGCCGCATGACCAGGCGGTGAGCATGATCATCGACCAGGGCTATGAGACGATGGAGGGGGCAAGCGGCGACGACTGGATCAGCGTCGCGCAATCGATGCGCGCATACCTTCGGTTTTCGCTTTTGGGCGGGGTGATCGCGCAGCAGATCCGCAACCTCGGCTACAAGGCCAAGGCGCATACGGTGATGGATGGCGAGGTCTTGCAGCCGCCGCTTCTGTTGTTGTCGGGTCTGGGCGAGGTCAGCCGCATCGGCGAGGTAATCCTGAACCCCTATCTCGGTCCGCGCCTGAAATCGGGGGCGGTGACAACGGACATGCCGATCGCTCACGATCAACCCATCGATTTCGGCCTGCAACGGTTTTGCGAGTCCTGCAACAAATGCGCGCGCGAATGCCCGTCAGGCGCGATCACGGCCGGTCCCAAGCGGATGTTCAACGGTTACGAGATCTGGAAATCGGATAGTCAGAAATGCGCGACCTACCGGATCACGACTAAGGGTGGCGCGATGTGCGGGCGCTGCATGAAGACCTGTCCGTGGAATCTCGAAGGTCTGTTCGCCGAACGGCCCTTCCGCTGGGCGGCGATGAACCTGCCCGCTACGGCGCCGGCCTTGGCGCGACTCGATGATGCCGTCGGCAATGGCGGGCTGAACGATACCAAGAAGTGGTGGTGGGATATCGAATTGGCCGAGGATGGGGCCTATCGTGCGTCACCGCATCCTCTGAACCGCAGGGGCCTGCAGACCGATCTGGACCTGCGCCACGAGGATCAGACCCTTGCCGTTTACCCTGCGCCTCTTGCCCCGCATCCGTGGCCCTATCCCTTTCCGATGGATCGCGAGGCCGGGATCGCCGCCTACGAGTCCATGGTCTCGGCGGAGGAATATCAGAGACGGCTTGCCGCGGGCGACGACAGTGTTCTGCACCGCTACGAGATTGCGGGCGACGCACCGGTGATGCGGGTCGAAGTCGCCAAGGTCGAACAGATGACGGCCGATGTTACCAAGTACGAGTTCCGCGCGCCCGATGGTGCGCCCTTGCCCGAGTGGACGGCGGGCGCCCATCTGGATGTTCTCGTCGCGCCGGAGTTCCTGCGCCAATACTCGATGTCGGGCGACCCGGCGGTTCGGGAAACCTATCAGATCGGTGTGCTGCGCGAGGATGCCGGGCGAGGTGGGTCCAAGCTGATGCACCGCATCTTCAGCCCGGGGCGCAGGGTTTTCATCTCGAAGCCGATCAATCACTTCGAACTGGACGAGACGGCGGTCAAAACCTTGCTGATGGGCGGTGGTATTGGGATCACGCCGATGATCGCCTTCGCTCATCGCCTGCATGCTCTGGGCCAGGATTTCGAACTGCACTACTCGGTCAGCCGCCGTGCGAACGCGGCATACCTGGCCGATCTGGACACTGTTCCCTGGGCCGGGAATGTTCATCTTCATGTGTCGGACGAGGGCAGCCGCGCCGATCTGGATGCGGTTATGGCAGATTATCAAGCGGGATGGCACGTCTATACCTGCGGACCGGATCGCTACATGCAGGCGGTCATGGAGGCGGCCGAGCGTCAGGGCTTCCCCGAGGAGGCACGGCACCTCGAATATTTCTCGGTGCCCGAGCAGCCGGAATATGAAAACCATCCGTTTACCCTGCGGCTTGCCCGGTCGGGACGCGACCTGGAGGTTCCTGCCGATATGGACGCGGCAGAGGTGTTGAACGCGAACGGTATACCTGTGGACGTGAAATGCGCGGATGGAATCTGCGGTGTCTGCAAGTGCGGCGTCATCTCGGGCGAAGTCGAGCATCGCGACTTCGTCCTGTCGAAGGCACAGCGCGAGGGTGCCATGATCCTGTGTCAGAGCCGTGCCGCGAAGCCGGGCGGCGTGATCGAAATCGATTTGTGAACAAAAGGGCAGGGCGGCCGTCCCGCTCTGCCCTGGAGGAAGTCAATCGCTGCTGTGCGTCAGCTCGGGATCACCGCATTTGCCTCGATCTCGAGCAGGGCCTCGTCCTCGACCAGCGCCGATACGACGACCATCGCCATGGCCGGGAAATTCCGGCCCAGAACCTTGCGGTACACGGCACCGATTTCGGATTGGCGGGCCATGTATTCACGCTTGTCGGTGACATACCAGGTCAGCCGGGTGATGTGTTCGGCCTGTCCGCCAGCAGCCTCGACCACGGCGAGGATGTTCTTGAGCACTTGTTCCATCTGTCCGATGAAGTCGTGGCTCTCGAATTTCTGTTCCGCGGTCCAGCCGATCTGCCCGCCAACGAACAGATGGCCGTCCTCGGTCAAAACGCCGTTTGCATAGCCTTTTGCAGGTGCCCATCCTTCGGGCTGGATGATCTTGTGGGGCATCTTGGTCCTTTCTCAGTCGTCGCGCAGGCGAAAGCGCTGAATTTTTCCGGTTTGCGTCTTTGGCAGCTCGGTCACGAATTTCACGCTGCGGGGGTACTTGTAGGGCGCGATCGTCGCCTTGACGTGGTCTTGAAGCAGCTTGACCATCGCGGCCGAGGCCTCTTGCGCCTCGGCCAGTACGACATGCGCCTCGACGATCTGCCCACGTGCCTCGTCAGAGACACCGATCACGCCGCATTCCAGAACGGCCGGATGTGACAATAGGGCGGCTTCGACCTCGGGTCCCGCGATGTTGTAGCCGGCAGACAGGATCATGTCGTCGCTGCGCGCGGCGAAATGCAGGTACCCGTCGACGTCCATCACGAAACTGTCGCCTGTGACGTTCCAACCGTCCTGCACATATTCGCGCTGGCGCGCGTCGGCGAGGTATCGGCAGCCGGTCGGGCCGCGCACGGCAAGCCGTCCGACATCGCCGCGCGGTGCTTCGGAGCCGTCCTCGGCCAGGATCTTGACCTCGTAGCCGGTGACCGGCTTGCCGGTACAGGCGGGGCGGTGGTCGTCGAACCGGTTCGAGATGAAGATGTGCAGCATCTCGGTCGCGCCAATCCCGTCAAGCATCGGCTTGCCGGTCTTCTCGATCCATTCCTCGTAAACCGGTGCCGGCAGCGTCTCGCCTGCCGAGACGGCTGCACGCAATGAGCTCAGATCGGCGCCTTCGTCCATCGCCTTGAGCATGAAGCGATAGGCGGTCGGCGCGGTAAAGCAAACCGTCGCTTTGAACTCCTGAATGATCTCGACCATGTTGGGCGGGCTCGCCTGTTCCAGCAGCGTCGCCGCTGCGCCAAAGCGCAGGGGAAATATGGCCAGCCCACCCAGCCCGAAGGTGAAGGCAAGCGGAGGCGAG
The DNA here is from genome assembly GCF_042648365.1 of Lutimaribacter marinistellae. Classification (NCBI taxonomy): domain Bacteria; kingdom Pseudomonadati; phylum Pseudomonadota; class Alphaproteobacteria; order Rhodobacterales; family Roseobacteraceae; genus Lutimaribacter; species Lutimaribacter marinistellae. Next base: position 661,985 of record NZ_JBHRXI010000010.1, on the reverse strand, counting down.
CCAATGAACACATCGTCCGGCTGAACGTCGAGCACCTCGCGTGCATAGCCGTCGGCGATGATCAGCAGGTCGCGGTGGAAATGCATCGTGGCCTTGGGCTGGCCCGTCGTGCCCGAGGTGAAACCAAGAAGCGCGACATCGTCGCGTCCCGTTTGCACCGCCTCGAAACGCACCGGTTTCTGCAGGGCCAGCCGGTCAAGCTCGGCATCGTGGTTCGAGGTGCCGTCAAAGCCGACGACCGACCGCAGGTGGCTGGATTCCTTGGCACAGGTCACCAGTTCGTCCATCAGCCGCGTGTCGCACAGCGCGTGGGTGATCTCGGCCTTGTCCACGATCTTGAGCAATTCGCCCTTGCGCAGCATCGGCATGGTATTGACCACGACAGCGCCGACCTTGGTTGCAGCCAGCCAGCAGGCGACCATCGCAGGGTTGTTGGCCGAGCGGATCAGCACGCGGTTGCCCGGTTTCACGCCGAGGTCGTCCACCAGCACATGCGCCAGCCGGTTGGTCCAGTCCGCCAATTCCTTGTAGGTGCGCCGCCGCCCGTTGCCGATCAGCGCGGTGTGGTCGCCAAATCCCTTGCCAACCATCGCGTCCGTCAGCTCGACCCCGGCGTTCAGCCGCTCGGGATAATCGAATCCGTCGAGCAGGAAGTCCGGCCATTGGTCCTGCGGCGGCAGGTTGTCTCGCGTGAACGTATCCACATGTGCCGACGGTCCCAACATCGCTTACCCCCCTTTTTGAAACGCGCCCATCGTCTGGCGCGCGATCACGACACGCTGCACGTCCGAGGCGCCCTCGTAGATGCGCAGGGCGCGAATGTCGCGGTACAGTTCCTCGACCTTCATGCCGACACGCACGCCATCCCCGCCAAAAAGCTGTACGGCCTTGTCGATGACCTGCTGCGCGTGATCCGTCGAATAAAGCTTGGCCATCGCCGCCTCTCGGCTGACACGGGGCGCGCCGGCATCCTTGGTCCATGCCGCCCGATAGGTGAGCAGGGCCGCGGCATCCACGTCCAGCGCCATGTCGGCGATATGCCCTTGAACCATCTGCAGGTCGATGAGCGCTGCGCCCTGCACCTGTCGGCTGCCAACGCGGGCCAATGCCTCGTCCAGCGCCCGGCGCGCAAAGCCCAAAGCAGCGGCCGCGACGGTAGAGCGAAAGACGTCGAGCACGCCCATCGCGACCTTGAATCCCTCGCCGGGGTTGCCCAGCATGGCCGAGGCCGGGATGCGCACGTCGGTGAACCGCAGCGTGGCCAGCGGATGCGGGGCCATGACCTGCAGCCGTTCGACCACTTCGAAACCGGGCAGGTCGGCGGGCACGATAAAGGCCGACAACCCCTTGGCGCCCGGTCCCTCTCCCGTGCGGGCAAACAGGGTATAGACATCCGCGATCCCGCCATTCGAGATCCACGTCTTTTCACCGTTCAGAACGTAATCGTCACCATCGCGGGTCGCCGTCATGGTCGAGTTGGCCACGTCCGAACCAGATTGCGGCTCGGTCAGCGCAAAGGCCGAAATTGCCTTGCCCGTGCGGGTCTGGGGCAACCAGGCGTCCTTTTGATCGGGGCGTCCGAAAAGCGAGATGGCGCCGGTTCCCAACCCCTGCATGGCAAAGGCGAAATCGGCCAAGCCGTCTTGGCGGGCAAGGGTTTCGCGGATCAGGCAGAGCGTCCGGACATCGAGCGTTCCGCCGGTGTGTTCCAGGAAACCGGCACTGCCAAGATCGGCGACCAGCTTGCGGCAGGCCGCGTCGATGTCGGAGTGATCCACCGACAGGTCGGCGCACCACTCCTCCAAACGGGCAGAGAGATCGCGATGCCGATCCTCGAAGAACGGCCAAGACAGGAAAGAGCGATCGGGCATGGCTCAATCTCCCTCGAACATGGGTTTTTCCTTGGCGACAAAGGCGTTGTAGGCGCGGGTGAAATCCTCGGTCTGCATGCAGATTGCCTGTGCCTGCGCTTCGGCCTCGATCGCCTGTTCGATCGACATCGACCATTCCTGCGCCAGCATCGTCTTGGTCATCATGTGGCCGAAATTGGGACCTGCCGAGATACGCTCGGCCATCTCCCGGGCGGACGTCTCCAGCGCGTCAGCAGCCACAAGCTGGTTGTGGAAACCCCAGGCATGACCTTCTTCGGCCTTCATGGCGCGTCCGGTATACAGTAGTTCCGCCGCGCGGCCCTGGCCGATGATCCGAGGCAGGATGGCGCAGGCGCCCATGTCGCAACCGGCAAGGCCGACCCGCGTGAACAGAAAGGCCACCTTGGCCTCGGGGGTGGCGATGCGCAGGTCCGAGGCCATGGCGATGATCGCTCCGGCTCCGGCGCAGATGCCATCGATGGCCGCGATGATGGGCTTGCCACAGTTCACCATCGCCTTGACGAGATCGCCGGTCATGCGGGTAAAGACCAGCAGGTCCTTCATGTTCATCTTGGTCAGCGGGCCGATGATCTCGTGCACATCGCCGCCCGAGCTGAAATTGCCGCCGGTCGAGCCAAAGATCACGGCCTTCACGTCGTCACGATATTGAAGGTCGCGGAACCAGTCGCGCATCTCGGCGTAGCTGTCAAAGGTCAGCGGGTTCTTGCGCTCGGGCCGGTTCAGCGCCACGCGCGCGATACCGTCCTTGACCTCGCACTGGAAGTGTTTTGCCTCGCTCATCGGGTTTCCTCCCTCAGGATCCTGTTCAATCTTTGTGTCATGTCGCTGGCCTCTTGCGGGTCGAGCGCCTGCAGCAGGTTTGTGACCCATGTTTCATGCTCGGCGGCCTGCCGGGAAAACTCGGCTTCGCCCTGTGCGGTCAGCCGCACCCTGCTTGCCCGGCGGTCTCCGGGAACGGCTTCGCGCTGTACGTGACCGTCTTCGACCAGCCTGTCGACGATGCCGGTGACATTGCCGTTCGAAACCTTGAGCAAACCGGACAGCTCGCTCATCTTCAGGCCATCGGAATTGCGGGCAAGCGCGCTCATCACATCGAACCGAGGCAGGGTCGATGCAAACTCGACGCGCAGCCTTTCGCGCAGCTCGGCCTCGATCCCGCGGGTCACCTTCAACAGTTTGAGCCAGAGCCGTAGGCGAGCCTTGCTGTCGGGTTCGTCCCTCACGCCCGGATCTCCGCCTCGGCGTCGCGATCGGCCAGCCGCCATGCCTGGTCGCGCCCGGCCAGGTAGGGCAGGGGCCAGTCGGCGTGCCGATCCCCGATTTTCGCACCCTCATGCAGCGTCCAGTACGGATCGGCGAGATGCGGACGCCCGACGCAGATAAGGTCGGCGCGTCCGGCCATCAGGATCGAATTGGCGTGATCGGCCTCGTATATGTTGCCGACCGCCATCGTGGCGATTCCCGCGTCGTTTCGGATGCGGTCGGAAAACGGGGTCTGGAACATCCGGCCATAAACCGGTCGCGCCTCGGTCGAGGTCTGCCCGGCCGAGACGTCGATGATGTCGGCGCCGGCCTGTTGGAACAATTTCGCGATCTCGACAGCTTCTTCGGGGGTGACGCCATCATCGCCAACCCAGTCATTGGCCGAGATGCGGACCGACATCGGTTTGGTCTCGGGCCACACGGCGCGGACAGCTTTGAACACTTCCAGCGGATAGCGCATCCTGTTCTCCAGCGATCCGCCGTATTCGTCCTGCCGATGGTTGGAGACCGGCGAGATGAAGGACGACAGAAGGTAGCCATGCGCCGCGTGCAGTTCGATCATGTCGAACCCAGCGCGCTGTGCCATTTCAGCCGCCGCAACGAACGCGTTCCGGACGGCATCCATATCGGCCCGTGTCATCTCGCGCGGGGTCTGGTTGCGGTCCGACCAAGGGACTGCCGAGGCCGACATCAGCGGCCAGTTGTCACCAGGCAAAGGGGCATCCATCTCGTCCCAGCCCAACTGGGTCGAGCCCTTGCGGCCGGAATGGCCGATCTGGCAGCAGATCTTGGCCTTGGTTTCACCATGAACGAAATTCACCAGACGCGTCCACGCGGCTTCATGGTCGGGCGCGTACAGGCCGGGGCAACCCGGCGTGATCCTTCCTTCGGCGCTGACGCATGTCATCTCGGTGTAGACAAGACCGGCCCCGCCTTTGGCGCGCTCGCCGTAATGGATCAGGTGCCAGTCGGTGGGGCAGCCATCGACAGCCTTGTACTGCGCCATGGGCGAGACCACGATACGGTTCTCGAGCGTCATGTCGCGCAGCGTGAAGGGCGCGAACATCGGCGGGCGCACAGGTTCGGGCGCTGCTCCTGCGTTCGTCTGGAACCACGCCTCGGCCGAGCGGAGCCAGTCAGGGTCGCGCAGGCGCAGGTTCTCGTGACTGATCCTTTGCGACCGTGTCAGCAGCGAATAGTTGAATTGAACCGGATCCATGTCGAGATAGCGCTCGACTTCCTCGAACCATTCCAGCGAGTTCCGCGCCGCCGATTGCAGGCGCAGCACGTCAAGACGGCGTTCGTCCTGGTACCGGCGAAAGGCCTGCTCCAGCGTCGGTTCGGAATGCAGGTAGGTCGCCAGCGAGATCGCACTGTCGAAGGCAAGGCGGGAGCCCGAGCCGATCGAGAAATGCGCCGTCGCCGCCGCATCACCCATGAGCACGACATTCTCGTGATGCCATGTCTCGCACAGCACACGCGGAAAGTTCATCCAGACCGCCGAGCCGCGCAGGTGGTTGGCATTGGACATCAGGGGATGACCACCGAGGTGGTCGGCAAAGATACGCTCGCAGGTGGCGATGCTCTCTTCCTTCGACATGTGCTCAAAGCCCCAGGCATCCCACGTTTCCTGGCTGCATTCGACGATCACAGTCGCGGTGTCGGAATCGAACTGGTAGGCGTGGACCCAGACCCAGCCATGCTCTGTCTTCTCGAAGATGAAGGTAAAGGCGTCGTCAAATTTCTGATGTGTTCCAAGCCAGATGAACTTGCACTGACGCATGTCGATGTCTGGTTTGAAGTGCTGTTCCAGATCTTGCCTGACGCGAGAGTTCAAACCGTCGCAGGCCACGACGAGGTCATATTCCTCCTGGTATTCCGAGACGGATTTCGCCTCGGTCTGGAATTGCAGGTCGACGCCAAGTTCGCGGGCGCGTTCCTGCAGCAGCAAAAGCAGTTTCTTTCGCCCGATCCCGGCAAATCCATGCCCGCCCGATGCGGTGCGTACGCCGTTGTGAATCACCGCGATATCGTCCCAATAGGCGAAGTTCTCGCGGATCATCTCGGCGCTTTTGGGGTCGTTCTCGGTCAGGTTTTCCAAGGCGTCGTCGCTTAGGACCACGCCCCAGCCGAACGTGTCATCGCCCTTGTTCCTCTCGATGACGGTCACTTCGTGCGCGGGGTCCCGCAACTTCATGGAGATCGCAAAATACAGCCCCGCAGGACCTCCGCCCAGACAAGCAATGCGCATGGTACCCTCCCTTCATCGGTTGCCTCATGCTGAAAGTTTCCGTCTCATATTTCAAGTATAAAATTTCAAGCTTGAAGGAAGGGTCGCTCCGGCGTAGGCTTGATGCAAGAGAGGAGTATGGCCGATGATCGATTGGAACGACGCTTTCGACAATTCCAGCTACGTCCCAGGCGCGGACGCCTTGCCGGAACTCTGGGCCGGGCGCGCCGCTGCGCATCGGGCCGAGACGGGCGAGATCGATCTGGCCTATGGCGACGCTCCGCGCAACCGGTTCGACCTGTTCCGCCCCGAGGGCGCGGCGCGTGGCCTTGTCGTTTTCGTGCATGGCGGGTATTGGCACCGGCTCGACAAGAGTTTCTGGTCGCATTTCGCGGCCGGTCCCATGGCACGCGGCTGGGCGCTTGCGATCCCCAGCTACACGCTCGCGCCTGACGCGCGGCTGACGCAAATGGTGGGCGAGGTCGCGGCCGCGGTAAATGCCGCTTCCGAACAGGTCGGCGGCCCCTTGCGCCTCGTGGGCCATTCCGCCGGCGGTCATCTCGTATCACGCCTCGCCTGCGCTGACAGTTCGGTGACGGACCGCGTCGAAAAGGTCGTGTCGGTGAGCGGCATTCACGACCTGCGCCCGTTGATCGGCACCAGGATGAACGAAACGCTGAAGCTTGACGTGACGGAGGCCGAGGCGCAGAGCCCGGCCTTGCATAAGCCGCGCGACGGGCTTGCCCTGCATTTCTGGTGCGGTGCCGTCGAGCGGCCTGAACTCGTCCGCCAGACTCGCCTGATCTCCGAGGCGTGGAACGCGCCCAACACGTTCGATCCCGGTCACGACCATTTCTCGGTGATCGAGGAACTGGGCCGTCCCGGCTCTCCCCTGCTGGACGAACTTCTGAAGGATTGACCCGATGAGCGAGGACAAGACCGGCTACGACCCGTCCGCCGAGGGCGCCAAGATGTCCTATGCCAAGGACATGAGCTATGGCGACTATCTACACATGGATCAGATCCTGGCAGCGCATCACCCGCTGTCTCATGCGCATGACGAGATGCTGTTCATCATCCAGCACCAGACAAGCGAGCTGTGGATGCGTCTCGTGTTGCACGAACTCTCCGCGGCGCGCGAAACCCTCAAGGGCGATGACTTCCGACCGGCGTTCAAGATGCTGACGCGGGTTGCTCGCATCTTCGACCAGTTGAACTCCGCATGGGATGTTTTGCGGACCATGACGCCCAGCGACTACACGACCTTTCGTGAGACCCTCGGCAACTCCTCCGGGTTCCAGTCCCACCAGTACCGGCTGATCGAGTACATGCTGGGCAATCGCAACACTTCGATGATGAAAGTACATGAACATCGCCCTGACCTGCACGCCAAGCTGACCGAGGAATTGCAGCGGCCGTCGCTCTATCATGTTGCGCTGAACGCGCTGTCGCAAAAGACAGGGGCGTTCTTCCCCGAAGGCACGTATCGCCGCGAGGCGCCGCACCAACCCGTGCAGCAGGTGCAGGACGCCTGGGCCGAGGTGTACCGCGATCCGAAACGCTACTGGGATCTCTACGAACTGGCCGAGAAGCTGGTCGATCTCGAAGACTATTTCCGGCGCTGGCGCTTCAATCACGTCACGACCGTCGAACGCGTCATCGGCTTCAAACGCGGGACCGGTGGAACGAGCGGCGTACAGTACCTGCGGCGGATGCTCGAGGTCGAGCTTTTCCCCGAGCTTTGGCATCTGCGCGGACAGCTCTAGTTCGGATGGACGGCGCATCACGGCTGGTCTAACCTCGCCCGCAAATCAGCAGCAGATGCGCGCGAGGTAGAGGATGCAATATCACAGCCCAGCCACATTCGGCGAGGCGGCGGAACTGGCCGCCGGGGCCCAGGGCGTCACGCGGTTCCTGGCGGGGGGCACCGACGTTCTTGTCCAGTTGCGGGCCGATATCGTGACCCCGGACACGTTGATCGACGTCAAGAAGATCGCCGGAACGCACGAGATCACCCGCAATGGCGACGGCAGTTGGACAATCGGTATCGCGGTCAGCGGTGCCGAAATGAACGAAAATGCTGATTTGAAGGCGGACTGGCCCGGCCTGTGCGAAGCGGTTGACCTGATCGGGTCGACCCAGATCCAAGGCCGCGCCACGATGGCGGGCAATCTCTGCAACGGGTCGCCCGCGGCAGACTCCGTTCCTGCCATGGTCGCTGCCGGGGTGACGGCAACGATTACCGGCCCCGAAGGCGAACGCAGTGTCAAGGTCGAGGATATCCCAACCGGTCCCGGCAAGACCTCGCTGGGCAAGGGTGAGCTGATTTCAGCCCTGCACGTCCCGGCGCGCGGCGAGAATGCAGGCGATTCCTATCTGCGGTTCATTCCCCGTACCGAAATGGACATCGCGGTGGTGGGTGCAGCCGTGAACCTCCGCCTTGACGGTGACACGATTGCCGAGGCACGCGTATCGCTTGGCGCTGTAGCGCCAACTGTGCTGCTGGTCGCCGAGGCTGCCGATGCCCTGATCGGCTCCACTCTCGACGACGCGGCGCTCGACGCGCTCGCGGCGGCCTGCTCGGCGGCCTGCAACCCGATCGACGACAAGCGCGGAACCGTTGTGTTCCGCACCGAGGTGGCCGGTGTCATGGCCAAGCGCGCCGCCCGGATCGCCTATGCCCGCGCCAAGGGCGAGACAATCGAAGGACATCACGGATGAGCAAGATCCACGTCACCACCACCGTCAACGGCGACGAGATGGAGTTTCTCTGCGATCCGCGCGAGACGCTTCTCGACGTTCTGCGCGACCGGCTGAACCTGACCGGCGCCAAGGAGGGCTGCGGCACCGGCGACTGCGGGGCCTGCTCGGTCACTCTCAATGGCCGCGTCGTCTGCTCCTGCCTCGTTCTGGGGGCCGAGGCCGAAGGGGCCGAGATTGCCACGGTCGAAGGCATGGCCAATGGCGAACGGCTCCACCCGCTTCAGCGCAAGTTCATCGAACACGCGGCGCTGCAATGCGGTATCTGCACGCCCGGAATCCTCGTTGCTGCCAAGGCGCTGCTCGAGAAACACCCTGACCCGACCGAAGAGCAAGTACGCTACTGGTTGGCAGGCAACCTTTGCCGCTGCACAGGATACGACAAGATCATTCGCGCCGTGATGGATGCGGCCGCCGAGATGAGGGAGGCCGCCTGATGGCACTCGACGATCGCAAGAGCCAGTTTCTCCATGTCGGCACCACGCCGAACCGCCCTGACGGTCTGGACAAGGTCACCGGGCGCGCCCGGTTCGGGGCCGATGCCTATGCGCCGGGCATGTTGCACGGCGCGATCCTGCGTTCGCCTCACGCGCATGCCCGGATCAAGCGGATCGACATCTCGCGCGCCGAAGCGTTGAAGGACGTCAAGGCTGTCATCACCCGCGCCGATTTCGCTGACGTGCCGTTCGAGCCGGGACTCCAGGGAGAGTTCTGGAACGTGCTTGAAAACGTCATGGCCGGTGAGACCGCGCTTTATGACGGGCATGCCATCGCTGCGGTTGCCGCCACGACCGCGCTGGCCGCGCGTGACGCGGTGAAGCTGATCGAGGTTGAATACGAGGTTCTGCCCCACGTCACCGACGTGGACGAAGCGATGAAGGACGGCGCACCGATCATCCGCGAAGGCGCGGCCGATTACTCCGTCCCCGAGGGGATGCACCCGAACGTCGTGCGATACCATGAGAGCGGTCATGGCGATGTCGAGGCCGGTTTTGCCGAGGCGGACCTCGTGATCGAGGACCATTTCGTCACCGAGGCAACGCACCAGGGCTATATTGAACCGCATGCCTGCCTCGGCTCTCTGGGCGCGGATGGCAAGGGTGAGCTGTGGTGCTGCACGCAGGGCCACTGGGTCGTGCAGAAAACCTGCGCGGCGCTTCTTGGTATCGAGACATCGCAGTTGCGCGTGACGGCGTCGGAAATCGGCGGCGGCTTTGGCGGAAAGACGACCGTGTTCATCGAACCCGTCGCGCTTGCGCTGTCGCGCAAGGCCAACCGTCCGGTCAAGATCGTGATGAGCCGGAACGAAGTGTTCCGCGCCACCGGTCCCACCGCCTCGGCCTCGATGGATGTCAAGATCGGCATGAAAAAGGACGGGACCATCACCGCGGCCGAAGGTGTCTTCCGCCTGCAGGGCGGGGCCTTCCCCGGTGCGCCGGGTGACATGACAGCCATGTGCGCCTTTGCGCCCTACAACCTGACCAATGTGCGGCAGGTGGGCTATGACGTGATGACCAACCGCCCCAAACAGGCAGCCTATCGCGCTCCTGGCTCGCCCATGGCGGCCTTTGCGACCGAGTCGGTGATCGACGAGCTATGCAACCAGCTTGGCCTTGACCCGATCGACGTGCGGCTCAAAAACGCCTCGCACGAGGGCACCAAGGCCAGCTATGGTCCGCGCTTCGAGCGGATCGGCCTGGTTGAGACTCTGGAGGCCGCCAAGGCGCATCCGCATTACTTGGCCCCGCTGAAGCCGGGGCAGGGGCGCGGCATCTCCTGCGGGTTCTGGTTCAACCACGGTGGCGAAACCTCGGTCTCGCTGTCGCTGTCCGAGGATGGCACCGTGCAGCTTGCCGTGGGCACGCCGGACATTGGCGGCTCGCGCGCGTCGATGGCGTTGATGGCGGCCGAAGTTCTTGGAATCCCATATGAAAACGTCCGCGTGACCATCGCTGACACTGCGACACTGGGCTATAATGACGTAAGCCATGGCAGCCGCGTGACCTATGCCTCGGGCCTTGCCACGATCAAGGCGGCCGAAGACGCGGTGCGGCGTCTGTGCGCGCGTGCCGCGGCCAAGTGGGGCATCCCCGAGGATGCTGTGAAATGGGAAAACGGGTGCGCCGTACCCTCGGGGCCCAATGCGGGCGCGTTCGATCCGCTGCCGCTGGCCGAGATCACCGCTTCGATGGGGCGGACAGGCGGACCGATTTCGGGTCATTACGAGGCGACGCCCGAAGGGGCTGGCGTGTCTTTTGCCACGCATATCGTCGATGCCGAGGTGGATCGCGAAACCGGCAAGACCAAGGTGGTCCGCTATACGGTGATCCAGGACGCTGGCAAGGCGATCCATCCGACCTATGTCGAGGGGCAGTACCAGGGTGGCGCCGCGCAGGGGATCGGTTGGGCGCTGAACGAGGAATACATCTATAACACCTCGGGAAGATTGGAGAATCCGCTGTTCCTTGACTACCGCATCCCGGTGGCGAGTGACTTGCCGATGATCGACACGGTGATCGTCGAGGTACCCAATCCCGGTCATCCTTACGGGGTGCGGGGCGTGGGCGAGACCTCGATCTGTCCGCCGCTTGCGGCCATCGCCAACGCGGTTTCGGCTGCGGCGGAGGTCCGGATGCGGCATCTGCCCATGTCCCCGCCACGCGTGCTTTCTGCTCTGAAATCAGATGGTTGAAGTGCATCTGTGGTCGGGTCTCAGGCGCTTTGCCGAGGGGCGGGAGGCGGTCGAGGTCGAGGCCGCCACCGTTGGCCAGATGCTTGACGCGCTCAAGCGGGACTATCCCGGGCTGGCCGAACCGATCGAGGCGGGCGTTTCGGTTTCGGTCGATGGTCGGATCATCGCGTCCGACCTGACCGAGCCGGTGGCGTCGGACAGCGAGGTATACCTCATGCAGCGGTTGCGCGGCGGCTGACCCCAGCATCTGGTATGGCGCAGGGGGTTGAGCATTTCGAAGAGGTTGCGCAGGCGACAGTCGCATCGCTGCCCGAGGCCTTTCGCGGGCCTGCGCGGGCGGTACTGTTGCGCGTCGCGGAATGGCCTGACGCCGCGATGCTGCGCGACCTCGAAATCACGGATCCCCTTGATTTAACTGGGCTTTACGAGGGTATCCCGATGACCGAGAAATCGGTCTTTGACGTGGTGGTGCAGCCCGATATCGTCTGGCTGTTCCGCCAGCCCATCCTTGCGGAATGGCGCGACCGGGGGGATGTCGAGCTGGATGCGCTGATCTCGCACGTGGTCATCCATGAATTCGCGCATCATTTCGGCTGGTCCGACGAGGACATCGCTGCGATCGACGAATGGTGGACCTGACCGGGGGTACCTGCCGAATTGACCGTTTTGTACATGGTTGAAAGGGGTGATTGACCGTTTTGTACAAGTGCGGAAAACGCCTTTCGGCGTTTTGTACCCCCCTGAAACGCGGATCTCAGCCGCCCTCGGCGCGCCGCCGTATCGGTGTGCCGTCCTCGATCCGCTCGCCGGGGTGGAGCAGCACCTCTTCACCATCTGCGAGCCCGTTCACAACCTCGACCGTTCGGCCGTTGGCGCGGCCGATCTCGACCTTGCGCAACCGGGCGTTGCCGCCATCGTTCACGAAAACTGCCCAGTCCGAGCCGCGGCGGAACAGGGCGCTTAGGGGCACCTGCATGGTGGCGTCGCTCTCCCACTCGACCACGCGGAGGTAGACGGAGAATCCGTGTCCAAGGCCGGGCCGATCCTCGACCGGTGAGAGCAGGTCGAAGATCACGTCGACGCGCTGTTCCTCGATGCCGAGGGCAGAGACCTTGGTATAGGCGCGCGGTTCGATCCTGGCGATCCGGGCCTCGAGCGGATGCGGGCCGCCCCAGCGTTCGACGATCGCGCGGTCGCCGGGATCGAGACGGACGGCATCGGCGGAAAGGATCTCGGCCACTATCTCGAGATCTTCGGGCTGACCGATGGAAAGCAGGCGCGTGCCCGCGATGACGGGTCGGGCGCTGATGGTCGGGATTTCGAGAACGCGTCCATCCACCGGAGCGAGGATGCGGACGCAACAGGACTCGCCCGCCTGGCCCAGCGGCGCGGGCGGGTCGAGCGCGGCGCGGGCGCGGTCCAGCGCGCCGCGCGCCATGTCGAGCGCGGAATTGGCGGCGGCCTGCGCCGCCTCGCGCACGCCAAGCATCTGTTCGGCGCTTTCCAGCCGGGTGAGAGAGGCGACGCCGCGCGCGACCAGTTCGTTGGCGCGCTTGTATTCGCTTTGCGCCAGTTCCAGCTCTTCACCGGTCTGGCGCAGATGGCTTTCCGCCATGTGCAGCCCGGCTTCGGCCTCGCGCACGGCGGCCTCGGCCTGTACGCGGCTGCGCGGGTCGAGCGGGTCCGAGGCTGCGGGTTCCACGATGGCGACGATGGTTTCGCCGCCCGTGACGGCATCGCCGACGCGGACGGGAGCGCGGCGCGCGGTGCCGCGGATCGGGGCCGAGACCTCGTAGATCTCGGCGATGCGGGTCTTGCCCTCGACATCGACAGTCACCCGCATCGGGCCGATGGAGGCGGTGGTCATGTCGACGGCGACGGGTTCACTGCGAAAGGCGACGACACCGAGCATGCCGGCGGTAAGAAGGCCAAGGCTGGTGAGGATCAATGTGCGGGTCTTCATCTGCGGCTCCTCATTCGCGGGTCTTCATCACTTGCACCAGGTCCAGCCCGTCGAGCCGCCGCCGGACCACCAGCGCGGCCATCAGCGCGGAGGCCAGCACCACGAGGCTGGCGCGGGCGAAGCCGGCGGGTTCCAGCACCAGCGGGATCTCGTAGAGATCGCTGGTCGAGCCCGCGGCGAGCGCGCTTGCGATCCAGGCGCCGAACAGCCAGCCGAAAGGTTGCGCCACGAGGGTCAGAAGCATCGTCTCGCCGATCAGGATGAACGAAACCTCGGCGCGCGAAAAGCCGAGGATGCGCAGGCTGGCCAGTTCGCGGGCGCGTTCGGAAAGCTGGATCCGCGCGCCGTTATAGGCGACACCGACCGTGATCAGCACCGCGACGGTCATGTAGATCCCGGTCATGATGATGACATTCTTGCGGATCGTATCCTCGAACGAGCGCTGCATCCGGTCGATGCGGACCAGCCCGTTGAGTTCCGGTGTCTGCTTGAGCACGCGGTTCAACTCGGGCAGGGCGGCGCCGTCAATTTGCAGGTTCGCGACCGTGAGGCGCGGGGTCTGGCGGAGCAGCGCGTTCATCGTCCGCAGGTCCATGTAGGCCGCCAGCCCGATATATTGCGTGACGATCCCGGCCACCGGGACGCGGTGGATCTCGTCGATCTTGCGGCGGAATTCCATCTCGATGATGTCGCCGGGGGCGGCGTCGAGCTGCGCGGCCAGCCGGTCGGAAAGCAGCACGCCGTGGCGCGGTGGCTCGACCGCGTGGCCGTCGGTCGCGATGATGCGGGCCAGATCGGCACCGGGGCGGCTGGCTCTGACGACGACGTCCTTCTGCAGGTGTCCGTGGCGCAGGACCGCCGGCTGGTGCTGCTGGCCTTCGGCGCGCAGGACGCCGGGCAGCCGGATCACCTCGGACAGGGCGGATTCGGCGATCTCGGGCTCGAATTGCAGGATCGCGTCCTGCCTGTTGGAGCGGTCGAAGGTCGTTTCGATCAGCATGTCGAGCGCCGAGGAAAAGAAGCTGGACGCGACAAGAACGGCAACGGCGAGGGCCAGCCCGAGCGAGGTCGCGGCCGAGCGCAGGGGCCAGTGCATCAGGCTGCGCAGGATCATCATCACCGGTTGCGAGACCCGCAGGAGGGTCATGGCCCGATCGAGCAGGGTCCGGTTAAAGCGCGGCGGCGCCGGGGGCGACATCGCCACCGCCGGGGGCATCCGGGCGGCGGTGAGCGCGCTGCGCGTGGCACCGAGCGCACCGCTGGCAACGGCGAGCAGCCCCGAGAGCGCATAGGCGCCGGGGCTGAGATTGTAGATAAGGTAGGGAAAGTCGAAGAACTGTGCATAGAGCCGGGCCAGCGCCCGTGCGAGCCATGTGCCGAAAGCCCAGCCCAGCAGCGTTCCGGCCAGCGCGATCAGCCCGGCGAGCAGCAGGTAGTGCAGGCAGATTTCGCCGTTGGAATAACCGACTGCCTTGAGCAGGCCGATCTCGCTGCGTTCGAGCGCCACGATGCGGCCGATCACCATCGATACGAGAAAGGCCGAGATGGCGTAGAAGATGGGCGGCAGGATCATTGCGCCGGTCCGCTGCTGTTGCAGTTCGGATTCGATGAAGCTGTTGGATTCCTGGCGGTCGCGGCCATAGGCGCCCAGCCCGCCATAGCGTTCGAGCAACTCGTCGAGCCGTTCGATCACGTCGTCCTCGCGCGCTTCGGGACCGAGGGACAGGGTGACGTTGTTGAAGGCTCCTTCCATGTCGAAGGCTGCCGCGGCGGCGATCTCGGGCATCCACATGATGCCGAAGGTCTGGTTGTCGGGCATCAGCGCGGCGGGGCCGATCGTATAGATGAACTCGGGCGAGAGGACGGTTCCGGTGATGGTCAGCCTGCGCCGGGCGCCGCCGAGATTCGCGGTGATCTCGTCTCCCGGAAGCAGGCCGTTCGCCGCTGCGAAGGGGGCGTTGACCACCACCTCGTCGCTGGCATCGGGATGCGGAAGGCGCCCCTGGCGCAAAAGCGGCAGGTTGAGGCGTGGCGGGCCGTCATCGGGCAGCGACAGGATGCGGGCGGTCACGACCTCGTCATGGCCGGGCACGTCGAGCACGGCGAATTCCGAGATGCGCGCCTCGGCGGCACGGACCCCGTCGATCCGGCGGATCTCGGACATCAGCCAGCGGGGCGCGCGGGTCGCGTCGGCGAAGACATCGGCGAAGCGGTTGCGCTCGTAATAGGCGGTGCGGGTTTCCTCGAGCGAGACATAGGTGCCGAAGGTGGTCAGCAGGATGGCGACGCCGCAGGCCAGCACCAGCGCGATGGCCAACGCCTGCGCCCAGAGGCGGCTGAAATCGCGCAGCAGTTTCCGGTCGAGCGCGCGCATGCGGGGCGTCACCAGCTGATCTCGGCCGGGGCGAGGCGCTGGTCGTTTTCCGCGACCCGGTCGATCCGCCCGTCGAGAAAGTACACGACCCTGTGCGCCATCTGCCGGATCGCCGCATTATGGGTGATGACCGCCGTCGTGGTGCCCAGCCTGTCGTTCACGTCGCGCAGCACCTCGAGCACCTGAACGCCGGTGCGGCTGTCGAGCGCACCCGTGGGTTCGTCGCAGAGCAGAACCTCGGGGCGTTTGGCAATGGCGCGGGCGATGGCGACGCGCTGCTGTTCCCCGCCCGACATCTCGGCCGGGAAATGGTCGAGCCGGTGATCCAGCCCGACGAGGGCCAGCGCCTCTTCGGGGGGCATGGGGTCGCGGGCGACATCGGCCACAAGCTGCACGTTCTCGCGCGCGGTGAGGCTGGCGATCAAGTTGTAGAACTGGAAGACGAAGCCGACATGATCGCGGCGATAGCGCGTCAGTTCGCGGTCGCGCAGGGCCGAAAGTTCGAGGTCGCGGAACCAGACACGGCCCGAACTGGCCTGGTCGAGCCCGCCTAGGATGTTGAGCAGGGTGGACTTGCCGCTGCCCGAGGGGCCCAGCAGCACAGCCAGCTCTCCGGCGTAGAGATCGAGGTCGACATCGTCGAGCGCGCGGACCTGAACGGTGCCCGTATCGTAGACCTTGCAGAGCGCGCGCGTACGAAAGACCGCTTCCATGTCCGGTTCCCCTCCTCCTGGCAGGCAAACTAGAGGGCGGCGCATGGGCGGGCCTTGATGCATCTCAAAGCGCGGCTGCGGGATGGCGCTTGGCCCGGAGCTGTCGTATGGGAAGGGCAGGAGGATGCCATGACCCCCGATTGGATCGCATTGGACGTGGGCGCGGCCCATCTGCGCGGCTGGGCGATGCGCGGCCGCGACGAACTGGACATGAGGACATCATCCGGCGAGGCGATGTCGCCGCGCGGCATCGTGACTTTCGTGGAGCCATGGCTGGGCGCGGCCGAAACGCCGGTCATCGCCTGCGGTCCTCTCGGGCCGCTGGGGGCGAGCGTTCCGGCCCGGCCGCTATCGTCGGGGACCGTCAGAATCGACCTTGGCGATGCGCGGGTTGCCTTCTTGGCGGTGCCGGGCCTGCGCAGTGCCGCCCCCGCCGGCGTGATGCAGGGGGGCGAGACGCGCATCGCGGGGTTCCTGAAGCGCAACCCGAACTGGGACGGCGTGCTGTGCCTGACCGGACCCGAGACGCAGTGGGTGCATGTCAGCGCCGATGAGGTCGTGAGTTTCCAGACCGCGCTGTCGGGTGGGCTGGTATCCGCGCTGGCCTCGGCCACGGCGCTGGCGCGCTGGATGGGGCAGGGGCGGCCCGATGCCGAAAGTTTTGCCGAGGCGGTCGAGGATGCGATGGCCAAGCCCGAGCGCCTGATGGCGCGGCTGGCCGAGGCGCAGGCCGGTGCGATCCTCGAAGATCAGCCGCCCGAGGTGGTATCTGCGCGTGTTCATGGCGCGGTGATCGGGGCCGAGCTGGCCGCCGCGCGGCCCTATTGGCTGGGCCAGCAGGTGGCGGTGATCGGCGACGGTTACCTGCCCGGTCTCTACCGTGCGGCGCTGGAGCGTCAGGGGGTGCCGGTGGCGCTGGCGGATGCCGCGCATATGACGCTGGCGGGGCTGATCGCGGCGCGGGACGCATGAGCGCGGCCCGGTGTCCGGCGGTTGCAGACCCGCGCCCGACCCTACGTCGCGTCACCGAAAACGGGTTGATCTTGGCGGGGGGACGTAACACCCTCGCCGGCGAAACGATATTCCGCAGGGTGGAACCGGCCGCCGGGCCGGTGCTATCCGCAAACCATTATTGGAGGCGGATTGCCCGCCTTGGAACGAACGGAGGACCCACCGCATGACAGAAGTCATCGGATATGAAGTGATCGGCGATATCGCCGTTCTCGCCGCCAACAACCCGCCCGTGAACGCGTTGGGCCATGCCGTGCGGCAGGGGCTGGCCGACGGGATCGCCCGGGCCGAGGCCGACGGCGTGAAGGCGGTGCTGATCTATGGCGAGGGGCGGACCTTTTTCGCTGGTGCCGATATCCGTGAATTCGGCAAACCGCCGAAAGAGCCGTTCCTTCCCGATCTGTGCACGCGGATCGAATCCTCGCCGCTGATCGTGGTGTCGGCCCTGCACGGCACCGCGCTGGGCGGCGGCCTGGAGATCGCGCTGGGCTCGCATTACCGCATTGCGGTGCCTTCGGCGCGGATGGGGCTGCCGGAGGTTCTGATCGGCGTGATGCCCGGCGCGGGCGGCACGCAGCGCCTGCCGCGGCTGGTGGGTATCGACGCGTCGACCGACATCATCACCTCGGGTCGCCAGATCAAGGCGGACGAGGCGCTGTCGCTTGGCATCATCGACCGGGTCGAGGATGGCGCGCCGCGCGACATCGGGCTGGCCTATGCGCGCGAGCTGATCGACAGCGGCGCGGGACGGCGGCCGGTGAGCGAGATGGCCGCGCCCGAGGCAGTCGATTTCGATGCGCTTTACGAAAGTGTCCTGAAGAAAGCCCGTGGCCAGATCGCGCCCGCGACGGCGGTTCGGGGTATCCAGGCCTGCTGTGAACTGCCCTTCGACCAGGGCATGAAGCGCGAGCGCGAATTGTTCATGGAGCTCATGGCCTCGGACCAGCGGCAGGGTCTGATCCATGCCTTTTTCGCCGAACGCGAGGTTGGCAAGCTGCCCGAGCTGAAAGGTGTCGAGCCGCGCACGCTGGCCTCGATCGGTGTCATCGGCGGCGGCACGATGGGCGCGGGCATCGCCACGGCGGCGCTGCTGGCCGGCCTGCCGGTGGTGATGCTGGAGATGACGCCCGAGGCCGCGCAGGCGGCGAAGGAGCGGATCGCCAAGAACCTTGGCGGTGCGCTGAAACGCGGCAAGATCAGCCAGGAGCAGTTCGAGCAGCTGACCGAGAAGGCGCTGACGCTTGCCACCGAGTACGACGCGCTGAGCGACGTGGACCTCGTGATCGAGGCCGTGTTCGAGGAGATGGGCGTCAAGAAGCAGGTGTTCGGCAAGCTCGACGCGGTCTGCAAGCAGGGCGCGGTGCTGGCGTCGAACACCTCGTATCTGGATGTGAACGAGATCGCGGCCTGTACCGCGCGGCCCGCGGACGTGATCGGGCTGCATTTCTTCTCGCCCGCGCATGTGATGAAGCTGCTGGAGATCGTGGTGGCGGATAAGACCGCACCGGACGTGGTGGCGACCGGCTTTGCGCTGGGCAAGATGCTGGGCAAGGTGTCGGTGCGTGCGGGCGTGTGCGACGGGTTCATCGGCAACCGGATCCTGTCGACCTATCGCACGGCGGCCGATCACATGGTGCTGGACGGCGCGTCGCCCTACCAGATCGACAAGGCGCTGGAGGCGTTCGGCTTTGCCATGGGGCCGTACGCGGTGGCCGATCTTGCCGGGCTGGATATCGGCTGGGCAGTGCGCAAGCGCAAGCGGGCCGAGGGGCTGCACCCCAAGGCGCGCGACGCGAGCTATGCCGACAAGCTGTGCGAGGACGGCCATTTCGGACAGAAGACCGGCAAGGGCTATTACGATTATGCGGCGGGCGCCAAGGCGCGGGTTCCGAACGAGGAGGTCATGCCGCTGATCGAGGCCGAGCGCGCCGAGCAGGGCATCACGCCCCGGGACTTCACCGACGAGGAGATCGTGCGCCGGTACATGGCGGCGATGGTCAACGAGGCGGCCAAGGTCGTGGGTGAAGGCATCGCGCGCAGGCCGCTGGACGTGGATGTGACGCTGCTTTACGGCTATGGCTTCCCGCGCTATCGCGGCGGGCCGCTGAAATGGGCCGACATGCAGGGCCTGCCTGCACTGCTGGACGACATCAGGCGCTATGCGCAGGAAGATGACTATTTCTGGCAGCCCGCACCGTTGCTGGAAAAACTGGTGGCCGAGGGCCGCAGCTTCGACGATCTCAACAAGGAGGACGCGGCATGAAACAGGCCGTCATCGTATCCACTGCCCGCACGGGGCTTGCGAAATCGTTCCGCGGTTCGTTCAACATGACCCATGGCGCCACGATGGGTGGGCACGCCGTTCAGTCGGCCGTCGAACGCGCCGGTCTGGAGGGCGGCGACGTCGAGGATTGCGTCATCGGCTGCGGTCTGCCCGAGGGCGAGACCGGCGCCAATATCGGCCGGCAGATCGCCCTGCGCGCCGGTCTGCCGGTGACCGCATCGGGCATGACGGTGAACCGGTTCTGCTCGTCCGGCTTGCAATCCATCGCCATCGCGGCGAATGCGATCACCCAGGAAGGGGCCGGCCCGATGGTGGCGGGCGGTGTCGAGAGCATCTCGCTGGTGCAAAGCAAGATGCGCCCGGCGCCCGATCCGTGGCTGCTCGAGCACAAGCCGGCGGTCTACATGACGATGATCGAAACCGCCGATATCGTGGCAAAGCGCTATGGGCTGAGCCGCGAGTACCAGGACGAATACGCACTGCGCAGCCAGCAGCTGATCGCGGCGGCGCAAGAGGCGGGCAAGTTCGACGACGAGATCGTACCGATGACCACCACCATGGCGGTCAAGAACAAGGAAACGGGTGAGATCTCGCACAAGGAAGTGGTCGTTGACCGCGACGAGTGCAACCGCCCGGGCACCACGCTGGACGGTCTGGCGGGGCTGGAGCCGGTACGCGGCGAGGGCAATTTCGTCACCGCGGGCAATGCCTCGCAGCTGTCCGACGGCGCGGCGGCCGTCGTGCTAATGGAAGCGGCCGAGGCCGAGCGCCGCGGGCTGGAGCCGCTGGGCGCGTTCAAGGGCTTTGCCGTGGCGGGCTGCGAGCCGGACGAGATGGGCATTGGCCCGGTCTTTGCCGTGCCACGCCTGCTGGAGCGTCACGGTCTGACGGTCGATGACATCGACCTGTGGGAACTGAACGAGGCCTTTGCGAGCCAGTGTCTCTATTCGCGCGACAAGCTGGGCATCGACCCGGAGAAGTACAACGTCAACGGCGGCTCGATCGCGATCGGCCACCCGTTCGGGATGACCGGCGCGCGCATGACCGGGCACCTGATGCTGGAAGGCAAGCGCCGTGGCGCTAAGCTGGGAGTCGTGACGATGTGCATCGGCGGCGGCATGGGCGCGGCCGGGCTGTTCGAGATCTTCTGATGGGGCCGGCGTCCGGGCAGGCCATCGAGGCCCGCCCGGACGCTGTCCGGCGCTGCGCGCGCCGGACGGGATGCGGCACCGTCGAGACAGGGAGTGAGCAATGGATCTGAACTATACCGACGAGGAAAAGGCGTTCCGCGAAGAAGTCCGGGCGTTTCTGGACGAAAAGCTGCCGCAGGAGGTGCGCGACAAGGTGCGCCGCGGCATTTCGCTGGGCAAGGAAGGCCATGACGAGTGGCACCGCATCCTCAACGAGAAGGGGTGGCTGGCGCCGAACTGGCCGAAGGCGTTCGGTGGCGCCGAGTGGAACGCGGTGCAGCGCCACATTTTCGAGGAGGAGCTGGCCGCCGCGCACGCGCCGCGCATCGTGCCCTTCGGGCTGTCGATGCTGGGGCCGGTGCTGCAGAAATTCGGTTCGAAGGAGCAGCAGGATTATTACCTGCCGCGCATCCTGAGCGGGAAGGATTGGTGGTGCCAGGGCTATTCGGAACCCGGCGCGGGGTCTGACCTGGCCAGCCTCAAGACCCGCGCGGTGCGTGAGGGCGACCATTACATCGTCAACGGACAGAAGGCCTGGACCACGCTGGGCCAGTATGCCAACTGGATCTTCTGCCTTGTGCGGACGGACCCGGACGCCAAGCAGCAGGAGGGGATCTCGTTCCTGCTGATCGACATGAACACGCCCGGCATCGAGGTGCGCCCGATCATCCTGCTGGATGGCGAGCACGAGGTGAACGAGGTGTTCTTTGACGACGTCAAGGTGCCGGTCGAGAACCTTGTGGGCGAGGAGAACAAGGGCTGGACCTATGCCAAGTACCTGCTGACGCATGAGCGGACCAATATCGCGGGCGTGGGCTTCAGCCAGGCGGGGCTGGACGCGGTCAAGCGTATCGCCCGCGCCGAGAGCGCAAATGGCAAGCCGCTGATCGAGAACCCGCATTTCGCCGCGCGCCTTGCGCAGGTAGAGATCGACCTGATGGCGATGGCCACGACCAACCTGCGCATCGTGAGCGGGGCCGCGGCAGGGCAGGCGCCGGGCGTCGAAAGCTCGATGCTCAAGGTCAAGGGCACGATCATCCGGCAGGAGATCAACGACCTCGCGCGCCGCGCGGTGGGGCCCTATGCGATGCCCTTCGCCTCGGAGGCGGTCGAGGGTGACAATGACCCGATCGGACCGGAATACGCGGGGCCGCTGGCGGCGCAGTATTTCAACAATCGCAAGCTGTCGATCTTTGGCGGGTCGAACGAGATCCAGCGCGGGATCATCGCCAAGGTCAAGATGGGAGGCTGAAGGGCATGGATTTCAACCTGACCGAAGAACGGCAGATGCTGCAGGACAGCCTGCGGCGCTACCTGTCGGACCGTTACGACACCGGCGTGCGCAACGAGATCCTGGACAGCGACGACGGCATGAGCGCGAGGATCTGGGGCGAACTGGCCGAGCTGGGCGTGATCGGCGCGCTGTTCACCGAGGAGCAGGGCGGCTTTGGCGGCGCTGGCTTTGACATCGCGGTGGTGTTCGAGGAGCTGGGCCGCGGGGGCGTGGTCGAGCCGGTGCTGGATACGGCCATCCTGGGCGGTGGATTGCTGGCGCGGCTGGGCGACGAGGCGCAGCGCGACATGGTCGAAGAGGTGATCGGCGGCACGCTGCACCTGGCGCTGGCCCATGGCGAGCCTGCGGCGCGTTATGACCTGAGCCGTGTCGAGACCACGGCCAGGGCCGAGGGCGACTCCATCGTGCTGAACGGCCGCAAATCTGTGGTGATCAATGCCGAGGCGGCGGGTTACCTGCTGGTGTCGGCGCGCGAAAGCGGCGGCGCGTTCGACCGCGAGGGCATCTCGCTGTTCCTTGTGCCGGCGGATGCCACGGGCCTGACGCTGCGCGGTTACCCGATGATGAGCGGCGGCCGGGCGGCCGAGGTGACGCTGGACGGTGTTTCGGTGCCTGCCAGCGCGCGCCTGGGCGAGGCCGGCAAGGGATTTGCCGCGCTGCAGGAGGTCATCGCGGCGGCGAACGTGGCGCTGGCGGCGGAAACCATGGGCGCGATGCAGAGTGCTGTCGAGCTGACCCGTGACTACCTGATGACGCGCAAGCAGTTCGGCCGTCCCATCGGGACCTTCCAGGCGCTGGCGCACAGGTTCTCGGACCTGTTGATCGAGCTGGAACAGGCGCGTTCCGCCGTGATCAACGCGGCGGGGCATCTCGAAAGCGGCGACCGGGACCGGCAGATCGCCGCGGCGCGCAACCTGATCGCCCGGGTCGGGCGACTGGTGGCCGAGGAGTCGATCCAGATGCATGGCGGGATCGCGATGACGCAGGAATACGAGCTGGCCCATATCGCCAAGCGGATCGTGATGGCCGATCACCGGTTCGGGGATGCCGATTACCATATGGAGCGGTTCATTGAGCTCAGTGCAGCCTGATCTTCCGGGCGCGTGGACGCGCGAGAAGTCGGGCTGCCAATCCAATGTCGGCTACGAGATCGACCACGCGCGCGAAGGGATCAGCCGGGCCTGTTACCTTGATGTCGGGCCCGAGCACCTGAACTACCACGGTATCCTGCACGGTGGTCTGGTGTCGATGTTGCTGGATGTGGCCTGCGGGCAGACCGCGTCGAACATGTTCCAGCCCGAAGATCCGATGCCGGTGCTGACAGTTTCGCTGAGCGTGCAGTTCGTGGCGTCGGCGCGGGCGGGACGGGTCACGGCCGTGGGGCTGCCCTCGGGCAATGGCCGGTCCATCGCCTATGTGAACGGCGAGTTGCGCGACGAGGCGGGGCAGTTGCTGGCGACGGCGGCAGGCGTGTTCAAGCGCGGCAGCAAGCGGGTCGCGCCATGAGCGTGGCGCGGCTGGAGGACGAGGGCGACCGGCTGGTCGTGGTGAACGGCAATGCCGCGCGGCGCGGTGCGCTGTCGCCCGAGTTGTACGATGCGATCAACGCCGCGATGGCGCAGGCGGCCGAGCCGCGGGTGCGGGCGGTTATCCTGACCTCGGATGGCGGGTTCTTCTGCGCAGGGGGCGATCTGAACGTGTTGATCGAGCGCCGCAAGCTGGCTACCGAGGAGCGGCGCGGGCGGGTCGACCTGTTGCATGACCTCGTGCGCGGGATCCGGGCCTGCCCGGTTCCGGTGATCGCTGCGGTCGAGGGCGGCGCTGCGGGTGCGGGGCTGTCGCTGGCGCTGGCCTGTGACATGATCGTCGCGGCCGAGGGCGCGCGGTTCACCGCCGCCTATGTGAAGGCGGGGCTGGTGCCCGATGGCGGGCTGACCGCATCGCTTGCACGGATACTGCCGCGCCCGCTGGCGATGGAGATGTGCCTGCTGGCGCGCCCGGTCGAGGCGGCGCAGATGGCGGCGCTGGGCGCGGTCAACGAGGTCGTTCCGCAGGGTGAGACGCTGGCGGCGGCGCAGGCTATCGCCGACAGGCTGGCACAGGGGCCGCGCGTGGCGCAGGGCGTCATCCGGCATCTGGTCGCCGCGGCCTATGACCGCGAAGAGACCGCGCAGCTGGATGCCGAGCGCGACGCGATGGTGACGGCGCAGGTGGGGGACGAGGCGGCCGAGGGGATCGCGGCCTTTCTCGAAAAGCGCCGACCGAGTTTCTGATCCCGACCGGGCAAGGGAGGGCCCGTGGCAATGGCGAAATGGCACGATTACCTGGGCGACCAAGTGGCCGCGCGCCCCGACGCGCGGGCGCTTCGAGACAGTGGCGGGGCGGACTGGACCTATGGCGCGCTGGACCGGGCGGTGGAGGCGCTGGGGGCGGAGTTGGTCAATGCCGGCGTGCAGGCGGGCGACCGGGTCTTGATCCTGGCGGAAAACTCCGCGGCGGCGGTTGCGGCGCTGTTCGCCTGTTCGCGCATGGCTGCGATCGCCGTGCCGGTGAATGCGCGGCAGACCCCGGCCGAGATCGACCGTATCATCGGTCACGCGGCCCCGGCTGCGGTGCTGTTCACCTCTGCCATCTCGGCCGATGCGCAGGACCACGCGGCGCGGATGGGCGCATCCGAAATCACCGGCGATTTCGGGCGGATGCATATCGCGGCCCGGGCGGGCGATCCGGACCCGGATCTGCGCGAGGTGGCGGTCATCCTTTACACCACGGGGACGACCGGAACGCCCAAGGGCGTGATGCTGACCCATGGTAACCTGCGGTTCGGTGGCCTGACCTCGGCCCGGTTGCGGGGGATGACGCTGGAGGACGAGGTCTATGGCGTCTTGCCGATGACGCATGTGTTCGGCCTTGCCTCGGTGGTGACGGCCTCGATCTACGCGGGGGTGCCGATCCGGCTGGAGGCGCGGTTCTCGGCGGCGCGGCTCTACGCGGCGCTGACCTCGGGCGTGACGCTCTTTTCGGCGGTGCCGCAGATGCATGCGCTGCTGATGCAATACACCAAGGAGCAGGGGTATGACCGGCTGCCCGAGAGCCGGCTGCGCTATACCTCCTCGGGTGCGGCGCCGCTGGATCCGGCATGGAAGCGGAAGGCCGAGGCGTTTTACGGCGTGGCGATCCAGAATGGCTATGGCCTGACGGAAAGCACTGCGGGCGTGTCGGCGACGCGCAATGCGCTGGGCGATCCCGACATCTCGGTCGGTCCGCCCCTGCCCGGTGTGCAGATCGCCATCGACGAGGGAGTGGCCGGTGGCGGAGACGGCACCGGCGAGGTGTTGACCAAGGGCCCGCACGTGATGGCGGGGTATTTCCGCAATCCCGAGGCGACGGCGGCGGTGCTGGCCGATGGCTGGCTGCGGACCGGCGATCTGGGCTTTATCGATGCGCGGGGCCATCTGAACATCAGCGGACGGTGCAAGGAACTGATCATCCATGGCGGGTTCAACGTTTACCCGCCCGAGGTGGAGGCCGCGCTCAACGATCATCCGCAGGTCATCCAGGCGGCAGTGGTGGGCCAGATGGTCGATGGGGATGAAAAGGTGATGGCCTTCGTGCAGGCGGCGCCGGGTGACGAACCCGAGGAAGAGGCGTTGAAGACCTTCGCGGCGGACAGGCTGGCCGGGTACAAGCGCCCTGCGCGGATCGTGATTGCCCATGAGCTGCCAGCCGCCCCGACGGGGAAGATTCTGAAGCACCGGCTGCTGGAGCATTTCGCCGAACAACTGAGTTGAGGAAGGGCTCCCGCAGCCGCGAAGGCCCGGCTTTGCCGGACCTTCTGGCGGCTTTGGGCCGGGCGCCGCGCTGTCGCGCGGCGCGTATGCGAGGCTCTGCCTCGCGCTCCGGGATATTTGGAAGCAAGAGGAAGGAACGAGGCGCGCCCTTGCCTCGCCGGGTTCGGGATTGCCGTGGCAGTTGATGCGCGGGGCGGCCGGTTCCGGCCTGCGCCGCGCGCGAGCGCGGCGCCGGGCCCAACGTGAGGAGCGGGCGTCAGCCCGAGACGAGGGGCGGGAGCCCCCCTGTCACGTCATGCCCAAACGGTTTCCACGGAGGCGCGAATGGCGCGCATGTTGTTGCCATAGACCTCGGGCGCGTCGACCGATCCGCCGCGGAATACGGCGGAGCCGGCCACCAGAACGTCGGCCCCGGCGGCGGTTACCAGCGGCGCGGTCTGCGTATCGACGCCGCCGTCGATCTCGATCAGCACCGGACGGTCGCCGATCATCTGGCACAGGCGTTGGATCTTGGTGGTCATGTCGATGAATTTCTGCCCGCCGAATCCGGGGTTCACGGTCATCACGCAGACGAGGTCGGCGAGGTCCAGCAGATGCTCGACCGCCTCGGCCGGGGTGCCCGGGTTGAGGGCCACGCCTGCCTTCATGCCGGCTGCGCGGATGGCCTGAAGGGTGCGGTGCGTGTGTTGTCCGGCCTCGACATGCGCGGTCAGCACGTCGGCACCGGCTTCGGCATAGGCGTCGATATAGGGATCGACCGGGGCGATCATCAGGTGGACATCCATCACCGTGGTCACGTGCGGGCGGAAGGCCTTTACCGCTGGCGGGCCGAAGGTCAGGTTGGGAACGAAATGGCCATCCATCACATCGACATGCACCCAATCGGCGCCCTGGTCCTCGATGGCGCGGATCTCGGCGCCAAAATTGGCGAAATCGGCCGAGAGGATCGACGGCGCGATCCGGATCTTGCGGTCTGTGCTCATGGGGTGCGGTCCTGTCTGGAGGGCGAGTCGTTGCGGATATAACCGCTTGTGTGTCCGAACGGTAGGGCCGGTGCCGTTACAAAAGCTTCGTCGGTGTGACACAAATCCTTTGGCCGCTTGCGTTAGCACGCCCCGCAGAACGGGGGGATGGACGTGCTGCGTATCGACAAACTCACGAAACGCTTTGGCCGCAACGTGGCGGTGGATGCCGCGACGCTGGATGTGGACAAGCCCTGCATGATCGGGATCATCGGGCGGTCCGGGGCCGGGAAATCGACCCTGCTGCGCATGATCAACCGGCTGACAGATGCGACCGACGGCCGGATCATGGTCGAGGGGCGCGACGTCACGCAGTTGCGGGGCCGGGACAAGCGCGCCTGGCAGGCCGATTGCGCGATGATTTTCCAGCAGTTCAACCTGGTGCCGCGGATAGATGTCGTTTCCAACGTGCTGCACGGGACGCTGAACCGCCGCTCGACGCTTGCGACGATGTTCAACCTTTACCCGATGGCCGACATCCATCGCGCGATCGACATTCTTGACCGCCTGGGCATTGCCGAGCACGCCCCCAAGAGGGCCGAGGCGTTGTCGGGCGGCCAGCAGCAGCGCGTCGCGATTGCCCGTGCGCTGATGCAGGACCCACGGATCATCCTTGCCGATGAGCCCATCGCCTCGCTCGACCCGATGAACGCCCAGACCGTGATGGAGGCGCTGCGCCGCATCCATGAAGAGGACGGGCGCACGGTGATCTGCAACCTGCACACGCTGGACACGGCCCGGCGCTATTGCGACCGGGTGGTGGGCATGCGCGACGGGCGGATCGTGTTCGACGGTCTGCCCGAGCAGCTGACCACCGGGGTCGCGCGCGAAATCTATGGCGCGGATGCGAGTTTCTCCGAGGCGGCGACCTCGACCGAGATCGACGCGCTCGATGCGACGACGCCTCTGCGCGAGGCAAAAGCGCTGGTCTGACGATTTTCACGTTTCCCTCACCCGGTCCGCCGCTGGGGCGGGCCGGTCCCAACCAAACCGGAGAGTAGACCGAGATGAAGAAACTGATTGCTGCCCTCGTGGCGACAACCGCCCTGGCCTCCCCTGCGATGGCGCAGGAGCAGATCGACGAATTTCGCATCGGGATCCTTGGTGGCGAGAACGCCCAGGACCGTATGAACAACAACCAGTGCCTCGCCGATTATGCCTCGGAGGTGCTGGGCGTTCCGGTCAAACTGTTTGCGCCGGCCGATTACAACGGCGTGATCCAGGGCCTGCTGGGTGGCACCATCGACCTGGCGTGGCTGGGTGCTTCGGCCTATGCCAAGACCTGGATGTCGGACCCCGAAGCGGTTGAGCCGGTATTGGTCAAGTACAACACCGATGGCGGCTATGGCTATCACTCGGTCGGTTTTGCCCGCAAGGATAGCGGCATCACCTCGCTCGACGACATGCAGGGCAAGGTCTTCGGGTTCGGGGATCCCAACTCGACCTCGGGCTACCTGATCCCGTCGATCGAGATCCCGCAGGCGACCGGTGCCACCATGGACTCGGGCGACTATTTCGGCGAGGTCAAGTTCACCGGCGGTCACGAGCAGACGATCGTCGCGGTCAATAACGGCGATGTCGATGCGGGTGTGACCTGGGCCGACGGGCTGGGCAACTGGGAAGACGGCTATAATTCGGGCGCGCTGCGCAAGGCCGTGGACGCGGGCCTTGTCGACATGAACGATCTGGTCGAGATCTGGAAGTCCAAGCCGATCCCCGAAGGCCCCATTGTTCTGCGCAAGGAGTTGCCCGCAGAGGTCAAGGCCAAGATGACCGACCTGATGGCGAACCTGCACGAGATGGACCAAGACTGTTTCTACGGTGTGGCCGCGGGCGAGGCGATGGCGTTCAAGCCGATCGACCACGAAGCCTATGAGATCATCATCGAGGCGCGCAAGAGCAAGTCGAACTGATCGCTTTTCGACAGATTGGCGGGGTTCGGTTGAAACGGACCCCGTCTTTTTCTGCCCCTTGTAAGGGGTGGGAGTTTCACGGAGTTCCTGCATGACGGACCTATCGGCCGCGTCGCACACAGTGACGCAGATCCGCGATGAGTATGTCGCGATGACGCGGACCCGCCGCATGTATGGCGGACTGCTGCTGATCCTGTTCGTCGCCCTGATGGTTGCGGGGTTTCGCACCGCCGACAGCCGCAACGCGGGCAGCTTCGCCGATGGCTGGCAGCGGATCTTCGACTACCCGGCCGAAGTGGTGGCAGAGGCGGTGGAGAAGGCCGCCAACCTGCCGGCCCATTTCGTCACGTTCTTTCCGGCCCTTGTCGAGACCGTCAACATCGCTGCCGCCGCGACGCTGGCAGGCACGCTTGCGGGTACCTTGCTGGCGCTGCTGTCGACGCGCGGAATGGCGCGCTGGCCGAGGGCGATCCCGGTTTTTCGCCGTATCATGGATATCTTTCGCGCGGTGCCCGAGATCGTCATTGCGCTGGTGCTGATCTTTGTTCTGGGCGGTGGGCCGGTTCCGGCGATGATTGCCATCGCCATCCATACCGCCGGCGCGTTGGGCAAGCTGTTTTCCGAAGTGAACGAGAATGCCTCGCTCAAACCCTTGGAGGGGTTGCAGTCGGTCGGCGCCAACTGGTCGCAGCGGATGTATCTGGGCGTCATCCCGCAGGTCGGGCCGAACTATGTCAGCTATGCGCTGTTGCGGTTCGAGATCAATATCCGCGCCTCTGCCATCCTGGGGTTCGTCGGTGCGGGCGGCATTGGGTATGAGCTGCGCAACGCGATGTCCTGGGGGCAGGGGCGTTACGACGAGGCGGCCGCGATCTTTCTGCTTCTGTTCATCACCATCGTCGTCGTCGACCAGATCTCGGGTCAGCTGCGCGACCGCCTGACCCATGGAGCCGCCCTATGACCGCCGCTGCCGATATCGCCCCGGACATGCTCAAGGCGCAGGCCGACCGGTTGTTCCTGCGCAAGCGCGTGTTCAATTTCGGATTGCCGGCGCTGGTGATCGGCTACCTCGTCTATGTTTTCTTTGCCTTCGACGTGCCGGGATTATGGGATCGGGCCAGTTTCGAGAACGGGCAGACGCTGGTGCGCGACAGCTACAGCTACAAGACGCATGTCACGCGCAACAATTCCGACGCCTCGGTTTCGATCGCGATCGAGGGTGAGCGCAAGGGCGCCTATCCCGAGGGTGAGGCGCCGGACTGGGTGACGCTGGGCGCGGTGACGGTGATCGACCTGGGGGACGGTTACGAGGTGCGGTTCGGGCCGGAGACGGTGGAGTTCGACATTCCGGACTACGGAACCATCCGTGCCACGCCCAGCCGCAGCGCGGGCGTTCAGGCCGAACTGCCACCGGGCGAGATGCCCGAATGGATCAACGCGTCCAAGAACAGGCTGGCCGTGACCACCGATGCCGGACGCCTGACCGTGACGCGCAGCCGCTCGGAAGTGTTTCGCTACTTCACCGGGTGGGAACTGTTCTGGTTCACGCTTGACAGCCCCTATCATGGGGTGGGGCCGGGCGCGTTGATGGGACTTGCGGTCCAGGGCGAGGCCGGGGCGATCTGGTCGGATTTCTGGAACAACGCGATGTGGCGGCACAAGGACGTGGCCTGGGCCATATACGAGACGATCCTGATGGCGTTCCTCGGGACGATTGGGGCGGCCATCGTGGCGCTGCCGCTGGCCTTTCTCGCGGCGCGGAATTTTACCCCGATGCGTGTCGTGCGGTTCGGCGTGCGGCGCGTCTTCGACTTCGTGCGCGGGGTGGATGCGCTGATCTGGACGATCATCCTGGCCCGTGCCTTTGGCCCGGGACCGCTGACCGGCGCGCTGGCGATCCTTGTGACCGACAGCGGGACCTTCGGCAAGATCTTTTCCGAGGCGCTGGAGAATGTCGACAGCAAGCAGATCGAGGGCGTGCAATCCACCGGTGCCAGCGCGGTGCAGCGCTACAGGTTCGGGGTGATCCCGCAGGTGACGCCGGTTCTGCTGAGCCAGATCCTGTACTTCCTCGAATCGAACACGCGAAGCGCCACGATCATCGGTGCGATCACCGGGGGCGGCATCGGCCTGCTGCTGACGCAGGCGATCATCACCCAGAAGGACTGGGAAGAGGTGGCCTATTACATCACGCTGGTGATCCTGATGGTCGTCTTCATGGATTGGCTTTCGGGCTGGTTGCGGCGACGGTTGATCGCGGGCGGGGGCGAGGGTGCACGCAAACCCGCTGCCAAGCCTGCGACTGCCTGACGGAGCGGAGACGATGCCGAAACTGAGCGCCGAGACACCGGTCATCCATCCCGGTTGCCAGATCAGCGATGCCCGGTTCGGGGCCTATGTCGAGATCGGGGCCGGAACCCGTGTCGCCAATGCGCGGCTGGACGATTATTCCTATTGCGACCGGGGATGTGACATCGCCAATGCCGAGATCGGCAAGTTCGCCAACATCGCTAGCGCGGTGCGCATAGGCGCGACGGATCATCCGCTTGATACCGCGTCGCTGCATCACTTCCTTTACCGGTCGGCGAGCTACTGGGACGATGCCGAGGATGACGCGGACTGGTTCGCGCGCCGGGGCGGGCCGCGTGGCGCGGATCGGGCATGACACCTGGATCGGGCATGGCGCGATGATCAAGCCCGAGGTGACGGTCGGCCATGGCGCGGTGGTGGCCGCGGGCGCCGTGGTGACGCGGGACGTGGCGCCCTATACAATCGTGGGCGGGGTCACGGCACAAGTGATCCGCCGCCGCCAGCCCGCGAACGTGGCCGAGCGGCTGATCGCGATGGCCTGGTGGGACTGGGATCATGCAACGTTGCGGGCGCGGCTGGCGGATTTCCGGGCGTTGTCTGCCGAGGCATTCCTGGAGAAATACGCCTGAGAGGAGAGCGGAAGGCTCCCGCACCCGGCAGAGCCCCCGGCTGCGCCGGGCGCTCATCCGGCCTTGGGCCCGGCGCCGCGCCTGCGGCACGGCGCGGGTGTGCTGTTTGCTGCCGGGTCAGCCCTCGTCGCCGCTGAGTGTCAGGGTGACGCGGTCCCCCGCGAACCAGCTGCGACCGTATTCGACGGGTACGCCATCTGAGTCGACATTGATGCCGGTGGTCCGGATCAGCGGCGCGCCTTCGGCGAGGCGAAGCTGGTTGGCCTGCGTCGCGGTGGCCGCGCGGGCGGTGATGCGGGTCGAGACGCGGGTATAGTCGGCCACGCCGCAGCGTTGCAGGGCCGCCGTCACCGATTGTGTTTCGCGCAGCGCGTCGAGAAGGCCCGGCAACCGGTCACCGGGAAAGACGCTTTGGAACACGGCGATGGGTTCCTCGTCGACCAGAGACACGCCGTCATAGACCTGTACCGGGTCGCCGGGAGCGAGGGCGAGCGCCTCGGCCTCTCGTTTATCTGCGGCGCGCAGGGTGAGCGACAGGATCCGCTTGCCGGGTATCCGGCCGCTGGCGGCGATGTTCTGGTGAAAGCGGACGCGGCGGCCGATTGGGTAATCGGTCGGGCGCGCTGTCACGAAGACGCCCGCGCCGCGTCGGGCGTGGACAAGCCCCTGCTCGGCCAGTGCGGCCAGCGCGCGGCGCACGGTGTGGCGGTTCACGCCAAAGCGTGCAGCCAGTTGCGCCTCGGTCGGGAGGCGGTCGCCGGTGGCGTGGCGCCCCTCGGCGATGTCGGCGGTCAGGTGTTGGGCAATGGATGTCCAGACGGGGGTTCGGGCCATGTCACCAAAACTTCACGGTAGGATTTGTTGCACGTCGGAGCGACTCGGTTTATGATTTGTATAGTTGTATAGTAATGCTAGACAAATTTGGCAAGGATGCCGATGCCTGACACCGACAAGAGCTTGAACGCCGAAACACGGGAGCGTCGCGACTGGATGGGTCTTTTGGCCCGTGCGCCCGAGGCGGAGTTGATGGAGCTGTGGGGCGCGGTGACCGAGCGCCCCGCTTTCGACTGGCTGCGACCGCCCGAGACAGGGGCCGTGATGGTGCGGGGCCGGGCCGGGGCGACGGGGTCTGCGTTCAACCTGGGTGAAATGACGGTGACGCGCTGCGCGCTTGCGTTGGAATGCGGCACGGTCGGGCATGGCTATGTTCAGGGCCGGTCGCGCGCCAAGGCCGAGGCGGCGGCGCTGATCGACGCGATGATGCAGACCGACGCTGCGGAAAAATTGCGTAGCAGCGTTCTGGTGCCGCTAGAGGCACGGGCGAATGGAACCCGACGCGACCGGGCCGCCAAGGCCGCCGCGACCAAGGTCGATTTCTTTACCATGGCGCGGGGAGAGGACGCATGAAGCAGGTCCAACGCTTTGCGGGCGGGTTTGCCGAGCCGCCGGTCGATGCCGCCCACGCGTTTCGCGGGGCCATGACAGCGATGGCGCGGCCCGGTGAGATCCGGCGGCTGGCAGGCGCTGTGCCGCCCGCGCCGCTGTCGCCCGCGGCCGGTGCGCTGGTGCTGACCCTGTGCGATGTCGACACGGTGCTGCACCTTGCGGGCGCTGCCGATTGCGAAGCGGTGCGGGGCTGGGTGGCCTTTCACACCGGTGCGCCGGTCGGGAGCGCGGAAGAGGCCGATTTCGCGCTGGGCCGCTGGGCCGACCTGCAGCCTGTCGACCGGTTCCGCATCGGGACGTCAGAAAACCCGGACCGCTCGGCGACGCTGATCGTGGAGATGCCCGAGCTTGTGGCCGAGGGCGCAGTGCTCATCGGGCCGGGTATTCGCGAGGTGGCGCACCTGAACCTGCCGGATGCGGGGTTGCTGGCGCGGAACGCGGCGCTGTTCCCGCTGGGCTTTGACTGTTTCTTTACCTGCGGCGATCGGGTGGCGGGCCTGCCGCGCAGCACGCACATCATGGAGGGCTGAGCGATGTATGTTGCCGTGAAGGGCGGCGAGCGCGCCATCGAGAATGCCCATGCCTGGCTGGCCGAAGAGCGCCGGGGCGATACGCGTGTCGAGGAGTTGAGCCTTGCCCAGATCCGCGAACAGCTGAGCCTTGCGGTGAACCGGGTGATGGCCGAGGGGTCGCTTTACGACCCGGACCTTGCCGCGCTGGCGATCAAGCAGGCGCGCGGTGACCTGATCGAGGCGATCTTTCTGATCCGGGCCTATCGCACGACGCTGCCGCGATTTGGCGCGACCGCGCCGGTCGATACCGGCGAGATGGCTTGTGACCGGCGTATCTCGGCCACGTTCAAGGATGCGCCGGGCGGGCAGGTTCTGGGCCCGACTTTCGACTATACGCACCGGCTGCTCGACTTCAAACTGGCGGCGGAGGGAGATGCCCAGGAGGCGGCAAGCGCCGAACCGCGTGACGCGCCGATGCCGCATATCACCGAGTTCCTGCAGGGCGAGGGCCTGATCCAGTCCGAGGTCGATGACGGGCGCGAGCCGCGTGACCTGACGCGCGAGCCGCTGGAGTTTCCCGCCGACCGTCCGCTGCGCCTGCAATCGCTGACGCGCGGGGACGAGGGGTTCATCCTTGGCATGGCCTATTCGACGCAGCGGGGTTACGCGCGCAACCATGCCTTTGTCGGTGAATTGCGGATCGGGACCTGTGCGGTCGAAATGGAGATCCCCGAGCTGGGCTTTGCCATCGAGATCGGCGAGGTCGAACTGACCGAATGCGAAACGGTCAACCAGTTTACCGGATCGAAGACCGAGCCGCCGCAATTCACCCGCGGGTATGGGCTGGTCTTTGGCCAGTCCGAACGCAAGGCGATCGCTATGGCGCTGGTCGACCGCGCGCTGCGCTGGAAAGAGCTGGGAGAGGACAATCTGGGTGCGCCGGCACAGGACGAGGAATTCGTGCTGAGCCATGCCGACAACATCCAGGCAACCGGGTTTCTCGAACATATCAAGCTGCCGCATTACGTGGATTTCCAGTCCGAGCTGGAACTGGTGCGCAAGCTGCGGCGCGAGGCGGGCGAAGCCCGGAAGGAGGCCGCGGAATGAGCGATCAAGCCTATAACTTCGCTTATCTCGACGAGCAGACCAAGCGGATGATCCGGCGTGCAATCCTCAAGGGGCTGGCCATTCCTGGCTACCAGGTGCCCTTTGCCAGCCGCGAGATGCCGATGCCCTATGGTTGGGGCACCGGCGGCGTGCAGGTGTCGGCCGCGACACTGACGCCCGATGACCGGTTCAAGGTGATCGACCAGGGCGCCGACGACACCACCAATGCGGTGTCGATCCGCAAGTTCTTTGAGCGGACGGCCGGGGTCGAGACGACCGAGGAGACGGCGCAGGCCACCGTCATCCAGACCCGCCACCGCATCCCCGAGGCGGAGCTGTCGGAGGATCAGATCCTTGTCTACCAGGTGCCCATTCCCGAGCCGCTGCGGTTCCTTGAGCCGCGCGAAACGGAGACGCGCAAGATGCACAGTCTCGAGGAATACGGGCTGATGCATGTGAAGCTTTACGAGGATATCGCGCGGCACGGGGCGATCGCGACCTCTTATGCCTATCCGGTCAAGGTGGCGGACCGCTACGTCATGGACCCGAGCCCGATACCGAAATTCGATAACCCCAAGATGGAGATGGCCGCGATCCAGCTGTTCGGCGCGGGGCGCGAGCAGCGGATCTATGCCCTGCCGCCCTGGACCAAGGTCGTCAGCCTCGATTTCGAGGATCACCCGTTCGAGCCGAGCAAGGCCGATCACCCCTGCGACCTGTGCGGGGCGGTGGACAGCTATCTTGACGAGGTGATCGTGGATGATGCGGGTGGGCGGATGTTCGTCTGCTCGGACACCGATTATTGCCGCTCGCGCAGGGCCGAGGGGCATACCGGGCGGCTGAGCGGGGAGGCGGCGTAAGATGGACACGATGAAACCTGAGACCGACCCCGTGCCGCTGCTGCAAGTCGAGGGTGTCGGCAAGCGCTATGGCGCGCGGATTGGCTGCGCCGATGTGAGCTTTGACCTCTTTCCCGGCGAGGTGATGGGCATCGTCGGCGAGAGCGGTTCGGGCAAGTCGACGTTGTTGAATTGCCTTGCCGGACATCTGGAGCCGGACGAGGGGCGGGTGATCTTTGACACGCGGGCCGAGGGGCCGGTGGACACGCTGACCATGTCGGAACCCGCGCGGCGGATGCTGGGCCGGACGGATTGGGCCTTTGTCCACCAGCATGCGCGCGACGGGTTGCGCATGTCGGTCAGTGCTGGAGGCAATATCGGCGAGCGGCTGATGGCGGTGGGCGAGCGCCATTACGGCCACATCCGCGACACGGCGACCGACTGGCTGGGCCGGGTCGAGATCGCGGCAGACCGGATCGATGATCGGCCGACGGCGTTTTCGGGCGGGATGCAGCAGCGGTTGCAGATCGCGCGCAACCTTGTGACCGGGCCGCGGCTGGTTTTCATGGACGAACCGACCGGTGGGCTGGATGTCAGCGTGCAGGCGCGGCTGCTTGACCTGTTGCGTGGCCTCGTTCGGGACATGGGGCTGTCCGCCATCATCGTGACGCATGATCTGGCGGTCGTCCGTCTTCTTGCGCATCGCCTGATGGTCATGAAGGACGGTCACGTGGTCGAGACCGGTCTGACGGACCAGGTGCTTGACGACCCGCAACATTCCTATACGCAGCTTCTCGTAAGCTCGGTTCTGCAGGTCTGACCATGCTGACGGCTTACGGACGATCCGGCAAGATCCTTGCGCCCCTTCCGACCACCCCGAACGCACTGGCCGGGAACGACGAAGGCGCAGTCGAGATCCCGCCTGATGCGGTGTGGATCGACCTGTACCGCCCGCTGCCATCGCAGGTCGCGGCGGTCGAGGCGCTGGGGCTGGACGTGCCGACGCTGGCCGACATGGAGGAGATCGAGATATCCTCACGCCTCTACCGCGAGGACGGGGTCGAATACATGACCGTGGTGCTGCCCGGCATGTCGGCGACCCATCAGGCCTGCAGCGGCCCGGTGACCTTCATCCTGACGCCCGAACGCATGGTGACGGTCCGTCACCACAACCCGCGCCCGTTCGAGACCTTTGCCTCTCACGCCGAGCGGAACGCGGGCGGTTCGGGCACGGTGGACCGGATGTTCATCGCGCTGGTCGACGAGATCGTTGCCCGGCTTGCCGATCTTCTGGAGGCGGCGGGGCGCGTGCTGGACGAGGCGGCGCAGATCCTGTTCGGCGAGGAACAGGAACGCGATGATCAGAAGCTGGAGAAGACGTTGCAGCAGGTCGGGCTTCAGGGGGAATTGATCGGCCGGGTCCGTCTGGCTCTTTTGACCCTGCAACGGATGCTGATCTTTTTCACCACTACCCCGCGTGAGAAGGCGGTCATGACGCTGGTGAAAAGCCAGATGCGCGACATCAAGGCGCTGGAGGTACACAGCGATTACCTGTCGTCGCGGATCGGCCTGACGGTGGACGCCACCATCGGCCTGATCGGCATCAACCAGAGCAGCGTCGTGCGGATCTTTTCGGTCGTCGCGGTGCTGTTCATGCCGCCGACGCTGGTGGCCTCGGCCTATGGCATGAACTTCGACATCATGCCCGAGCTGCACTGGCCCTACGGCTATCCGATGGCGATCGGCGCGATGATCCTGTCGGCGCTGGGGACGTATCTTTTCTTCAAATGGAACAAGTGGCTATGATCGACATCCGCGATGTCTCCAAGACCTTTCTGCTGCACAATCAGGGCGATGCCGCGATCCCGGTGATGCAGGGCGCGACCCTTGCCGTCGAGTGCGGTGAATGCGTGGCCCTGATCGGGGCGTCCGGCGCGGGCAAGTCCACGCTGATGCGGATGATCTACGGCAATTACCTTGCCGCGTCCGGCGTGATCATGGTGGGCGAAACCGACGTTGCCGCCGCCCAGCCGCGCGAAATCCTTGAACTGCGGCGCAGCGTGCTGGGCTATGTCAGCCAGTTCCTGCGGGTGGTGCCGCGGGTGCCGACGCTTGACGTGGTGATGGAGCCGCTGCTGGCCACCGGCACCCCGGTCGAACAGGCGAGGGCGCGGGCCGACGAGTTGCTGACCCGCCTCAACATTCCGCAGACCTTGTGGGGCCTGTCGCCGACCACCTTTTCGGGCGGTGAGCAGCAGCGGGTGAACATCGCGCGCGGCTTTGCCTATGACTATCCGGCGCTGCTGCTGGACGAGCCGACCGCGAGCCTCGATGCAGCGAACCGCGAGACCGTGCTGTCGTTGATCGAGGAGGCCAAGGCGCGTGGAGCGGCCATCATCGGCATCTTTCATG
This sequence comes from Lutimaribacter marinistellae, assembly GCF_042648365.1. NCBI lineage: Bacteria > Pseudomonadati > Pseudomonadota > Alphaproteobacteria > Rhodobacterales > Roseobacteraceae > Lutimaribacter > Lutimaribacter marinistellae. Next base: position 624,338 of record NZ_JBHRXI010000010.1, on the reverse strand, counting down.
ACGAGACGGCACGTGAGCGCGTTTGCGACCGGGTGGTCGATGTCTCGGCCTTTACGCCGAAGGCCGTGGCATGAACCCTGCGCCGGTCATCGCGGTCGTCGGCCCGTCGGGTGTCGGCAAGGACAGCGTGATGGCCGCGCTGGCGGCGCGCGATCCACGGATCAGGCTGGTGCGCCGGGTAATCACGCGGCGTTCCGAGGCCGGGGGTGAGCCGTTCGAAGGGGTAAGCGAAGAGGAGTTCGCGCGCCGGATTGCCGCTGGGTCTTTCGTGCTGCACTGGTCGGCACATGGCCTGCGATACGGAATTCCCGCAGCGATCACCGATCTGCGCCGCGATGCACGTGCCGTCCTGGTCAACCTGTCGCGCAGTGTTCTGGCCGAGGCCGAGCATGCATTCGGGAATTTCGCCGTGATCTCGTTGACGGCACGGCCCGAGCTGTTGGCCGCACGTCTGGCCGCGCGCGGGCGCGAAGACGAGGCGCAGCGTACCCAACGCCTGAGCCGCGCGGCGCTGAGCTTGCCCGATGGGTTGTCGCGCGTGATCGAGATCGACAATTCCGGATCGCTGGACGATACGGTCGACGCGATCCTGTCGCAGCTTCAACCGGAAAGGGCGTAGCGATGGAGAAGGTGAAACCGGCCATCCCCGGCCTCGCCCACCAGCGCGAGCGCGTCGATGCCGAACGGGGTAGGCAGGAGCGGTACAAGCGTCTTTTCGAGATGGGCCTGCGCGCGGGCACCGGTATCGCGGTCGAGCTTTCCGGTCAGGGTGATGTGAAACCGGAACTGGTCCATCACGTAAGGGTAGCCCCAGCGCGACAGGTTCTCGTCCTGCGCGGGTGTCAGCCCGGCGGCGCGACGCTTGGCAAGTTCCTGCGCATCCGGTGCGGCGCGGAACGTGTCCAGCGCCTGTACCCATTCAGCGGCCAGCGCGTTAAGCGCCGTCTCGTCGCCGCGCGGCCTCAAAGCCAGGAAACGCCCGAGCCGGGCGATCTGCAACCCGTCGAGCTGCACCGGCGCACTGGTCGCAGCAAGCGTGGTGCAGGCCGCGTGCAAATCGGCAGCGTCGCGTCCCGCGGCGAGCCGGAAGGGCGGCTTGACTGTCGCGTGCAGCCCGTATTTTCGCGGCACCTCGGTTATTGCTGCAACATCGAGCCCTGCGGCCTGCGGATGCGCAACCGGGGCCCCGTCCACGACATCCCAGCCCAGCCAAGCGGTGGCGAAGCGGCCCCAATCCGATGCCGCGGGCGGTACGAAATAGATCGCGTATCGCGAAAAAGTCACATGCGCCTCCCTTTCCGTGGCCGTTCCCTTACCTTCAATCGCGTGACACTCCCATGACACAGACCTTCACCCTCGCCAATGCCATGCTGATCCTGCCCGAAGAGACCCGTACCGGGCATATCCGAGTGGTCGACGGCCAGATCGACGATATCGGTTTCGGAGCCGCGATCCCGGCAGGCGCCGAGGATTGCGAGGGCGATCACGTCAGCCCCGGCCTGGTGGAGTTGCATACCGACAACCTGGAGCGTCATATCCAGCCGCGCCCCAAGGTCGACTGGCCCCATGCCGCGGCGATCATCGCGCATGACGCGGAACTGGCAGGGACGGGCATCACGACTGTCTTCGACGCGATGCGCGTCGGGTCGATACCGACGGGGCAGGGGCGTTACCTGAAATACGCCCGCCCGCTGGCGACCGAGTTGCTGGAGCTGCGGGCGATGGACGCGCTCAAGATCAGCCATTTCCTGCATCTGCGCGCCGAGATCTGTTCCGAGACGCTGGTGGAGGAGCTGGAGGAGTTCACTGCCGAGGACCGTGTTGGTCTTGTGTCCTTGATGGATCACACGCCCGGGCAGCGTCAGTTCCGCGATATGACCAAGCTTGAGACCTATATGAAGAACAAGCACGCGATGAACGATGACGAGTTCCTGCAGCATGTCGCTCAGCTCAAGGGTCTGCGCGACCGGGTGGGTGACAGGCACGAGGTCGAGGCCGTCGCGCATGCCGAGAAACTGGGCGCAGTGCTGGCCAGCCACGACGACACGACGCGCGAACAGGTGGCCGTGTCGGCAGGTCACGGGATACGGCTGGCCGAGTTTCCGACCACGGTGGAGGCGGCCGAAGCCTGCCGCGAGGCCGGTATCCGCGTGATGATGGGGGCGCCAAACCTCATTCGGGGCGGGTCGCATTCGGGGAACGTGGCCGCGCGCGATCTGGCTGAGCGCGACCTGCTCGACATCCTGTCATCCGACTACGTGCCCTCGGCCCTGCTGCTGGCGGCGGTGCAACTGGGCGAAATCTGGGGCGACATGGCGCGGGGGCTGGGCACGGTGACGCGGGCGCCGGCTCAGGCAGTGGGGCTGGGCGATCGCGGGATGCTGCACCCGGGCGCGCGGGCGGACCTGTTGCGCTTTCGCCTGCGTGCAGGCGTACCCGCGCTGCGCGCGGTCTGGTCGCGCGGCCTGCGGGTGGCGTGACGCGGGTCAGGCGCGGTAGAACAGGTACCGGTCGGGCGCGATGCTGTCGGGGCCGGTGATCTGTTCGAACCCGATCAGCGGCTGGCCCGAGACGATAAGCCCGCCCGGTGCCATCACCTTGGCGATGGCGGGGCTGAGCCGGGCTGCCTCGGCCACATCGTCGGCCTTGATTCCGCTGCCGAAATCGTAATGCGCCAGCGCGAAACGCGCGCTTTCCCCGGCCAGTCGTGCCAGCATCGGTTCCGCCTCGCCCATCAGGAAATCCTGTTCGGGCGGGATGCAGGAGGGGTGGCATTGCAGCACCCTGTCCATCACGCGAATGCGCCGGTCGGGCAGGATTTCGCGCAGATGGTCATACGTCCGGCCATTGCCAAGGCCCATGTCCAGCACGTCGCCCGCAAGATCGGCGACCTGCTCGGCGGCCCAGTTCAGCCCGTCGCGCTGGGCGGTCAGGCGGCGCAGCATCGAATCCAGTCGGCTCATTCGGGTGTCCTTTTGTCGGTTTGCGATGCGGGTATCGTCCAGGGCCGCGCCGGACCGGTGAGCAGCCGCTCCAGCAGGGCTCCGGTGAAATCCCAGATCGCCTCGTCATGTACAAGGTGATGTGTCAGTAGCCCCAGCGGCTCCTCGGGGTCGGTCTTTCCGCTGCGCCGGTCTTCGAGTGTCGAGACAAGGCCCGCGATAACCCGGTCTGGCGGGACCAGCCCGCGGGTGCCCTTCCAGTCGATGGGGTCGATATGGGTGTTGACCTGAACCAGTCCCGGCGCGGCCAATCGGGCGGCACGGGGTGTGTAGGTCGAAAGATGGGAGAACCCGAGACGCGGCAAGCCCTCGACCACTTCGGGCGCGATACGGTTCCATGGCGGCACCAGCATCGGGCTAAACCGCTTGCCGAACAGGGTTTTCATCCGCTCATGTCCCTGTCCGAGCTCGCGCAGCACTTCACTCGTCGGACGATCTGCGCCCAGTTCGGCCTTTTTCCGGCCTCCGGTCGCGTGGTTCGCGTGGGACCAGCCGTGTTGAACCGGGATCAGGTGTTCTGTGGCGTGGACGAAATCGGCAAGCTCCGGCTCGGCCCCGGCGGGGATCACCGCGAGGTGCACCGGCAGGTTCAGCCGTGCCGATAACGTCGCCAAACGCTCGAGCGCGCGGGTGACGGCGACGGCATCGTCATCCCGCCACCACAGGGGAATGGTCCGGCTATCGGATTGCCACTGCGCCAGTTCCCGGTCGAGGGCCGTCCAATCAACACTCATTGCCCGACCATCCGTTCCGCGATCTCGACAGAACGTCGCGCCCCGTCCATCTGCAGGGTCGAAGCGGCGCGTCGTCCGCCTTGCATGGCGCGGTCGACAGCAGCGGCAAGCGTGTCGCCGTCCAGGTCTGCGGTCGGCAGAACCTCGACCGCGTCAAGATGGGCGAGGCTTTCGGCGCGCAGGCTCTGCTCGATCTCCTTGCCATCGTCGAACGGCACCATGACGGCCGGCACCCCCGTTTGCAGGATGTCGAGCGCCGTGTTGTAGCCGCACATGCTGACCGAACAGGCAGCGTTGCAGAGCATTCCACGGAAATCGGGGCGTGCGGGTTCCATCTTCACCGGCAGATCCCGGGCCAGCGGCGCCAGCATGTTAATGAGCGTCGCCGCCTCTGTCCCGCCCACCAACAGGCGCCAGCGCCGGTTGGTGATCTTTCGGGCGGCCTCGATGGCCGCGCGAAAGATCGGTACCCCGACGGGGCCGCCGCCCGCACTGACGAGGATCTCGCCTGTGCCATCCTGCACCGGATAGGGCCGGGCCGGAGCGACGTAGCCGGTATAGAGCAGCTTGTCCTCCAGCCCTTGGGTCGGCCAGCTGGCATCGAGCCGGGTTACCGACGGGTCGGAATGCACCAGCACCCCGTCATAATATCGAGTGACGATTTCGGCGGCCTTGGTGGCCTTTTCCGGGCGTGAGGGCGGGGCGAGGATATCGCGGATCGAGGCAAGGACGACCGGGCGGGGAGAGCGTGCCGAAGCAGCCTCGAGAAGGGCGGAGAACTCGTGGCGCAGGCCGCGGCGGCCGAACGGGTAGAGTTCGGTGATCAGCAGGTCGGGCGCGACCTCGTGCAATGCGTCGAGAAGCGCCGCAATACGCGCCTCGAAGAGTGTTTTGTCGGCCTCCCCGGCTTCGCCAAGCAGGCGCGAGAAATTCGTCCCGTCCGAGCGCAGCGGGGGCAGTTGCACCAGTGCCACGCCGTCGATTGCCAGCTGCGGGGCGGGGAACCCGCCCGAGACGACGGTGACCGAATGGCCCGCTTCGGAGAAGGCCCGGCCAAGCACCAGCGCGCGGGCAAGATGCCCGGTACCCAGCAGATGCGTGACGACGATCATCACTCGCATCGTGCCGCCCTTTCGATCAGCCGCACCGGCTCTGCCCATGGGCGCATGTCATCCAGATCGACGACATAGAGACGGTTGCGTTTCACCTTGAACGGGGCGGGGCCGTCGAAATCCCAGCCCCATGCACGGGCGAGGATGACACGCATGATGCCGATGTGGCAGACGGCGACCGAGTCCCCGGCAAGCCCCTCGACCCAAGGGGCCAGCCTGTCCCAAAGTTCGCTCGGGCATTCGCCGCCGGGCGGGCGATAGGACCATCCCCAGTCCTCGATATGACGGTATCCGCTGCCGGGTTCGGCGATCAGGTCGGTTCCGCGCTGTCCCTCCCACGCGCCCCAGTTCATTTCTATCAGGGCCGGATCGGTGCGCGGCGCGCGGCCCGCGACCAGTTCGGCCGTCTCGACCGCGCGCAGGAGCGGGCTGGCCCACAGCTCCGCCGCGTCCCACGGGGCGGGCAGTGCGAGACCTGTCAGTTGCAGGCGGGCGTCGTCGTCGAGCGGTATGTCGCTGCGGCCCTGGATACGGCCCGCGCGATTCCAGGCAGTGTGCCCATGACGCAAGAGGGCGAGGCGGCGGGTCATGCGATCTCCTCCATCAAGGGGCCGACCGCATCCCAGAACCGCGCGCGTGCCGCTGGCAACAGGTGCGCCCGTGCCACGCGCGCCCGTGCCGCGCCTCCCGCTTGGCGGCGTGCCGCGTGATCGGCGGTCATGCGCAACAGGGCATTGGCCAGTGCCTCGGGCCCGTCCTCCGGTGCCGGATGGCTGCCGGATAGAAGTACATCGCGGACGCCGGGGCGATCCTGTGCCACTACCGGCAGACCTGCGGCCTGAGCCTCGAGATACACCATGCCGAAGGCTTCGTTCACGCCCGGCCAGAAGAAGAGCCCAGCACGCGCGTAGGCGTCCTGCAAGGCATCCCGGTCGAGTTGGCCGAGGAACCGCACCCGCGGCCCGAACGGCGCCATCAGCGCCTCGACCTCGGCGCGCGCGGGGCCGTCGCCCGCGATCTCCAGCTGCCAGTCGCCTTCGAGCATGGAGAGTGTCTGGGCGATGAGCGTGTAGGAGCGCAGCTTGTCCCCTGTGCGCATCATGCCCGCGCTCAATATCGGGCCGTCGCATCGGGCGGCGGGCGGCAGCGTTTCGAGCGGCAGGAAAGGCGGCAGGTGGACCAGCGCCTGATCCCCGTGTCGTTCGCGGTCGAGCGTGATGAGGTCGTTGGCCGTGAGGTAGAAGATCGCCGCTGCCGCATCGCTGGCCTCGTGCGCGGCCTGCGCGAACTCGGCCCATGGACCGGTCAGGCGGCTGGTGGCGCGGGTGCTTTCGACCTGCACATAGGGAATGTCGCGCGCGGCGCAGACGGCAGGGCCGATCAGGTCGGGGGACTTGTAGTAATTGTGATAGGTCACCCAAAGCCGCGTATCGGCGGGCAGCCCGGCGACGAGGCGCTCGGTCTCGAGCCGTGCCGTGTCGCGCATGCGGTTTTGCTGCGCGTCGTCGCCTTGCTTGTCGTAGATCTTCACCTCGGATGCGAGGTCGACCTCAACCCCGGGTGCAGCGATGGCGGCCATCAGGTTGCGCGCCATTTCCCGGTCGCCCGAGGGCACCGGGTGCCGGGGCGACTTCATCGGGGCATAGAACGCGACCCGGGTCATCATGTTCCGCCATACATGGCGGTCAGGCGTTGCGACAGCCGCGCGATACCGGGGGCCATCCCGAACTCGGTTCGCAGCCGCAGCAGGGCCGCGTCCGCGCGGCGCAGGGCCGTGGCAGGGTTTGATGCGACCTCGGTGATGGCGGCTGCCAGGGCTTCGGGGGCATCGTCGCTCAGCAATCCGTGTTCGCCATCGGTGACAAATTCCGGGATCGCGGAGACCGGCGTTGAGAGGATGGGCAGGCGCTGCGAGGCGGCCTCCATCAGCACGTTGGGCAGGCCGTCGCGGTCCCCATCCCCGGCGATCCGGCTGGGCAGCACGAACAGGTCGGCCGCTCGCATCGCTGCAATGACCTCGGGCTGGTCACATGCCCCGGCCCATGTGATCCGCTTGTTCAGTCCCAGAGCGTCGGCCTGCGCGCGCAGGGCCGCGCCGTCGCCGCCGCCGATATGGGTCCAGTGCCAGTCAATCCCGTCCGGCAGAAGAGCGAGGGCCTCGATAAGACGGTCAAAGCCCTTTTTCTCGACCAGCCTGCCGACCGACAGAAGGTTGAGCGGTGCGCCGGGCGCACGTTCGGCACGATCGGGCGGAGCGGGAAAGCGCGACAGGTCCAGCCCGTGATAGATCAGGTCCATACGTGACGGGTCATCGGCCAGCCCGCGCAGGTGCTGCGCACCGATCGCGGTACATGTCGCGCCGAATTCCGCGCCATGGGTTTCAGCGTGGAGTTTTTCACGCTTTTCCCAGTCGGGCGAGGTCCAGATATCCTTGGCATGGGCGGAAAAGGCCCACGGCAACCCGCGCATGATGGCCGCGTAGCGCGCGACCGAGGCTGGGGTATGCAGGAAATGGGCATAGATTCCGCGCACTTGCGCCGGCAGTTCGGCGGCGAGAACGCAGGCCTGCCCGAAGCGGCGGATACGATTGGGCGTTGCGTCGCGTCGCAGGTCCGCCCGCCAGACACGATACGCCTCGGCATAACCAGGGAGGGTGCGTGCCATGTCCCGCGCTGCCCAGACGCGCGCGGGTTCCTCGTAGAGATATTCCGGCAGGTAACGGACGGTGGCGGACAGTTGTTCGTGCAGTGGATGGCGCTTGGTGTCGGTGGGGTGACGCAGCGACCAGATATCGAACCTGTGGCCGGCTGCCTCCAACGCGACAAGTTCCTGCGCGATGAAAGTCTCGGACAGGCGGGGCCATCCCTTGACCACCACGGCCAGCGGCGCGGTGCTCTCGGTCATACGACTTCCTTATGCGCAGGCGGTGACAGCAGTGCCGAGACGCGCCCTGTCACGTAATCGAGCCCATCGAGCAGACCGGGGCAGTCGACCTCGCTGGGTAGGCTTTGCGAGGGCAGGGACCGGATGGCGCCGATCATCGTCTCGACCGTCAGCCCGTCGCGCCATTCATCGAGCATGCGCACCAGCCCCAGCTCTTCGGCGCGCGAGGCGCGGATCCATTGTTCCAGCCGGGGCGTGGTGCGCGGCACGATCACCGCGCGCTTGTCAAAGGACAGGACCTCGCAAAAGGTGTTGTAACCACCCATGCAGATCACGCCCTGTGCCCCGGCGAAAAGCGTTTCGATCTGCGAGTCGAAGCCCGTGCTGACGACGCGACCGTCAAGCGCCGCCACGCGGGCCTCGAACTCGGCGCGCAGATCGCCCGACAGGAATGGGCCGTACACCAGCAGGGCCCGCGGGCTGAGATCGGGGTCGCGCTCATAGGCTGACAGGACGAGGTTCACCAGTATCTCGCCATCGCCACCACCGCCGGGCGTGACCAGGATATAAGGCTCTTGCGTTTCGTCCGTTTCGGGATGGCCGGGGGTCAGTTCACGCCGCAGGTAGCCCGTCCAGTGCATGCGGTCATGCGCGGCGGCGCTCAGTGGAAGGCCCGCTGTCGGGTCGTAGATCGATTGCAGACCGTAAACCCAGATCTCGTGATAGAAGCGTTCCACGGCTTCGACCGCTTCCTTGCGGGCCCACTCGGCGGCGAGGACCTCGGGTTCGTCCAGCACGTCCCGCAGGCCCAGGATCATTCGCGTGCGACCACCCGCGCGCAGCAGGTCGAGGGTCTGCATCAGTTCCCCGCGAAAGCCGGTCGGCTCCTTGTCGACGATGAAAAGGTCGGGTGCGAACCATTCTGCCGTCGTGCGGATCAGCCCGGCGCGCAGGTCGGTGACCTCGTCTATGCCCATGCCGAGCGTCTGCGAGGCATAGCTCCCATCGGCCCGTTTGGTGACACCGGGCAGGCGGACATGATCGACCCGGCGCGGAAAGGTGAAGCGCCCGGCAACCGGCGAGCCTGTCAGGATCAACGCCGACGCGGTCGGGTCGGCACATGTGATTGCGCCAGCAAGCGCACGCGAACGCCGCAAGTGGCCCAGACCGAACGTGTCGTGACTGTAGAACATCACGCGCGGGGCGCGCGGCTGTGCATCTGCCGTCATCGCGCCCATCCACCAGTCTTGGGACCGCGTCGGGGCTGCGCTGTTCGCCATGCCTGCGCCCTCATCGCTTGCGTCCTCGCCTTGTCCCTTGCCGCGGGTCGCCCCGATCGGGCCACGCGCCGCTCTTTCCGATCGGTCACGGCCCGTGCTGGCCTGACCCTGTCGCGGTACTAAATAAATCGCGCCGGATTGAAAATATGGAATCTTCCATACTCGATCCACCCGCCAAAGCCGGATTTCAAGCTGTTTTGGCGTTTGTGCGACATCGCGCCTTGGGTCTAGATTGCCTGGAACGGACTGATGGAAAGACCCTGCGATGATTTCTACCCGGCCCCACCGCCGCCTGATCGCGCCGACCTTCTGGCTGGCTCTTGTGCTCTCTCTCATGGCCATGATCCTTGGTCAGCCTTTGGCTGCGCAGATTCCAGGCGTGCCGACCAGCGCCGCATCCAAGGAGGATCCGGATGCTCTGGCCGATGCCATTCGCGCCGCAAGCGAGGCGGGCGCCAGCGTGATCATCGTGGGGCCGGACGGCACGGTGACTGCAAACGGCACACAGGCCGGGGCCGATCCCGCAGCTGCATCGGACCCGATGGCGGGTGCCTCGTCGTTGATGAAGGCGCAATCCCGCATCGACCTGTTTACCGACAAACTGTCGGACCGGGTCGAGATGCTGCCGAACTCGGTGATCGAGGTGAGCTACATCCTGCGCGCTACCAGCCCCGACGGCCGCATCATGACGTTTGTCGAACTGCTTTTCGGAGCCTTGGTCATGTTCGGCGTCGCCTGGTTCGCCGTCCGCGAGATCTATGGCAAACGCATCGCGCGCAATTTCGTCGTCTCGCGGGTGCGCGAGAACCCGCAGGGCTATAGCGGAAAGATGCCTTTCCTCGTGTTCCGGTTCGTGATGGGGATCGGCGGTACGCTGTTCGGGATGGTGGTGGCCTATATCGGTCTCGCCATCCTGTTTCCGGCGCGCGACAACCTGGCAATGCAGTTCACCGTCACCGCGATTTTCACCGTGTTTTTTCTGACGCGCACGATCTCGGACCTGTGGCGGATGATCCTGTCGCCCTTCCTCAGCCAGTACCGCATCCCGGTCATTTCCGATCGCGACGCGAGAAAGTTGTACTTCTGGGCGTCCACGCTGGCCTTTTTCGACATTTCCGTGGTGATCTTCAGCACGTGGATCGCGGATTTCGGCCTCAATTATAACATCTATGCCATCCTCTACGGTGCGCTCTCCCTCGCCGTTGCCGTGCTCAACGTGATGCTGGTGCTGTTCAACGCTCGAGCGATCTCAAACGCGATCCGCGGCGGGTTGCTGCCCGAGCGCGTCTCGTGGCTGCTACGCGTCATTTCCGTGGCGTGGGCCCCTGCGATCATCCTGCTTGTGCTGGGCAGCTGGGCCGATCTTGCATTCCGGCTGGTCATGGACCTGCCGATCGGTGCGCCGCCCATTGCCAGCACCTATACGATATTCATGTCGGCAGTCGTGGCCTATGGCGTTCTGAACTACGCGGTGGAACGCTATTTCGAGCGTCGCGCCATTCGTCGCGGGCGGCAGCAGGTGCTGACCGACGGTATCGGGACGGAGATGGCGACCGGCCACCCAATCCGGAGCTTCCAGGATCTTGCACGACGCATAGCGGGCATTGTTGCCTTTACCGTCGGCGCCTATGCGCTCCTGGCGATATGGTACCCGGATGCGGCCCTGAGTGAGGATACGCCGCTGCGGACCGCGCTGGATGTGCTGGTGATCGTTCTGATCGGCTACGTCCTGTTCCACCTGTTCCGGATCTGGATCGACGACAAGATTGCCGAAGAGCAAAGCGAGGTGACAGAGGCCGAACTGGGCGATGAAGGCGGCGAAGCCAGTCAGAGCCGGCTCGCAACCCTGCTGCCGCTGTTCCGGGGAGCGATCCTTGCGGTGGTCGTCATCTCGATCGTCCTGATCGCGATGATGGAGCTGGGGATCAATGTAAGCCCGCTTTTCGCCGGTGCCGGCGTCGTGGGCATCGCGGTGGGTTTCGGCGCCCAGACATTGGTGCGCGACATCTTTTCGGGTGCGTTCTTCCTGATCGACGATGCATTCCGGAAAGGCGAGTACATCGATATCGGCGATGTGAAGGGAACGGTCGAGAAAATCTCGGTGCGTTCCTTCCAGCTGCGCCACCACCTCGGCGCGCTCAACACCATTCCGTTCGGGGAGATCAAGGTTCTGACCAATTATTCGCGTGACTGGGTGATCATGAAGCTGCCCCTGCGCGTGACCTATGACACCGATGTCGAAAAGGTCCGCAAGCTGATCAAGAAGCTTGGGCAGCAACTGCTCGACGATCCGGTCATCGGCGAGAATTTCATCCAGCCGCTCAAGAGCCAAGGCGTGATCGAGATGCAGGACAGTGCGATGATCATCCGGGTGAAATTCATGACCAAGCCAGGCGATCAGTGGTTGGTTCGCAAGAAGGTCTACCAGGAAATCCGCGAGCTTTTTGCGCGGGAAGGCATTCGTTTCGCACATCGCGAAGTCACCGTGCGCCTGGCCGACGAACAGGCCGAGGACCTGACCCCGAAGCAACGCGAGGCGGTCACGGGCGCCGTGCAGGCCGCCATTGACGAGGACATGCTCGACGAAATGGGACCGGGCGGCGACGACCGCTAAACGGATGCTCCCGCCCCCTGCGGGACCGCGCTGCCGCGCGCCCTCCTCGGGGTTGGGCCCGGCCGTGCGCTGTGCGCACGGTGCATTTCAGCTGTGCGCCCTTTGCGGGCGCATGCGAGGCTCTGCCTCGCGCTCCGGGATATTTCCTGCAAGAGGAAAGACAGAGGCGGGACAAGCTGCTTCCTCTTGCCTTAAATATCCCGGGGGAGTCGCCGCGCAGGCGGCGACGGGGGCAGAGCCCCCGATTGGACTGGCCTTATTGCTGGTACGGGTCGAGACTGTCACGCAAGCCGTCGCCCAGGAAATTGAAGGCGAGAACGACCACGACGATCGGAAGCATCGGAATGGCCGTCCACGGGTAGATCTCGATCGAGGCGAGGTTCTGTGCGTCGTTGAGCATGACGCCCCAACTGACCGCAGGCGCCCGGAGGCCGAGACCAAGGAAGGACAGGGCCGTCTCACCCAGGATCATGGCCGGTATAGAGAGCGTTGCGCTCGCGATCAGGTGGCTCATGAAATTGGGCAGCAGGTGTTTTCGGATCACCCGACCGGAGGGCGCGCCCATCATCTCGGCCGCGCGTACGTATTCCTCTTCACGCAAGCTGAGAAATTTCGCCCGAACGGCCCGTGCCAATCCCGGCCAGTCCAGGATGCCGAGGATGACCGAGATGATGAAGAACACTGCAACCGGCGACCAGTTGGAGGGCACCGCCGCCGAAAGGGCAAGCCAGAGCGGGAGTTCGGGAAGTGAGCGCAGGATCTCGATCACGCGGTTGATGACCCAGTCTATGCGCCCGCCGAAGTACCCTGCCATCGAGCCCAGAAGGATGCCCAGGAAAAACGAAACGGAAATACCGATCAGGCCGACGGTCAGTGAAAGCTGTGCGCCGTAGAGAATGCGGCTGAACACGTCGCGTCCAAGCCTGTCGGACCCCCACAGGAACAAGGTGGCGCCATCGGGAGGGCAGAAAAGATGTGTGTCGCTTTCGATCAGGCCGGCAAGCTTGTAGGTCGTCCCTTCGCAGAAGAATTCCAATGGTCTCGGGTCGCTTTCATCGGCAACGAATTTCCACTGGAAGGTTTCCAGATCAGCCTCGGCCACGGTGGGATAGACGAAGGGGCCGATGAACTCTCCCTCGTGGAACCAGTGCACCGCCTGCGGCGGGGCGTAGAGATGGTCGCCGTTGCGCTCGTTCGGGCCGTAGGGCGCGATAAACCCCGCGAAGGGCAGCATGAGGTAGCAGACCAGCAGAAAGAGACCCGATACGAGGCCCAGCTTGTGCGTCTTGAACTTGCGCCAGACCAGGACCCAGTTGGGTGCGTCGAGGTCGCGCCGTTCCAGTTGCTGGATCGAGGCCTGCGGATCGTATGGCGCGTCGTCGACGTAACGGCCGTCGGGCAGATCGGTCATGTTTCACGGCCCTCATAGCGGATGCGCGGATCGAGCAGGACAAGCAGGATGTCCGAAATCATCGTACCGATCAGGGTCAGGAGCGCGACGAACATCAGAACGAAGCCCGACAGGAACAGGTCCTGCGTCTTGAGCGCGGTCAGCAGCGTTGGCCCGATCGTCTGCAAGCCCATGACCACGGACACGAGGACCGAACCCGATACCATCGACGGCAACAGGTTCCCGATATCGGCCACGAACGGGTTGAAGGCAACGCGCAGCGGATACTTGGTCAGCATTCGCGAGGGGGACATGCCCTTGGCCACTGCGGTTTCCACGTAAGGTTTGCCCAGTTCGTCCAGCATGTTTGCCCGCAGGCGCTGCATCATTGCCGACGCGCCCGCCGTGCCGATCACGATGGTGGGGACGATCAGGTGGATGCCAACAGATTTGAGCTTTTCCCAAGTCAGGGGCTGGCCCTCGTAGATCGGGTCCATCAGGCCACCGATTGGAATGTTGAGGTATTGCCGCCCGTAGTAGTAGAGGATCAGCGCAAGAAGGAAATTGGGCGTCGCCAGGCCAAGGTAGCCGATGAAGGCGGATGTATAGTCGACCCATGTTCGCGAGCGAGCGGCGGCAAGAACGCCGAGAGGCAGTGCGACGATGTAGACGAAGACCACGGCAGCGAGGTTCACGACGACGGTGAGCCATAGCGTGTCGCCCACGATCTCGGCCACGGGGCGGTCGAATTCGAAGGACCAGCCGAGGTCACCCTGTATCAGGCCCGAGAAGCCCTGCGGGCCGGGGATGAAGCCCATCCAGATCAGGTATTGCTGCCAGAGCGGACGGTCCAGCGCGTATTCGCGGCGCAGGAACTCGGCCTTTTCGACACCGGCGGACTGGCCGGAGGCCTGCAGCTCGGCGATCTGGTTCGACAGGTAGTCGCCGGGCGGAAGGTTGATGATGACGAAGACCAGAACCGACACAACCAGCAGGGTCAGGATCATCGTGCCGAAGCGGTAGATCGAGTAGCGCAGAAGTGCCATTCAGCTGGGTCCGATCACTTGGGCATCATTCGGCGAAAAAGAACTCGTCCATCCGGTGCACGCCGAAATGAGCGCCGGGGTCCCAGGCCCACAGGCCCTTTTCCGGCACGTTGCGCAGCCGGTTCGACACAACGATGGGTTGCGGCGCGCCAGACAGGATGCCGATTCCATAGACCTGGTCGGCGTGGATCGCGAGCATCTCGCGCCAGGCGGCGGCGCGCGCTTCGTCGGTTTCGGCGATTTCCCAGTCATGGGCCAGCGTCATCAGGCGCTGCGCTGCGGGCAGGTCGGGCGCCTCGCCGGCGTCGCCGGCAGTCTGATGGAATTGCCCCCATTTCGGCCAGGCAAAGAAGACCTGGTCGGTCGGAGCCAGATAGGCGGGCGAGGTGTAGACCTGCGGGATACCGTTATCCCAGCCGAACCAGACGGCGGCCATGGTGGTTCCGGCAAAGACCCGATTGCGCAGGATGTCGCGGTCGAGCGGGCGCATCACCAGCTTGACCCCGACATCGCGCCAGTTATCGGTTACGATCTGAAGCGCGTTTTCAACCTCTTGCCGTTCGCCGGCGGTCTCGACGATCAACTCCATCGGGCGGCCATCGGGCAGCAGGCGGATGCCGTTCTTGTCACGCTGGTCCAGTCCGGCGGCATCGAGAAGCGCATTGGCCTGCTCGATGTCATAGTCGGCCCAGGCGGCGGTGTTTTCCTCGTTGTAGAACTCCGAGGCGGGCAAGACGGCCATGGAGCCGGGTTTCGCCAGCTTGAAGTAGAGGGCCTGGTTGATCGTGTTGCGGTCCACTGCCAGCGACAACGCGCGCCGTACCCGTACATCGCGTAGCAATTCGCGCCAAGCATCGTCCTCGTAATTGAGGTTGGGATAGATGGCGATCTGGGAGGCGACGCCGGTTTCCCACAGGTAGGTTTTGTAGTTGCCCGCAGCCTCACCCTTTTTCAGGATCGAGACATCGCGGAAATCCAGACCGCGGCCCTGCAGGTCAGTTTCGCCCGCGTTGGCCTTGGCAGCAACGAGGCCGGGCGCCACGATCTCCATCTCGATCGTGTCGATATACGGCAGTTGCACACCGCGCGCGTCGATGCGGTGGAAATAGGGGTTGCGCACGAAATCGTGGCGGATCTTCTTGCCGGCCGTCGCATTCATCCACGGCTGCAGCGTGGGCAGGTCGGGATTGTCGAACTTGTACATGTTGTCGAGCTTGTTGTGCAGCGCTGCCCAGCTCTTGACCCGGGCGTCGTCCACGGCGGCCTTCAACGCGGGCTCGTCGGCGAATGCCACGTGAAACTGTTTCAGGAAATGCGCCGGGCGATAGATGAAGGGTGGCCGCGCCTGTGCCAGCGTCTGCACGAAGTTTGCATTGGGCTTGGACCATTCGAAGATCACAGTGGTCTCGTCGGGGAAGCTGACTTGCGGCGCTTCGCCATCGACAAGAAGGAAGTCCGGCGGCCCGGCCGGGCTGAGCAGTTCGTTGTTCGCGACGTCATTCCACCAATAGGCGAAATCCGCCGAGGTGAACGGTGCGCCGTCCGACCACTTGTGGCCTTCGCGCAGCCGCAGCGTGAACTTGCGGTTCGCCTCGTTCTCGAAATCCGCCAGAAGGTCGGGAACGAGGTTGTAGTCCTGATCGTACCCCACCAGCCGGGCGTAGCCGTAAACGACCATCTGCCGGATGTCCTTGGATCGTGTGACCATGGTGCGCAGGGTTCCGCCTTCGCGCCCGAATTCGCGTCCCTTGGCCTCGAGATCGACAACGACCGGGTCCGAGGGGATTCTTTCGGCGATCGGGGGCAGGTCGCCCGCCTCGACCTCGGTCTTCCAGAACGACCCTTCCTGTAGCGCGGGCAGGTCTTTCGCCCACGCGATTGGCGCGGTCATCACGAGGGCCGAAGCGAGGGACAGGGATCTACGAAAACGTTCAAACATGACAACGTACCTTATGGCCGGGTTCCAGCTCTACCAGTGAAGGTATCACGGAGTCGCCGAAACGAAAGGGTTCTCCCCAGGTTTCAGGAGAGCCCGCGCCCTGTGCAACCAGCCCCAGGTCAATGGGGCGGTCGATATCGGGAACGGGCTGTGCCGCGATCAGCGCGCGGGTATAGGGGTGCTGGGGGTTGTGAAACAGGGTGTTGGGCGGTGCTTGCTCGACCACGAGGCCTTGGCGCATCACCGCCACCTCGTCCGCGATGCGCGCCACGACCGCCAGATCGTGGCTGATGAACAGGTAGCTGAGGTTCATGCTGTCGCGGATTTCCTCGAGAAGGGTCAGGATCTGCTCCTGCACCGAGACATCGAGCGCCGAAGTCGGCTCGTCGCAGACGATGAGCGAAGGGTCCAGCATCATCGCCCGTGCAATCGACAGACGCTGCCGCTGACCGCCCGAGAAGGCGTGCGGATAGCGTTTGAGCATGTCGGGGTTCAGTCCCACGCGGCGCAGCATTTCTTCGGCTCGCGCGCGTTGTTCTGCACGGGTGCCGATGCCGTGGATTTCCAGCGGCTCGGTCATCGCGTCCTGAACCCGCATCCGCGGGCTGAGCGAGCTGTAGGGGTCCTGGAACACCATCTGCGCCTCGCGCTGGAACGCGGTCCGTTCGGCGCGGGTCATCTTGTGCACCTGCATCGGTTCGGCGCCGGGTCGAGGGCGGAACAGAACCTCGCCGCCGGGGTCCGGCGGTTCGGCCCCCAGTGCGATGCGCGCGGCGGTCGTCTTGCCCGAGCCGGACTCGCCGACGATGGCCAGCGTCTTGCCGCGTGGCAGTTTCAGGTCGACGCCCCGGCACGCATGGATCAGGAGGTCGGGTTTCCACGCGGACTTTGCCCGCATCGTGTAGGTCTTGGAAACGCCGTTTAGCTCCAGGATCAGGTCCTCTTCGGGCAGGGGCGGTTCCGGGGCGACCTCTGCCGGGATCGACGGCGCGGCGTTGAACAATTGCTTGGTGTAAGGATGAGCGGGCGCGCCCAGAACCGGCGCGGCCGGACCGGCCTCCATCACGCGGCCCTTGTGCATCACAACGACATGCTCGGCCATGTTGGCGACCACGCCTAGGTCGTGAGTGACGAGGATCAGTGCCATTCCGGTCTCGCGTTGCAACTCCTTGATCAGGCCAAGAACCTGCGCCTGCGTCGTGACGTCCAGCGCGGTGGTCGGCTCGTCCGCGATCAGCAGTTCGGGCTTGGCGACCATCGCCATGGCGATCATCGCACGCTGGCGCATGCCGCCGGACAGTTCGAACGGGTAGGAGCGGTAGGCGCGTTCGGGATCGGGAAAACCCACCCTTGCGAAGGTGGCCAGTACCTGTTCGCGCGCCTCCTTTTCGGATGCGCCGCGGTGAAGCCAGAGAACCTCGCTCACCTGGTTGCCGATCCGGTGCAAGGGCGACAGGGAACGCATCGGTTCCTGGAAAATCATCGAGATCCTGTCGCCGCGCACGTCGCGCATCTGGCGTTCGGACAGGCTCGACAAGGCCAGCGACCCGCCCGGCCCATTCAGCGTGATTTCACCCGAGCGCACCTGTGCCGCACGCGGCAGGATACGAAGTACCGCGCGGCAAGTGATCGTCTTGCCCGAACCACTTTCACCGACCAATGCCAGCGTCTGGCCGTGCGCCACGTCGAAATTGACGTCCCGCACGACCGGGTCGCCGCCGCCAAAGCCGATGCTCAGGTCGCGTACTGACAAAAGAGGTGTCATTCAGGCCGTAGACCGGTCTGAGCCAATCCCTCCATCTGCGTCTGATCTCCCCATTTTTGCCGACACCTTCGCGCGGCCCGGCGCGTCAAGTCAAACCCTTCTTTTCACGGGGCCGTATGTGAGGAAAATGGCCGCAGCACCGTGCTGCCGTCTACACAACCGTGTCCGTGTCTGGCATCACGTGGGCAAGCCGCCGAACCAGCAAAGGATGCGCGCCCGTGACCCAGACTGCGCCTGATGCCCAGCCCGACACCCAATCCCGTCTCGACCTATTCATCGACCGCATGGTTTCGCAGCGGGCCTGCCTCGACTTTGCCATCGCCGAGACGGCTGCGCAGCGCGGTCCGATCTTTGAGCTGGGGCTCGGTAACGGGCGGACCTATCACCATCTAAAGACACATGTGACCGGCAGGGACATCTATGTGTTCGAACGTGCCGTTGCATCGCATCCCGACTCGACCCCCGATGACCACCAGCTGATCCTTGGCGATGTGCGCGAAACGCTTCCTGCCGCGCTTGATCGTTTCGGGGCGACGGCCAGCCTGATCCATGCCGACCTGGGGGGGCATAACCGGGAGAAGAACGACGCCTTTGCTCGCCTGATCTCGCCGCTGGTCGAGCCGCTGCTCGGCAAGGGCGGGCTGATGGTGTCGTCCGACCGAATGTATTTCGAAACGCTCGAAGAGTTGCCCCTGCCGCCGGGTGCGGTGCCAGGGCGCTGCTTCGTCTACCGGCGCTGAACTTTCGGGCAACAGTTTCCAACTCGCAACTGGAAAGGGCCGGAGATGAGCGACATCCTCACCCTCAATGCAGGCAGTTCCTCGATCAAGTTTGGCTTGTATCGCAGCGGAGAAGAGCCGCAGTTGCGACAGCTTGGACAGATCGAGAATATCGGCCCGCTCGCGCGGATGGTCCTTCGCGGCGAGGACGGCAAGACCACGACCGAGATAGGTCCAGCCGATCACGGCCGCGCCGTTCGGGCCATCCTCGACGTTGTCGCGCCGATGCTAGAAGGTCGCGCCGTAGCCGGTGTTGGCCACCGCATAGTGCATGGCGGCAAGACCTTTGGCGCGCCGACGGAGTTGACGCCGCAGGTCATGGATCAACTCGACGCGCTGGTGCCGCTGGCGCCCTTGCACCAGCCGCACAACCTGGCCGCTGTGCGCGCGGCGCAGGATGCCTTTCCGCAGGCAGTGCAGATCGGCTGCTTCGATACCGCGTTTCACAAGGGTCATCCCTTCGTGAACGATGCGTTTGCCTTGCCACGGCGATTCTATGACGAGGGTGTTCGCCGCTACGGGTTTCATGGCCTCAGCTATGATTACATCTCGGGCCGCTTGGTCACGGATCATCCGGATCTGGCAAACGGGCGGGTGGTGATCGCACATCTTGGCAATGGCGCCTCGATGTGCGCGGTGAAGGGCGGCAGGTCCATCGGGTCGACCATGGGGTTTTCGGCGCTGGACGGGCTGCCGATGGGAACTCGCTGCGGCCAGCTTGATCCCGGTGTCATGCTTTACCTGCTGGATCAGGGCTACTCCCCGGTGCAACTGGGCGACATGCTGTACAAGGAGAGTGGGCTGAAGGGGTTATCGGGCATCAGTCACGACATGCGGACCCTTCTGGCCAGCGATGCGCCCGAGGCGGCGCAGGCAATCGATTATTACGTGTTCCGCATCCGCCGCGAACTGGGTGCCATGGCCGCTGTTCTGGGTGGACTCGATGCCTTGGTCTTTACCGGCGGTATCGGCGAGAATGCCGCCCCCATCCGGGCGCGGGTCGCCGACGAGCTGGGGTTCCTTGGGCTGCAAATCGATTCCGCCGCCAATTCAGCAGGCGACAGGGTTATCTCTTCGGGACGCACGCCCGTTCTTGTCATTCCCACGGATGAAGAGCGGGTTATCGCCCGCGCCGTCTCGGCCGCGCTGCGCTGAACGCAGGGTCACATCGGGGTTGGTGGCATGGGTTCTGGCCCGGCGGTGACGAAGGCGCGTAGTGTTCTGTGCGAACAGGGAGGAATACCAATGATCTTTTACGATTGCGCAACGGCCCCAAGCCCGCGCCGTGCCCGGATCTTTATCGCCGAAAAAGGGCTTGATATCGAAACGCGGGAGATTTCCATCGCCGAAGGGGCGCAGCTCGCGCCCGAATTCCTGCAGGTGAATCCGCGCGCGACCGTTCCTGTGCTGGTCACCGACGAAGGCACCGTCATCACCGAGAATCTCGGCATCGCCGCATATCTCGAAGCCGCGCACCCCGAACCGCCGCTCATGGGACGGACCCCCGACGAGAAGGGACTGGTCATGATGTGGACGGCGATCATCGAGCAGCAGGGTTTCATGGCCATTGCCGAGGCGTTGCGCAATTCAAGCCCGCGCATGAAGGATCGGGCTCTGCCCGGGCCGCAGAATTACGCCCAGATTCCGGAGCTGGCCGAACGAGGCAAAGCGCGGCTGGGTCAGTTCTATGGCATGATGAACGACCATCTGGCAGAGTCGCCTTTCGTCGCCGGTGAGGCTTTTTCGCTGGCCGATATCACCTTGCTGGTCGCGGTCGATTTTGCCCGTGTGATCCGGATGCCCGTCCCCGAAGATCATGCCGCCCTGACCGGGTGGCACCAACGGATGCGCGAACGTCCCAGCGCCGCGCTGTAGGTCTGGACGTCACTCTGTCGCGTCGGTGTCGTCCGTCGGTGGAACCCGGTCGCCATCGGCAGGCGGGGCCTTTTCGTTCGCGGCTTGGCCTCCGGTGGCTGACGGTTGATCCTCTGGTGTCCCTGTCTGGGCGTCACTCGCTGGGGCAGGGGCAGGCGCAGCTGCGCCGTCCTCCGACTGCGGTGCAACCGGGTCACCATCGGCGCGCGGTACGGCGTCGCCATTGGCCGGGGCAGGGGCCTGACCTTCCGCCTCGGGCTCTGCCGGTTGCGCCGGTGTCGCCTCAGGGTCGGATGACGCCTCTTCGGCCCCCGATTGCGCATCTTCGACCGCGTCGACACTTGCAGCGGCCGGTTGTGTCGTACCCGGTGGCCTGAAGCCCAGCGCTTCGGCGGTGGCCACATCGACCACGCCGGTCGCCTCGAACCCGTTGTCGTACTGGAACCATGCAAGGGCATTGGCCGTGTCCTGACCGAATACCCCGTCAACGGAACCGACGCTGTAACCTGCACCCGTAAGGCGATTCTGCAGATCGCGCACGACGGCGCCGCGGGTCAGCGGCTCGGTCAGCGTCAGACCCACGACGCTGGTCGGTTCCGCGACGGTTTGCGCCTGCTCGGGGTCCGACAGGATCTCGTATACGGTTTCATCCTGATAATAGGTTGAGCGATAGAGAACCCCGTCGCAATTGTAGAGCGTTTCACCTTCGCTCTGTACGGGTTCGCAATCACCTTCACTGGGCAGGTCGGCCACAAATGCGAGGGTCGAGCCGGCGAGGGCGGCGGTAAAGAACCATCCCCAATTCGGCGAGTAGTAGTAGTCGCCCCAGTAGTGGTGCGGCGGCCGGGCATATGGCGGCGGGTAGTAGGGAGGACGCCAACCCGGTGGCCGCGAATGCGGTGGCCGCCATCCCGGCGGGCGGGCCACGGGCGGACGTGTACCCGGAGGGCGCGCACCGGGCGGGCGATTGCCGGGCGGGCGTGCACCAGGTGGTCGGCTACCGGGCGGTCTGGCGCCGGGTGGTCTGGCCCCGGGTGGACGGCTGCCGGGTGGCCGTGCTCCGGGTGGTCGGTCGCCGGGGCGTGCGGGCAGGGTCGTGGGACGGTCCGGTCGGCTTACCGGTGTTTCCGGTTTGACCGCCGGGCGTGTTGATGGCCGGCCCGCGGGTGGTTGAACCGAGGGGCGTGCCGGGCGTGTTGAGGGTCTCTGTACCGAAGGCCGTTGGGCCGAAGGACCGGCAGGCCGCGTCGACGGGCGCGTTCTTGCGCCGCCCGGGCGGCTACGCGGCGCATGGGAAAACCCGCCACCATGTCCGCGCGGCCCTGCCTCGGCCCGCTCGGCCGTGGGTGCCATGCGCAGCACGCTTTCCGGCGAGGTGCCGATGGCGAGGATCAGCGTCAGACAAAAGATCCAGACCTGTCTCATCACCTCACTCCTGCTGACCCGTCGTAACGCCGACCCGTGGCCAGACCATCTGCTCGGCGTCTTCGGGGGGCTCGAACGCAAAGGCCTCGGCTTTCATCTCGGGTGCAAAGTCCCAGCCGGTGAAATAGGCGCGGAATTGTGGCCAGCCCTGTGTATAGGGATCCGTCCCTACAAGCATCAGCAGGATCGGCGCGTCGGCGTCCGTCGAAATCCAGACCTGCCAGTCCTGCTCGTAATTGGCGAAGGCAAGGTGATGCGCCTCGTCTCCGGCGACTCGGGTCAAACCCACGTAAGCGGCCGAGGTCGCATCGGAAAGCAATTCGCCTTCGGCCCGCTTGCTCAGAACCTGCCAGATCGGCAGGGCAAGACCATATTCTTGCTGAACCCGATCCACGAGTATTTCGAAGGTGCCCTCGACCTCCGTCCTGGCAAAAGCGTTGTTCTGCGGATCGAAGACCGAGAACACCGAACCGTCAAAGAAGAACTCTCGCAGGGTCGGACCAGCCTCGACGTAGGAATAGAAGCCCTGTTCGCGGTCCAGAAGGGTTGTTCCACTGCGCAGCCGTGTGAGCTTTTCGCGCCCATCGATGACCTCGTCATACGAGACGAACCAGTCGACGGCGACGCGGGGTTGATCGGAGAGGTACGCGGACGCCTCGCGCAGTATCTCCACAGCTTGCGGATCAAGCGCCGGTGGTTCCTCGGCCGCAAGCGTATTCGCGATCAAGCCGAGAGCCAGCGCGGTAAGCCCCTGGCGGAGTGAAAATGAACGCAGCATGCTTGCAGCTAACGACAGGGCGCGATTCCCATCAAGAATTTCCTTTGACGGGCGCGCGTCGCGAGAAATGGGCATTAATGGACATTACTGTCTAGACGTGGCGAAATCCTGCCGCTAGCGTGTCCGCGAATACGGTCCTAGGGAGGTGGGCATGAAGTCTCAGTATCGTGTCGTGGTTATCGGGGGCGGCGTGGTCGGCGCCTCGGTTCTTTATCACCTTGCGCGCTACGGCTGGACCGACGTCGTGATGCTGGAGCGGCGCCGTCTTGCATCGGGCTCGTCCTGGCATGCGGCCGGGGGCATTCACGCGTTGAACGCCGATCCGAACATGGCGGCCTTGCAGGCCTACACGATCGACCTTCTGTCCGAGATCGAGCGCGAATCGGGTCAGAACATCGGTCTGCACATGACCGGTGGCCTGACGCTGGCGGGCACGCCCGAACGCTGGGAATGGTTGCAGGCCAACTATCGCATCTTCCAGTCCATCGGCATCGACGATTGCGAGTTGATCTCGCCCGAGGAGGCGCAGCGCCGCTGCCCCATCATGTCGACCGATGGCGTTCTGGGGGCGATGTGGGCCGACCGCGAAGGGTATATCGACACCACCGGAACGGTGCAGGCCTATGCGACGGCGGCCAAAAAGCGCGGCGCCGAGTATTACGAGGGCGTCAAGGTAGAAAGCCTGACCCAGACCGCCGATGGCTGGGAGGTCGTGACCGACAAGGGTACCATTACCTGTGAGCACGTGGTCAATGCCGCGGGCCTCTGGGCAAAGCAGGTGGGCCGTATGGCGGGGGTCGAACTGCCAGTTTCGCCGCTGAAGCATCACTACCTCGTCACCGACACGGTGCCTGAAGTGGCTGCCGC
The DNA here is from genome assembly GCF_042648365.1 of Lutimaribacter marinistellae. Lineage (NCBI taxonomy): Bacteria > Pseudomonadati > Pseudomonadota > Alphaproteobacteria > Rhodobacterales > Roseobacteraceae > Lutimaribacter > Lutimaribacter marinistellae. The sequence goes on along the minus strand of NZ_JBHRXI010000010.1, from coordinate 600,849 downwards.
CGATTTCGAGATGCCGATGACGGTTGACCTCGAAGGCTTTACCTACATGCGGCAGGACCAGAAGGGCGTTCTGGTCGGCATCTACGAAATCGATCACGAACACTGGGCCATGGACGGCGCGCCGTGGGACTACACCGAGGAGCTGTTCCAAGAGCAACTTGACCGCATCGAGAACGAGCTGACGCTGGGCTTTGCGCGCTATCCCTCTATCGAGAATGTCGGAATCAAGACATGGGTCAATGGCGCATTCACATTCTCGCCCGATGGCAACCCGCTTGTGGGGCCGGTTCCGGGCAAGCGCGGCTACTGGTCGGCCTGCGCGGTCATGGCGGGTTTCTTGCAGGGCGGCGGTGTCGGCAAGACGTTGGCCGAGTGGATGATCCATGGCGAACCCGAGGCCGACGCCTGGTCGATGGACGTGGCGCGCTATGGCGATTACGCCCAGAACAAGCGTTACATTCGCGAAACCACCGGGCAGTTCTATTCGCGCCGTTTCGTGATGACCTACCCGAACGAGCAGCTGCCAGCAGGTCGTCCGCTGAAAATGGCGCCTGCGCATGACGCCATGACGGCGGCGGGCTGCAAATGGGGTGTCAGCTGGGACCTCGAGGTTCCGCTGTACTTTGCGCCGCAGGGGTTCGAAGAGACGCCGACCCTCAAACGCTCGAACGCGCATGAGATCGTGGCCGAGGAATGCAAGGCCATCCGCGAGGGTGCGGCCCTGCTGGACATTACCGGTTTCTCGCGTTTCGAGGTCAGCGGCCCTAACGCCGAAAGCTGGCTGGACCAGATCATGGCCTCCAAGCTGCCCGCACCGGGACGTGCCAAGCTGGCCCCGATGTTGTCTGAAACCGGGCGTCTCAAAGGAGACCTGACCGTTCTCAACTGGGGTGACGGAACATGGTGGATCATGGGCAGCTATTACCTGCGTGCGTGGCACATGCGCTGGTTCCAGGACCATATGCAGGACGGCGTTATCATCCGCGACCTTGGCGAGCAGATGGCAGGTTTCGCCGTGATCGGCCCGAAATCCCAAAGCGTGGTCGAGAAGCTGGCCGAACAGGACATTTCGACGCTCAAGTTCATGCAATGCGGCAACTTCGATATTGCCAACTTGCGTACCAAGGTCGCCCGCATGTCGGTGACCGGCGAGAAGGGCTATGAAATCAACTGCCGCATGGGCGATCACATCCAGTTGCGCCGCCTGCTGCTTGAGGCCGGCGCGGGCGAAGGCATCCGCGAGGTCGGTTTCAACGCGATGCTGTCGACCCGGATCGAAAAAAGCTTTGGCATCTGGTCCGCCGAGTTCACGCAGGATCGCACACCCGCGATGACAGGCATGGATCGCTGGATCGACTGGAGCAAGGAGTTCGTCGGGAAGGAGGCCGCGCTGAAGGAACGCGATGGCAACGGACCAGCGCAGGTGCAGGTCACGCTGGAGATCGACGCCGCCGATGCCGATGCCAGCGGGTACGAACCGATCTGGGCCGATGGCAATCGCGTGGGCTTTGTCACCTCGGGCGCCTACGGGCATTACACGGACAAATCGCTGGCCATGGCGCTGGTCGACCGGGACAAGTCTGCACCGGGAACCGAAGTGAGCGTGCATGTCGTGGGTGTCGAGCGTCCCGCCCGGATCGTGGCGCCGTCTCCCTATGACCCGCAGGGCAAGGCGATGCGCGCATGACCGAGCAGCGGCGCGGCAGGCGGGGGCGCGTCGCGGCCTCCGCTCCCCAGCGTCAGGTGGACTATCGCAACCTGCGCAGCCCTTTTCCCACCATGAATGCCATTTCCGAGGACCGCGTCGAGGCGCTGCACGAGGCTGCGCTGACCATCCTTGAGGAGACAGGCATCAAGGTTCTCCACGACGAGGCGCGCACCTTCTACGAAAAGGGCGGTGCGCGCGTCAGCGATGACATGGTCTTTATCGGGCGTGACATGATCGAGGCTGCGCTGGCCACCGCGCCGCGATCGATCACGGTCAAGGGTGGTGCGCCGCATCGGGACATCACTCTGGAGCTTGGCCGGATCGTGTTCCAGCCCGGCGCAGGCTGCCCGCATGCCACCGACCTTGACCGGGGGCGTCGTCCCGGCACGTTGCGTGACTTTCGCGAGCTCGTGCAACTTACGCAGAGTTTCGACGTGCTCCACATGGTCCCGCCACTGGTCGAGGCGCAGGACGTTGCAATGAACCTGCGTCATCTTGCGATGACCGAGATCCAGCTGACTCAATCCGACAAGGTGCCGTTCCTCTATTCCCGCGGCACACCGCAGGTCATGGACGGGTTCGAGATGATCCGCGATTTCCGTGGCCTCACAGACGCGGAGTTTCGCGCGCAGCCCTGGTGCTACACGATCATCAACACCAATTCTCCGCGCACCATCGACCTGCCGATGGCGCAGGGGCTCATCGATTTCGCCCGCAACGGACAGCCCTCGATCGTCACGCCTTTTACCCTGATGGGCGCGATGGCACCGGTAACGGTTGCGGGTGCCATTACCCTTTCCCATGCCGAGGCGCTGGCCGCGATCACGCTGACCCAGCTGGTCAATCCGGGCGCGCCGGTTTGCTATGGCACGTTCACCTCGAACGTTGACATGAAATCCGGCGCGCCCGCCTTCGGCACGCCCGAGCATTTCTCGGCCTCGCTCGTCGCGGGTCAGCTTGCGCGCAAGATCGGCCTTCCCTGGCGTTGCGCGGGGGGAAGTGCCGCGAATATCGCCGATGCACAGGCCGCCAACGAATCGCAATTCGCGCTTTGGGGCTGCCTGTTGGCCGGGGCGACGATCACCATTCATTCCGCGGGCTGGATCGAGGGCGGTCTGTCGATCTCCTATGAAAAGATGATCACCGATCTTGAAGTGCTGCAGATGGTGGCCGAGCTTTGCGCAGGCACCCCCGCCACCGAAGGCGATATCGCCCTCGACGCCATCCGGGACGTTGCGCCGATGGGGCACTTCTTTGGTGCTCAGCACACGATGGACCGCTACCAGACCCAGTTCTATGAACCGTTGGTTGGCGATTGGTCGAATTTCGGCACCTGGACCGAGCGGGGCGGCATCGACGCGTCCACCCGTGCCACCGGGATCTGGAAACGCAAGCTGGCCGAATTCCAGCCGCCCGCAACGGATTCCGACCGCCTTAGCGCGTTGGAGCAGTTCGTCGCCCGCCGCACGGCCGAAGGCGGTGCCAATCCCGAAAGCTGACATGACCGGTCCCATCCTGCATCGAGACAATCCCGAGGCCGAACCGCTGGTCGGCAACATCAAGGTCACGCGCGACGACTGGCTCAACGTTGCGATGGATGCGCTGGTCTCGGACGGGGTCGAGCACGTCAAGGTGATGAACCTGGCCGAACGCATGGGGGTCTCGCGCTCGTCCTTCTACTGGTACTTCAAGTCCCGGCAGGACCTTCTGGATGCGCTGCTCGACCGCTGGCAAGCCACCAATACCGCCGCAATGGTCGCGCAGGCCGAAGCACCGGCCGAGACGATCACTCAGGCCGTGCTCAACGTCTATCGCTGCGTGGTGAACCCCGAGCTATTCGATACCGCCCTCGATTTCGCGGTGCGCGACTGGGCGCGGCGATCGGGTAAGGTGCGCCGGATGCTCGACCAGTCCGATACGCGCAGGCTGGCGGCGTTCACCGCCATGTTCGCGCGATATGGCTGCACCGAAACAGAGGCCGAGGCCCGCGCGCGGGCGCTCTATTACATGCAGATCGGGTACGATCTTGCGCAGTTAGGGGAGCCGATGGAGACCCGGCTGGCCTTGGTGCCGCACTACCTTCTCGTTTTCACCGGAGTCCCCGGACAGCCGCATGAGATCGAGGATTTCGCCGCCTATGCGCGCGCCCATTCACAAGGAGACAGAGCATGACCAAACCCGACGCCATCATCATCGGAACGGGCGTGATCGGTGCGGCCATCGCATTCGAAATGGCCAAGAAAGGGATCAGGACACTCTCTCTGGATCGCAATACACAGGCCGGGCACGGGTCAACGGCGGGATCCTGTGCCATCATCCGGATGCATTATTCCACTTATCCCGGCACGGCCTTTGCGTGGGAAGGCTATCATTACTGGCGTGACTGGGCCGAATACCTTGGTCTGCCCGCCGAGGCGGACCTTGCCCAGTTCCGCGAGGTCGGCTGCTTGGTCATGAAGACCGATGCCAACGGCCATCTCGAAAAACACATGAAATACTCCGCCGAACTCGGCTGCCCGTTCGAGGAACTGACCGCCGAACAGGTGCAGGAGAAGATGCCGATCTATTCGCTGGACAGCTTTGCCCCGGCCAGGCGCATGGATGATCCCGAGTTTGGCAAGCCGAACGGGAGCAAGATGGGCGGCGCGGTGTTCTGGCCCAATGGCGGGTATGTCACAGACCCGGCGCTGTCTGCGCAGAACCTGCTCGAAGCCGCGAAACGACATGGCGCCGAGGTCCGCACGCGCGCCGAGGTGGTAGAGATTGTGCAGGAGGGCGGTCGCGTCAAAGGCGTGCGGCTCGCCGATGGCGAAGAGATCCTGTCGGACGTGGTCATCAACGTGGCCGGTCCCGGCTCCTCGATCATCAACCGCATGGCCGGTGTAACCGATGACATGACCATCGAAACCCGCCCGCTGCGACAGGAGGTGGTGCATGTGCCCAGCCCCGAAGGTTTCGATTTCGAGACACAGGGCACCATCGTTTCGGACAGTGATATTGCCTGCTACGTGCGCCCCGAGCATGGCAATCACATCCTGATCGGGTCGGAAGACCCCGAATGCGACACGCATCACTGGGTCGAGAACGACACTGACTACAATCGTGATTTCACCGATCAGTGGACGACGCAGGCCATGCGCTATGCCCAACGTGTTCCGTCGCTGGGAATCCCGTCCAAGACGCGCGGCGTGGTTGACCTTTATGATGCCTCGACGGACTGGATTCCGATCTACGACAAGTCCTCGCTCGGCGGGTTCTACATGGCCTGCGGAACCAGCGGGAACCAGTACAAGAATGCGCCCATCGCAGGCAAGATGATGGCGGCGCTGGTCGAGTATTGCGAAGCGGGCAACGACCATGATCAGGCGCCGCTACAGTTTGAACTGCCCTATATCGGGCGCAGCATCGACGTCGGTTTCTACTCTCGCAAGCGACCCATCAACGAGGAAAGCAGCTTTTCGGTTCTTGGATGATTGCCGTCCGGGATTGTGCGAGGCTCTGCCTCGCGCTCCGGGATATTTTGGGCAAGAGGAAGGGGCGGGCCGCGGCGCTTGAAGGCGCAGTGGCTTTTTCTCAGGGCGCCCAGAGGCTGCGGTCCATCCAGGGGGCCGGCAAACTCAGCGGCCCGGCGGGCAGCGGCGCGCGACCGGCCAGGGAGACGGACTGCCATGCTCCGTCCCATTCGGCGGGCAGAGCATAGGGCGGTTCGACCGAGTGCTCGGCCTCGAACCCGAAGCGCTGGTAATAGCTCGGGTCGCCGAGGACGAAGACCTGGTGAACGCCGCCTTCCGTCAACCTGTCGAACCCTGCCCGCACTAGCGCCGTTCCGATGCCTGCCGCCTGATTATCGGGTGAAACGGCGAGTGGTCCGAGCAAGGCGCCCGAGCGGTCCGGTCCACACCGGGTGAAGGCCACATGCCCGATGGGATCACCCGCGACCGCGGTGAGCGACAGGACGTCCTCCCTATCGAGTAGCGCGGCCACGACCGCTGTCAGGTCCTCCTCGGGAAACGCCTTGGGATAGAGCGCTAGCAGCTTGGTCCTGTCGACGGCTCGGGTTTCGCGGATCTCCATCCAAGTCTCCAATCCCTGTTTCGCCGCGCTACCCTATCCATTGCCGGCAGGACGCGGCAAGCCGCTTCAGCCCAACACCTCCTGCACCCGCGCCTTGACCTTGTGCGCGGCCGCCGCACGGACCGGGCCATAGCCGCGGATCTCGTCCGGGGCGTTCAGCAATTCCATCACCGTTTCGGCATCCGCGCAGGAGGGCACCCTGGTCAGGATCGTGTCGTAGAGCTTGATCAGGTCACGGTGTTCACGGGCCTCGGCATGGTAGCCGAAGGGATTGAACGGCGTGCCGCGCAGGCTTTTCATCTTTGCCAGTACACCCAGCGCGGACCCCATCCAGGCCCCGAATTCGCGTTTGGCCGGTCGGCCGCGCGCATCGGTCTTCCAGTTCAGAAGGGGGGGCGCCATGTGGTACTTGACCTTGAAATCCCCGTCGAAAGTCTCGGCCAGTTCCTGTGCGAAGCTGTCGCGCGTCATCAGCCGGGCCACCTCGAACTCATCCTTGTAGGCCATCAGCTTGAACAGGTTACGCGCCGCTGCGCGCAGCATCTCGTCGCTGGCGCCGGGCATGTCGGAGCGGAATTTCTCCAACCGGGCGGTGTATCGTTTGGCATAGGCCGCGTTCTGGTACTCTTCTAGAAAGGCCGCGCGCCGGGCGACCATCTGTTCAAAGGTCTCTACCTGGGGCTGAGGATCATCATAGCCATCGAGGCGCGCGGGATCGGTGGCCATCGCGCGCCCCACCGCAAAGGCCAGCCGGTTCTTTTCGACCGCCACACCGTTGAGCAGGATCGCCTGACCGAGAGCCGCGTGGGACACTGGAACAAGCCCCTTCTGCCACGCGTAGCCCAACATCATGACATTGGCAAAGACGCCATCGCCCATCAGCTTTTCGGCTGCGGCATTGGCGTCGAATCCGCTGACGTTGTCGGCCCCGACGACGGCGCTTACGGCCTCCTCCCGTGTGTCGATCTTCAACTGGGCGTCACGGCGCAGGGCCAGATCGCCGGTCGGCATTTCGGCGCGGTTCAGCACCACCCGCGTTCCGGGACGGTAATGGGCCGAGGCCTTGGGTGCAGAGCTGACCACCATGTCGCAACCGATCACCGCATCGGCGGCGGATTGGTCGATGCGCACCTGGTTGAGCGTATCGGGCCGGTCGGACAGCCGGATGTAGCTGAGAACGGTGCCGAATTTCTGCGCGAAGCCGGTGAAGTCCAGCACCGAGGAGCCCTTGCCCTCAAGGTGCGCGGCCATTGTGATCAGCGCACCCACGGTGACGACCCCGGTCCCGCCGACGCCCGTGACCAGCAGGTCGAACGGCTCGGCCAGATCGGGCAGGGTTGGCGCGGGCAGACCCTCTTCGATCTGGGCGAGGTCCAGCTTTATCTCGCGCTTGCGCCGCGTCGCGCCCTCGACCGTGACGAAAGACGGGCAGAACCCGTTCAGGCACGAGAAGTCCTTGTTGCAGCTCGAAAGGTTGATCTTGCGCTTGCGACCTAAGGGGGTTTCCTTCGGCTCGACGCTCAGGCAGTTCGACTCGACCGAACAATCGCCGCAGCCTTCGCAAACCAGATCGTTGATATAGGCGAATTTCGGCGGATCTTCCATCGTGCCCCGCTTGCGGCGGCGACGTTTTTCGGTGGCGCAGGTCTGTTCGTAGATCAGGACCGAGACACCCTCGATCTCGCGCAGCTCGCGCTGAAGCGGCATCAGGTCGGACCGGTCGTGGAAACTGGTCCCGGCCGGGAAGTCGGCCTTTTCGAACTTGGAGATGTCATCCGAGACCAGCGCGATGCGCTCCACTCCTTCGGCCCGGCAGGTCTGGGCGATGCCCGACACGCTGACCGGGCCGTCCACCGGCTGACCACCGGTCATGGCGACCGCGTCGTTATAGAGGATCTTGTAGGTGATGTTGGTGCCTGCCGCGACCGCCTGACGGATCGCCAGAGAGCCCGAGTGGTACCATGTCCCCTCGCCAAGGTTCTGGAACACGTGCTTGCCGCCCGTGAACATGGAAGAGACGACATGCGGCACACCTTCGCCGCCCATCTGGGCATAGCCGTCGGTGTCGCGGTTCATCCAGCTTGCCATGACGTGGCAGCCGATCCCGCTGTTGGCGCGCGAGCCTTCAGGCAGCTTGGTCGAGCTGTTATGCGGGCAGCCGGAGCAGAAGTAAGGCGTGCGCGTCGCGCCGGATACGTTGATGATTTGTGGCGGCTGATCGACCAGCGCCTTGGCCTTGGCAGGCAGGTTTTCCTCGGGGAAAAGCGCGTCGAGGCGCGCGGCTACGATCGGGGCCAGCATCAGCGGGCTCAACTCACCTGTCCAGGGGATGAGCGGCTCACCCTGTGCATCGTACTTGCCGACCATCTGGTGAGGTTTGTCGCCGGGCCAGTCATAGAAATACTCCTTGAACTGGCTTTCGATGATGCCGCGCTTTTCCTCGACCACCAGCACCTCCTGCTTGCCCTTCACAAAGCGCAGCGCGTTACGGCGGGCGAGGGGCCAAACCATGCCGACCTTGTAGATGTCGATGCCAAGGCGACGGCAGGCGTCTTCGTCCAGCCCCAGCAGTCGCAGCGCCTCCATCAGGTCCAGATGCCCCTTGCCGGTGGTGACGAAGCCGAAGCGTGCATTCTCGATATCATAGATCCGCCGGTCGATCGGGTTCGCCTCGGCAAAGGCGCGAACGGCGCGCAGCTTGTGCTGGATGCGCGTTTCGATCTCGGGCGAGGGCAGGTCGGCGCGGCGCACATGCAGTCCGCCTGCGGGCAGTTCGATCTCTGGCAGCTCGAACTGGCGATCCGGATGCAGTTCCACCGAGCGGCCGCTTTCCACGGTTTCCGAGATCGCCTTGAACCCGACCCAGGTGCCGGAATAGCGCGACAGAGCCAGACCGTATTCGCCGAATTCAAGATATTCCTCGACCGAGGCGGGGTTCAGAGTCGGCATGAACCACGACATGAAAGCCACGTCGGACTGGTGCGGCATCGAAGATGAGACGCAGCCGTGATCGTCGCCCGCCACGACAAGGACGCCGCCCTTGGGGGAGGAGCCATAGGCGTTGCCGTGTTTCAGCGCATCGCCAGACCGATCCACGCCCGGCCCCTTACCGTACCACATGGAAAACACGCCCTCGACCTCGCAGGCCGAATCCAGAACCGCCTGCTGCGCGCCCAGAACGGCCGTGGCGCCAAGGTCCTCGTTCACGGCTGGCATGAACTTGATACAATCTTCGGCCAGGCGGTCCTTGGCGCGCCACATCTCCAGGTCGAGCCCGCCCAGAGGCGAGCCGCGATAGCCCGAGACGAAACCCGCGGTGTTCAGCCCGGCATCGCGGTCGCGCCGCGCCTGGTCCATCATGATCCGGACCAGCGCCTGCGTGCCGGTCAGAAAGACCCGCCCCTCGGTCAGCGTGTAGCGGTCCTCGAGCTGGTACGTGCGGAAGTCGGTATCATGGGCGGTCATGGCGCGAATCCTCTGGCTGGTTCCCATCAGGGCAAGATGGACCGGAACGCATGGAAAATCTTTCCAGTCTTCTTGCTTGATTGCTGTCGCGCGGATAGATGATCCGGTATTCACTTCGATTGCGAACAGAGTTTCCAGATGCAGCTTGATGACCGTGACCGCAGAATCCTGACCCGATTGCAGGAGGACAGCCGGATTTCGAACGCTGACCTCGCCGATCTGGTCGGCATGTCTCCGTCCGCGTTGTGGCGTCGGGTGCGCGCACTCGAAGACGCTGGTGTCATCGAACGCTACGGGGCCGTGGTGAACCCGTCCGAAATGGGCCTTGGGTTCGAAGCGATCGTGCATGTCCACCTGACGCGTCACGACCCCGACCGCATCGTCGAGTTCATCCGGGCAGTGGAGCGCAGCCCCGAAGTGCAGGAATGCTATGCCACGACCGGGCAATCCGATTACCACCTGCGCGTCTTGTGCGCTGACCTGGCAGCTTACAACCAGTTCCTCGAAGGGTTCCTGTTCCGCTTGCCAGCGGTCGCAAGCGCCCAGACGAATGTCGTGCTGCGCACGGTCAAACGGAATCGCCCGGTGTCACTGTGACGGCGCACTGTTTCCAGATCGTGAACGGATTTGGTGATTTTGCCAAAATGGCATAACCTTACGGCAGTTATTTTGTCTGCGTGAGGCCGGATCGGCCAAATCGCTTGAGGGGGCGGGGGCTGGCGTGAAGCATGGTTAATGCTGCCCTTTGGGACTGACGCCATTATGGAAAGGAACAGATCACCGATATCGGCCAGACCGGTCCTTGGTCCCTTACTGCGCAGGTTGGCGGGGGCCACTGCGCTTGTGTTCTGTGCTGCGGCGCTCACTGCCGAAACCGACCCGATGGACGCACCGCTCGAAATTGTGCGTTTCAGCGAAACGGACACGATCAGGGGCGTGGTCGGGCAGCATTTGCGCGATCCTGATCTGTGGCCAGCGGTTCTTGCCTTGAACGGTATCGCCTCGCCAGCCGAGCTGCGGCCGGGAACGGAGCTGCGGATGCCGGTCAAGCAGGTCTTTGCCGCCGACGAGGCGCTGCTGACCTCGCTTCGGGCGATACAGGCCGCCAATGCCGAGGGCGCGCGCATCTTTGCGCCCGAAGAGATCGGCAACGCCATTGCCAATCGCGATCAGGCGATCACCGAACGGGAAAAGGGCGAGTGGCGCGAGGTCGTCTCTTTCGCCGGAGTCGCCACGGATTACGCGCGCGATGCGCTCGACATCGCGATCGCTCAACGCGACCGGTCGGCCGAGGCGGTCGTCTCGGACGTGCAGGGTGCCGTCGAAGGCCGCGCACCGGTAGAGCCGGCATGGTCGGACCGCGAACTGAACGACATCCTTGTCGAATTCGAGCGCGTGCGCACCCTCTCTGCCAGCACCACGCAGATCACCTTTCGCGATCTCAGCCGGTTGCGGCTCAACCCGAATTCGAACGCCACGATCCAACGCATGCGCTCGGACCCGCTGACCGGGCATGAGGTCACCAAGGTGTCGCTTGCCAATGGCGACTTCTACGCGCTGCTCAACCAGCTTTCCGAAAAGGCCACGTTCGAGATCGATGTGCCGGGGATCGAGACGACCACGAACTCCGCCGATTTCTGGATCAAGAACGAAGGCGGCAGCGCGAAATTCGTCAATTACGACCAGCCCGAACTGGCTATCGAAAAGGATGGCCGGACCATCGCCGTCGGTGCCAACGAAGGGCTGGTAATCGATGCCACCGGGGCGCAGCGGGCGCAAGTGCTCGACAGCGTCTTGCTCACCGCGCCCGAGGTGGGAGAGATCATCTACACAGGGACCGCGCCCCTTGAATGGCAGCAATTCGACGGGGCCGAGGGATATTGGCTCGAAGTCGCGCTCGATCCCGGCTTCAACCAGATGCAGGTTTCGGAATGGGGGATCCGTGAAACCGGCTTTGCCGTGGATCTGCCGCCTGCGCGATACCATTGGCGCGTGGCTGCCCTGGATCGGTTGGGTTTGCCCGGAGAGTGGAGCACCGCGCAGGACTTCACCCTGCGGCTGGACGACACGCCGCCCTTCCTGACCGTGCTGTCGCCCGCATCCGGCGCCGTTCTTGCCGCGCCGATGGTCGAGGTTCTGGGCGCAACCGAGCTTGACGTGACGCTCATCCTGAATGGCAGGTCGTTGAGCGCCGGGGCTGATGGGTCGTTTGTCAGCGAGGTCGAGTTGCAGCCGGGTGAGAACACGATTGCAGTCGTTGCGACCGATCCGGCGGGCAATGTCACACGGCGCGTGCAAACAGTGGTGTACCGGCCCGCAGCCGATATCGCGATCGCGCTGTCGGACGACATCCCGCGCGCGGGCGCGGCGCTTGCCACGCGCTCCGACCAACTCTCGGTAAGCGCCAGCAGCACCGCACTCGCCGGTGCCCCGGTGGTGGTCCGGGATGGCAGCGGGGCCGAGGTTGTTTCGACCAAGGTGGAAACCGGCGGGTCGATCAGCTTCACGGTGCCTGTCGACGAGGCGGAGCGGGCATACAGGATCGAGATCCTCGCGCCCGACGGCTCGGTCGAGGGGCAACTTGGCTTTGCCGCCCTGCGCGACAGCATCGCGCCCGAGGTTCTACTGGATCTGCCGCCGCCGCGCGCGACGGCCGAGAACGACCTGACCCTTTCCGGCAACGTCCCCGGCGCAGTGCGCCTGTCTTTGAACGGCACACCGGTTGCGTTGGAAGATGAACGGTTCGATCTGTCGGTGACCCTGAAACCGGGGCAGAACGTGTTTGAACTGATCGCGACGGATGCGGTCGGCAACGTCGGCGCCGTAACGCTGTCGACGCTCTATGACATCGACCCGCCCGAGATCCTGCGCGTGGATTTGAGCAGGCCCAAGGGGGATGCCGGTCCGATCCGGCTGGAGGTCGAGGCACGCGACGCTTCGGGCCTGCGGCAGGCGCAGCCCTTCCTGCTCACCGTGGGCGGGGCCGAAGTCGAAGGTTTCCTGCGCTGCGATGCGGGCTCGGGCCTGTGCCGCGCCGTGTTGCCGGCCGAACCCGGCGCGTTGGAACTGATCGAAGTGATGATCGAGGACTACGCGGGCAATGCCGCGTTTGAATGAGTGATGCCGGCTGGGGGCACCGGAAGGCAACGGAGGTATGACGGATGCGCTCGGTAGGCAAGTGGACAGCGGCAACGCTGGCTCTGGGGCTGGCTGCGCTCGGCGGCACGGGGGCTGCCCAGCAGGGAGGTACGGCAGCCGAGGGCATGCTCGTCGTCTATGGCCCGCAGGCACCCAGCCGCGAGGGAGACACAGACCGGCGCGAGCAGGTGTTCTTTTCCGTCCCGGCCGATCTGCGCGACCGCGTCTATGTTCGCCTTTTCGATCCCGAAACGCGCGGTGCAGGCGATTTCACCTATGGCGGTCCCGCAGATAGCGAAACGACCTTTCGCCTGTTTGGCGGCGCCGGAGCCTTTTCTGCGGCCGACCGCCCGCAACCGGTCGAGGATGGCGCGCGCGAGCCGCGGCTTGTGCCCAACGATCCGGTGACGGAGCCCGGCGAAATCCTCGAAGAAAAAACATGGGGCTCGGACCCCGAAAGCAATGGCCGCTGGGTCGTGCTGACGGCCGTTCGTGCCCGCCAGGGTGAGGTGATCGGCGATCGCGCCTGGTTCCGCATCGATGTACAAGGCTCGCGCGGCAATGATGGCAACGGCTATTCGCTTGGTGTCAGCCTCGCCCGTGAACGTGACCGCAAACCCGAAGAGCTGGAGATGTTCTCCTATCGTCCGACCGTGCGCTGGTCGGCGAACCGGTCGGCGACGCAGGTCTGGTTCACGCCAGAAACCCCCGGCCCCTACACGGTGCAGAGTTTCGATGGCGCCAATGGCGATCTGGCAATTGTCACCGATTTTGCGGATATGCCGCTTCGCATCTCGGGCCAGGATATCTGGGCCTCGGATATCGTCGAGACGGACGAGACGAACCTCGCCATCAGCCTGCAGGGAGGTTTCGAGACGCCCAACGACGTGACACTGGCTGTCTTCGATGGCGCGGGGCAGCCCGTCCCACTGAACATGCCGCCCATGCGCTCTCCGGTTCCGCCACGTCCCATTGCGGTGGGCACCGGGCGGCCGCTTGCGGATTGCCGCTCTGTCGCCTTCGACGCGAGCGCCTCCTCCGGGCTGACGCCGCTAGCCTACCTGTGGCGTTTCGGCGATGGCAACACGTCGTCAGAGCCGGTGATCGCGCATCGCTATGCCGAGCCGGGACGCTACGCCGCTCGGCTGGAGATCCTCGAACCGGGCAGCCGGCCTGGCCGTGGCGATGCAATCGACATCCCGGTGCATGTGCGCAATGCACCGGTCGCCGTTGCGGGGTCGGATATCGTGGTCGCGCCGGGCCAGCCTGTTGCGTTCGACGGCGCGGCGTCGCAGGCCTCGGACAGCCCTATCACGCGGTACAAATGGTCCTTCGGAGACGGCGCGCGGGCCGAAGGAGCCCAAGCCAGCCACGTCTATGCTCAACCCGGCCAGTACCGTGCAGTGCTGCGTGTCGAGGATGACAGCGATCACCCCTGCGACTTTGGCACGGCTGTTCGTCGGGTTGTCGTGAATTTCCCCCCGGTGGCCGAGGCCGGCACGGATCAGACTGCCGTTGTCGGACAGGCGGTCACCGTTTCGGCCGCGGCAAGCTACGATGTCGATGGGCTGATCGACAGATATCGCTGGGACATGGGCGATGGCACGGTGCTGGAGGGGGCCACCGTCACCCACCGTTACCGGCAATCCGGCGCCTACCGCGTGCTGTTGACCGTGATGGATGGCAGCGGCGTGACCAATAACAGCGCGACGGACGGGATGCTGGTCGAGGTGAACGACCCGCCCGAGCCGAGTTTCACCATTCCCGCCCGACCGGTATCGGTCTCCGAGGTCGCGCTCCTCGACGGGTCCGCAACGGTGGATCGCGACGGGCAGATCCTGTCCTACATCTGGGATTTCGGCGATGGCGCGGTGGGCGAGGGGCCGTTGGTCGATTACGCGTGGACGCGACCGGGCGACTATACCGTGACCCTTACGGTCGAGGATGACAGCGGCACCGCCTCGGCCATCCAGTCGGCCACAAGGGTTGTCCGGGTCGATGCCGCCCCGGTCGCCGAGGCAGGGCCCGATCAGTTCGTCACCGCGTCCGAAATCCGTTTCGATGGCGGCGGATCGGTCGATCCGGATGGGAGCGTAACCGAATGGACCTGGAGTTTCGGCGACGGCGCCACGGCGTCAGGACAAAGCGTGACCCATGCTTATCGCCGCCCCGGCACGTACGAGGTGGCGCTTGTCGTACGCGACGACAGTGGCGCACCGCTCAATACCGATCGCGACACGATGAAGGTCACGGTCAATGCCGCCCCGATCGCAGATGCAGGACCGCCGCAGACCGTGGCACCGGGCGACGAGTTCATCGTGTCGGGCCGCGCCTCGATTGATCCCGACGGCGAGGTGACGGAGTATTTCTGGACATTCCCGAACGGGCAAAGCGCGCCAGGCCTGCGGGCGGCCCACAGCATCGCGGAGCCCGGGTTGCACCGGGTCAGGCTGCGGGTCCGAGACGATTTCAGCGCCGATCCGGCCGAGGACGAAGCCGAGGTGCTTATCACCGTCAACGCTCCGCCCGTGGCGATTGCGGGCGCGGACCGGCTGATCGCTCCGGGTGATACGGTGACCCTCGACGCAGGGCAGAGTTTCGATCCCGATGGGCGGGTCGCGGCTTTTCGCTGGGAGTTCGACGACCTTGGCGGCGCGCTCGAGGCGCGTACCGTCGAACGTGCCTATCCGACGCCGGGCGTCTGGTCCGCGCAACTTGTCGTCGCCGACGATGCTGGCGTGGCCAACAGCACGGCCACCGACGATGTGACGATCCGGGTCAACCATGCTCCTGTGGCCGAGGCCGGTCCGGCCCTCGAAACCGATAGCCTTTATGTCTCGTTCGACGGCTCCGGTTCGTCTGACGCGGATGGGGATGCCTTGATCTACACTTGGGATTTCGGTGATGGATCGGACCCTGTCATGGGGCGCGAAGTCACCCATGTCTATCCGCGCTCGGGCATCTTTCCCGTGACCTTGCGCGTCGATGACGGGACCGGCCTGTCCAACGCCCGTGCCATCGATGCGACCACGGTGACGATCCTTGCCCGGCCCGTGGCCGATGCAGGGGGCAATCGCGAAACCTGCTCGGGCGAGGCGATCCTGTTCGATGCCTCCGGCAGCTTCGATCCCGATGGCGGTCTTCTTGCCTATGAATGGGATTTCGGCGACGGAACCGGTTCCGATCTCATCAACCCGTCAAAGACCTATGAGCGACCGGGCGTCTACCCTGTGACGCTGCGCATCCGCAACGAAACCGGCAGCGACTATGGAACGGCGCTCGACCGGATCGCCGCCCTTGTCCGCGAGGGGCCGATCGCCGATGCCGGACCGGACCGCGTGGTCTGCTCCAATCAGCGCATTCGCTTCGACGGGTCTGCCTCGACCGATGCGGATGGCGCGGTGAACGCTTTTGCCTGGACCTTTGGGGACGGTAACGGCGCCAGCGGTGACACGCCCGTTCACGTCTTCAAGCGTCCGGGGGATTACACCGTGACGCTCACCATCACCGGGGACGCGATCGGGGCCTGTAGCCCGCTCGACAGCGACACCGCGAAATACACGGTGATCGCGGCGCCCGAACTGGCCATCCTCGGGTCGGACCGCGCAGCAGCCGGGATGGAGGCCACGTTTTCCGCCGGTCTGACACAGCTGGGCGGGGCCGAAGCGACGGGGTTCCGGTGGAGCTTTTCCGACGGCGGTACGGCCGAAGGGCAGGATGTAGCCCATGTCTTCGAAGAACCTGGCGAGTATTTCGTGACGCTGTCCACCGACCTGACCGGCGGCACCCGAGGGTGCAGCGCACTTGAGGTGCGTCGCAAGGTCGTCGTCAACGCGGCCCCGCAGCCCGAAATGGACATCCCGGACGAGGTCGCCGTCGGACAGGTCGTTCGGTTCGACGGGCGCGAGACCAGCGATTCCGACGGTGCCATCCTGCGCTTTGACTGGGAATTCGGCGACGGAGCCACCGGGAACGAGGTGCAAACGACGCATCGCTACACGCAACCGGGCACCTACACCGTGATGCTGCGCGTTACCGACGATGCGGGCGTCGGCAACTCTGTCGCGGACATGACCCGCGAGATCCGCGTAACCCCGGCCCCGGTGGCCGGGCTTGCCGAAAGCGGCGCGGTCTGCCCGGGCCAGTCCCTGCCGTGGTCGGCGGCGGCGGATGGCAATGTCGCGGTCTCGTGGTCCTTTGGGGACGGATCCACCGCCGAGGGGGCAGAGGTTTCTCACGCGTTCGACCGGCCGGGGCTTTACCCGGTTCAGGTCGTTATGGATGACGGTCAGGGCCTGCTGAGCAGCCGCCGGGCCGAGGAAACATATGTGCGGGTGAACGCCCCGCCGACTGCCCTTGCCGGACCCGACCGCGTTGTCTGCCCGGGAGAGGTCGTCGTATTCGACGCGGGCGCCTCGGGCGATCTCGATGGCGACCTGCGCGAATGGAGCTGGGAGTTCAGCGACGGTGTCATCTTGACCGGTGCGCGGGTCGAACGCATCTTCGACTCGCCGACCGACCTGCGGGTTCGCCTGCGCGTTCGCGATGACAGCGGCGCGCAGGGGTGCGACATCGGCACGGATGACGCGCGCGTTCTGGTCAACGCACCGCCCTTGGTCGATGCCGGGCCGGATCGCAAGGTCATGACCGGCGCGGCGCATGACATTCTCCGGTTCGACGCCAGCGACACCTCCGATCCCGACGGGCAGGGGGTCCGGGTCAGCTGGGCTTTTGGCGACGGGGCCGAGGCGGCGGGCGCCGTCGTGCGTCACGGCTATGCCGATCCGGGAACCTACACGGTGACCCTTCGCGCGCAGGATGCCACGGGCCTCGCCTGCGGGATCGCGACTGACAGCGCGCTGGTCACGGCCATCCCGCGACAGTAGCGGCGGGCTCCCGCCCTGCGGCACGGCGCCTTGCGGCGCCGCTTCTGCGGTTGGGCCCGGCCGCCTTCGGCGGCGCGCGCGCCTTCTGGCGGTCAGATGGGCCTTGGCGAATTTCCGCGACGCAATGGCGAATATCCGTTACCCTCAGGCGCGATGAGATTCCCGCTGCGCCTCAAGTTCTTCGCCTTCGCGGTGATCCTCGCCATAGGCCCTCTGGCGCTGGTGGGGCAAAACCTGACTCGATTGACGCGGGATGAGCTGAAGAGCGCGGCCAACGAGGATCTGACCACGGTTGCCGCCGAATTGCGCACGTCCTTCGACAATACGTTCGAGGGGCGTTGGCTGACCCCGCTGATGGTCATCCGCAACGGTGTCGACAGCACTGACCTGGGCGTGCCGCAAAAGGTCTCGTTGCTGACGCTGGGCTTGCAGGAACTGCCGCAGGTGGTGGCGCTGCAACTCTCCGTCGAAGGCTCGGACCTGCCGATTCTCGTGACCAACGAGGATTTCGCCACGCGCCTGGCGCAGGCAGGGCGCGATCCCGTCGCGACCTTGTCGACCGACGCGGCCCTGATCGACGCCATTGCGGGCACGGGCCAGTTCGGTCGTCCCGTCGTGTCGCGGGTAGAGGCAACCGGCGATTGGCTGGCCACGCTTGCACTGCCGCTCGAAACACGGATCGCAGGGCGACAGGTCACCATGGCCGCCAAGATCGACCTGGCCCCTCTGGGAGAGATGGTGCGCCGCCACCCCTTTGCACAACGCGGGGAAATCACCGTCGTGGATCAGTCGGGGCGCACCGTTCTTGCCGGTTCGCCCGAACAGCTGGCACAGCGCAAGATCGTGGCTTCGACCATGCCACTGATCGTGGCCGGTGCCCGCGCCGACGCGCTGGAAACATACGCCCGGCCAGACGGCACGGCGATGCTGGGGGCCTATGCCTTTCCCGACTGGTTCCAATGGGCGGTCATCACCGAACTGAGCGAGCAGAACGCCTATGCCGTGGTCAACGCGATCACCGGCCGGATCCTGATCATCGGTCTCATCGGATTTGCCGTCGCGGCGCTGGGCGCTCTGGCCTTCTCGCGCCGGCTGACCCGTCCGATCCTTCAGATCGGGCAGGTTGCCGAGAAGGTCGGCGAGGGCAATTTCTCTGTCCGTGTCGAGGATGTGCGCGCACGCGATGAGATCGGCGATCTCGCGCGCCGGATCAATCACATGATCGCCCACCTGGGTGAGCGCGTCGAACTGATGAAATTCGTCTCGGCGGGGACCGTCTCGGCCATCCAGCGGGCCGAGGAGGCGGGGATGACCCGGGGGGGAGAGCGCAGACGGGTATCTGTAATCTTCACGGACATCCGCGGCTACACCGAATTTTCGGAAAGGGTGCCGCCGGAAACCGTGATCGAGGTACTGAACCAGTATTTCGACGTGCAATCCGACATCGTGCAGGACCATGGCGGCGATATCGACAAGTTCATCGGGGATGCTCTGGTCGCCGTGTTCGAGGGCGAACAGATGGAGGCGCGCGCCACCGCATGCGCCGTGGGGATCACCGAAGCCATGGCGCGCTTGCTGGAAGCGCATCCGGAACACGAGCTGCACCTGGGGATCGGCGTGGCCTCGGGCGAGGTGGTGATGGGCGCGATGGGCGCCCATGCCCGAATGGACTTTACCGTTCTGGGCTCGACCGTGAACCGTGCGGCACGGCTGTGTTCCAAGGCCGCACCGGACCAGGCACTGGTCGACCTCGCCACGCGCGACGCGGTGCAAGGCAACGACATCGCCTTCGATCCGCTCGAGCCGATCGTACTCAAGGGCTATGCCGAGCCTGTGCCGGCCTTCGCGGTCAGGCGCTCCGCCACGTCCCACGCCTTGTCGGCCGAGTGACCCGTCAGCCGGTGAAGGCGACCCAGGCCCAGACCATAGCGATATAGGTCAGGTGATGCAGGCACTGGTCGAACCCCGCCGCGCGCCAGAACGCCGCCTGGTCGGGGGTCAGATCCTTTTTCTGCGAGTAGCTGGCCTTCCAGAAGTCGATGTTGAAATGCACGACCCATTCGGCAAGCACGATGGCAAGCAGCAGCCCGAAGGGCGTGCCGAACCCCAAAAGCACGATGGCCGAGCCCACGGCATGAACGCCCGCATGCTGTGCGCGGCCCATGTGCCAATACTCCCCGCGCCCGGACAGCATCCTGGGCGTCTGAAGGAAGTAATCGGCGAACATGTGCTTGATCTGGAGCAGACAGATCAGCAACAGGACAGAGCCGATTGAAACGGACAAATTGGTCCTCCGTTAACTTTTTCGGAACCAGACTAGGGGCAAGGCGAAGCGCGCGCAAATGAACTGGTTCACACAAAGGTCGTTTTCGGCAAGTTTTTCCTGCACAAGGCAATTGCCTCGGTCGCGGATCGCAAGCTACCCTTTGGCTGCATTTCGAAAGAAGACCGCCCGCGTTTACGGGGCTGGCGAAACGGATCGGGGGACGGTCCCATAGAACGATCGCTTTTTCGCTTCATCTGGAAGCACTCCAAGCGGGATCAAATGATCCTTCTGGCCGTCACGGCCATGCTGTTTCCGCTGCTCTACCTGACGCTGGAACTGCCCAAGCGCATCATCAACGACGCCATCGGTGCGACCAGTTCCTCGATCGATGTCTGGGGCTATACCTTCGACCAGGTCACCTTTCTGGGCATCCTCTGCGTTGCGTTCCTGGTCGCCGTGCTGGCGCATGGCCTGCTCAAGATGCGCATCAACACGATGAAAGGCGTCATGTCCGAGCGGATGCTGCGCCGGTTCCGCTACTTGCTGATCTCCCGCGTTCTGCGCTTTCCCCAGCCCTATTTCGAGCGGGTAAGCCAGGGAGAGCTGGTCTCGATGATCACGGCCGAAAGCGAACCGATGGGCGGGCTGATGGGTGACATGATCAGCCAGCCAGTGTTGCAGGCGGGGCAGATGCTGACGATCCTCGCCTTCCTTTTCCTGCAAAGCTTCTGGTTCGGAATGGCCGCCATCGCGCTTATCCCGCTTCAGGCCTGGCTGATCCCCAAGCTTCAACGCCAGATCAACCTGCTCAACAAGAAGCGCATTCAGGAAGTCCGCGTTCTCGCCGCACAGATCGGCGAGAATGCCAGCGGCGCCTCGACCCTGCGCAACAATGGCGGCTGGCGTTACCGCGGTGCCATGATCTCGCATCAGCTCGGCCGTCTCTTCGGGATCCGGTTCGAGATCTACCAGAAGAAGTTCTTCATGAAGTTCCTCAACAACTTCATCAGCCAGCTTACGCCTTTCCTGTTCTACTCCGTCGGCGGCTACCTCGTGATCCAGGGGCAGGTGACGGTCGGCGCGCTGGTGGCCGCGCTGGCCGCCTACAAAGACCTTTCCAGCCCGTGGAAGGAGCTTCTGACCTATTACAATCAAACGCAGGACATGGCCCTGCGATGGGAGGTCGTCACCGAACGCTTCGCCCCCTCTGGCATGGTCGACGAGACGTTGTTCGAAGGCGAACCCGACGCGATCCCGAACCTGAAGGGCGACATCGTCCTGCAGGACGTCTCGGTCCGCGACGCCGACGGGAACATGGTTCTCGATGATCTGGACGTAACGCTGCCAGCAGGGCAGGTGATCGGGATCGCGGCACCCAGCGAAGAAGACCGCCGCGCGCTGGCCCAACTGCTGACGCGTGAGGTCGTGCCGGCGAGCGGCAAGGTGACGGTGGCCGGTCATGACCTGTCGGCACTGCACCAATCGGTCCTTGCGGCCCGGATCGGGCACGCCACGTCCAACCCGGTGCTGTTCCAGGGCACCTTCGGCGAAAACGTCATGATGCCCGTTCTGACCAAACCGCTCGGTGCGCCGCGCAACGCCGAGTTCCACGAGGAAACACTGCGCGCCGGCAACAGCGCCGACCCTCTCGAAGCGGATTGGCTCGATCCGGCCCGTGCGGGCGAGGCCGACGAAGAGGCGTTGCGCAAGTGGTGGCTTCGCCTGATCGAGGGCCTGGGTTCAGGCGCTGCCCTGTTTCGGCGCGGGACCGAGCACAGCTTCGATCCGCACGAACATCCGCAACTGGCGCAAAGACTGGTCGATCTGCGCCCTGCCGTGCAGCAGGCGGTCGAAGAGGGCGGTCTGCGGGATCAGGCCTACCTGTTCGATCCAGATCGCTACAATCCCGCGCTGCCGGTGGCCGAGAACCTTTTGTATGCGACGCCGCGCGCGCGGCTGACATCGGCGGGGCTGGCCGAACAAACCGAGTTCCTGGCCCAGCTGCGCGAATTGGGGCTCGATGAAACGCTGGTCCAACTCAGCCAGGACGTACTGGACATGCTGCGCCAGATCTTCGGCGTCGACGGAACCGATCACCCCCTGTTCAACCGGGTCGAGCTGGACGCCAAGACCTACGAAACCGCCCTCGATCTTGTCGAACGCGCGCGCTCGGACGGGGCGAAAGGGCTCAGCGATACCGAGCTTGCCAACCTGCTGGTCGTCCCGTTCCGGCTGTCGGCTGACCGCATCGGTCCCGCCTTTTCGGATGAGTTGAAGACGCGCATCCTCGATCTGCGGCGCAGCCATTCCCAAAAGCTTCTCGGCACGCTGGGCGATGTCTTTGCCCCGCTCGACCTCGATTCCTTTGCGCCGGGGCTGAACGTTCTTGAAAACGCACTGTTCGGCAAGATCACGCAGGTCGGCGGGCCGCGGGCCGACGAGTTGCGCCGCCGCATCACCGACGTCCTGATCGAGAACGGTTTGCAAAGCGATGTGATCGAGCTGATCTACGACGTGCCCATCGCGCTGGGCGGCCAGAACGTGCCCGCGGTCTTTGCCGAACCGCTGGCCTTTACCCGCGCAACGATCAAGAAGCCCGACGTGCTGATCCTGGACCGGGCGCTTGCGACCTACGACATGAACACCCAGCGGGCGGTCTATCGCAATCTGCGCGACCTGCTGCCCGAGACGACGGTGATCTATCTCAACGACCAGTTCGAAAATCCAGAGGTCTTCGACCTGTATCTCGAAGTGCAACAGGGGCGGATCGTGACAGAGGAATCGGACAAATCGGTAGAGAAGGACAGCGCGGCCTCGGCCGATCTTGCACGCAAACTTCGCGCCTTGGAACAGACGCCGCTTTTCTCGAGCCTGGACAGGCGACAATTGCGCCTGCTGGCCTTTGGCGCCAATTGGTACCGTGCTGAACCGGGCGATGTGATCTTTCGCAAGGACGACGAGCCGACAGATGGCGCCTACATGGTGATCGAGGGCGAAGCGGGGCTCTACCTGCCGAAACCGGATGAAGAGGACCAGCTGATCGCCAAGGTGGGGCCCGGAACCCTCGTGGGAGAACTGGGCCTGATCCGCAAGGTGCCCCGCGCACTGAGCATGGTGGCCGAGACCCAGCTGACATGCCTGCGCATCGGCGAGGAGGAATTCCTGGCCGTTGTCGAGAATGACGCGGCGACGGCCTTCAAGCTGCTGCAGGTGGTTGCGGGTTACGTCTCGAACTGAGGGTGCGCTCCCGCCGATCGTACGGGCATCAGGATGCCCTTCTCCCGTTGGGCCGGGCCGCGCCTGCGGCGCGGCGGAAACCGCCGGGGGAACGGCAAGTCAGGGGATTAGCCGTCCGAGCCGCAGAACAGGTCGTAAAGAAGGCCGATCACTGCCTCGGTATTTGTGTCGGCGAGCGAATAGAAGATCGTCTTGCCGTCGCGCCTGGTTGCGACAAGCCCCTCGTCGCGCAGACGTGCCAGCATCTGGCTGACCGCAGCCTGGCGCAGCTCGAGCAGGTGTTCCAACTCCCCGACCGATTTCTCGCCCGCCGAGAGGTGGCAAAGGATCATCAGCCGCCCCTCATGGGCCAGAGTCTTGAGATAGGCTGCCGCCTGACTCGCGCTACCGGCCATGTCGATCGTGCCGTGGGGCGGCATCTTGGGCGATTTGAGAACCTGTGCTGTCAAGGTCGTAGGGTCCTGATTGTTCTATACCGCGCATAATCCTCAATTCCGCGAGGAATGTCACCCCTCCTTTGGAGGTGCCCCGCCAAGGAAGACATTGCCCCGCGCGTAATCGCAGGGCGCCTCTTGCATCTGCAGGTGCAGCCCGTCGCCGTCGAACGGATGCGCGCGCGCCAGGTCCTCGTCCACCTCGATGCCGAGGCCGGGGGCGTCCGGCGGTGTCACGAACCCGTCTTCGACCTTGAGGCTGTCGCGGACCAGCGCGCGGTGGAACGGTGTGTCGATCGTTTCGAGCAGCAGGATGTTCGGGATCGCCGCCGCAAGCTGGATGTTGGCCGCCCATTCCACCGGTCCTGCATACAGATGCGGAGCCATCTGGGCGTTGAAAAGCTCGGCCATCGCCGCGACCTTCTTCATTTCCCAGATCCCGCCGGCACGCCCCAGCGCCGGTTGCAGGATCTCGGCCGCACCGGCGCGCAGCACTGCGCCGAACTCTGCCCGCGTGGTCAGACGCTCGCCCGTGGCGACGGGAATACGGACATTCCGGGCGACGCGCGCCATGTCCTCGACCATGTCGGGCGGCACGGGTTCCTCGAACCAGAGCGGCGAGTAAGGCTCCAGCGCCTGCCCCATGCGAATCGCGCCTGCGGTCGAAAACTGCCCATGCGTGCCAAAAAGCAGGTCGGCCCGGTCGCCTACCGCCTCGCGGATGGCTTTGCAGAACGCGACCGAACGCGAGATGTCCGACATGGCCGGCATGTGACCGCCGCGGATCGTGTAGGGGCCGGCAGGATCGAACTTTACCGCGGTAAAGCCCTGCCGCACCATTTCCGCCGCGCTATCGGCCGCGGCGTCCGCGTCGTTCCAGAAACTCGTCAGATCGTGCCGGGCGAGGGGATACAGATAGGTATAGGCGCGGATGCGGTCGTTCATCCGCCCGCCGATCAGCGCGTGAACGGGGCGATCGCGATCCTTGCCCAGAATGTCCCAGCAGGCGATCTCAAGCCCCGAAAAGGCACCCATCACCGTCAGGTCGGGGCGCTGCGTGAAGCCCGAGGAATAGACCCGGCGGAACATCAGCTCGATGTTCTCTGGATTCTCGCCCTCCATGTGCCGCGCAAACACATCGCGGATCACGTGGGTCATCGCCTCGGGCCCGATGGTAGAGGCATAGCATTCGCCCCAGCCGGTTATGCCGGTATCGGTCGTCACCTTCACCAGGATCCAGTAGCGACCACCCCAACCCGGAGCGGGCGGGGCGGTCACGATGATGTCCAGCTCTTGCAGCTTCATGCCATTTCCTTTGGTCCGGCGGGGTTCAGCCCGCCTCGCGGTCGAACAGGATCACGTTGCGCTTTGCCGCGCCGGTCTTGGTATCGGCGATTGCCTCGTTGATCTGGTCCAGCGTCCAGCGTCCCGAAATCAACTCGTCCAGCTTCAGGCGGCCCTGCTGGTAAAGGTCGATCATCCACGGAATGTCGCGCTGGATCACCACGTCGCCCATCTTCGAGCCAATGAACCCATGTCCTTGGAAGGAGGCGGCCATCGGCTCGTACTCGGCCATTGCACCGGCATGCGGCATCCCGATCATGATGACCTTGCCGCCCCAGCCCAGGTAGCGCGGCGCGTCGTTATAGGCACCGATCGCTCCAACCGTGACCATGACCGCGTCCGCGCCACGACCACCCAGCGCCTTCATCGCTGCGCGCCATGGTTTCGGCCCGGTGGCCAGAACGCCATCGGTGGCGCCGAACTCGCGTGCGACCTCCAGCTTCTCTTCCGTCATATCGACCGCAACGATGCGACGCGCCCCGGCGATCCGGGCCCCCTGGATGGCGTTCAGACCGACGCCGCCCGCGCCGATCACGACGACATCCTGACCCGCTCGCAGCCCTGCGGCGTTGACCGCGGCACCGACGCCGGTAATCACCCCGCAGGACAGCAGGCAGGCCACGTCGCGCCCCATATCCTCGGGGATCCTCACGATCTGGCGCGCGCTCACCACGACCTTTTCGGCAAATGCGCCGCAGGCCATGGCTTGCAGCACCGGCTCGCCATCCGCGGCGCTCAGCGGTCCCTTGACGCCGTCATAAGGGGTCTCGCAGATCGTGGGTTTTCCGCCGGCACAGTTGGGGCAGCTGCCGCAGGCGCGGATCAGGGTGACGACGACCGTATCGCCCTCGGCGAAACCCGTCACACCTTCGCCCAGCCCGGTCACGACACCGGCCGCTTCATGGCCATAGACCGCCGGCAGATGCCCGCCCCAGGCCCCTTCGGCAAAGGAAATGTCGGAATGGCAGATCGCCACCGCGTCGAGTGTCACCTCCACCTCGCCGAAGCCGGGGTTGGCCAGCTGCACATCCTCGATCACCAGGGGTTGATTGAACGCCCGGCACACCGCTGCCTTGATCGTCTGCATGTCGGTCCCTCCTGTCCCGTTTCCAGACACGGTGGACCGCAGCGCGCCCCGCTCGCAAGACCGAATGCGCCGCCCCGGCGTCGTGTTTACGTCACGGAACGTCCGGCGCGCAAAAACAGCACGAGTGCGAACAGCATCAGGACAAGCGCGACAAGAAACGGCGCCCCCGGCAGGTGGATCGGCGCAGCCTCGCGCGTGAACGCGGCAAACACCACGCCCATGCCGAGCGGCGAGAGAATCATCGAAAGCGCATGAAGCGAGGCCATCACTCCCTGCAATTCTCCCTGTCGGCTGGCATCCACCCGCCGCGACAGGATGGCCGTGATCGCGGGCTGAACCAGCGCACCAAGGGCCGTGACCGGGATCAGGATCAGCGCGATGGTGCCGCTTGCCAGGACCGACAGGATGGCAAAGGCCACCGCCTCGAACCCGAACCCCGCGATGACCGCGCCCCGCTCACCCAGCCACGATGTCGCGGGCCGGATCAGAACGCCCTGCACCAGCGCCATCGAGATTCCGTAGAGTCCAAGCGACACACCGATCATCTGCGGCGACCAGTCGAACCGCGCCGCGGTGAAATAGGCCCAGATCGCAGGGTAGACATAGACAGCGACTGAATAGAGGAAATACACCGACAACAGCGGGCGGATCCCCGGCAGCCTGCCCAACGCGCGAAAGGCGCCCAGCGGCCCTGCCTGCCGCCATTGGAACGGCCTGCGCCCATCCGCTGGTACGGTTTCGCGCATGACGAAAAAGCCGAGCAGGAAATTGAGCCCCGCCAGCAGGGCCGCCGCATAAAACGGCGCGCGAGTCCCCAACTCTCCCAGCAGCCCGCCCAGGACCGGGCCCGCTACGAATCCCAATCCCAGCGCCGCGCCCAGCAGGCCAAAGCGCGCGGCCTTCTCCTCGGGGGCCGAGATGTCGGCCATGTACGCGCCGGCGGTGGAGTGGGTCGCCGCGGTGATGCCGCCGACGATCCGGCCCAGCAGCAACAGCCAGATGCTGCCCGCCAACGCCATCACGAGGTAGTCGAGCGTCATCACCGCAAGCGACACCAGCAGGACGGGCCGACGCCCATACGCGTCCGACAGGTTGCCCAGGACCGGGCCGAAAAGGAATTGCATGACGGCGAAACTCGCGCTCAGCACGCCGCCCCAAAGCGCCGCATCCGAAAGCGTGCCGCCCTGCACCTCGGTTATGAGCGCGGGCATGATTGGCAGGATCAGCCCGATCCCCATCGCGTCGATCCCGACCGTGATCAGGATGAAGGCAAGCGACAGCCGCACTGTGCGCCTACCCCGGCAGGTCCCGCGCGTGGTCGTCCCTGACCGCGCGGGCAAATCGCCGGGCCTCTTCGGGGGCTTGCCCCAATTGTCGAACGGAATGGAACTGCGCCGCGTCGATGTGAGGCCAGTCCCGCGCGACGAGGTCGGGCAGGGGTGTCCCGGTTTCCGCGGCCTCGCGGCACAGTGCCTTGGTCGCTGCCTGTGCCTCGGGGCGGGGAAGGTGTTCGGCCAGTGCAAAGCTGACGGCCTCGGCATGGATCATGCCCTGATGCGCGGACAATGCCTCGGTCATGGCGGCCTCTTGCGGAGCCAGCCCGCTTGCCAGCGCGCGCGCGGCCCGGCCTGCTGTCCCGGCGGACAGAACGATTTGCGGCAGGCACATCCATTCGGTGAACCACGCGGCCCCGTCGCGCTGATACCGGTGCAGCGCCGCCCCATGCAGAACCGATGACAGACCCCCCGCATGACGGGCCAGCGCCACCAGCACCGAAGGCCCGACCGGGTTCTGTTTCTGCGGCATGGTCGAGGACGCCCCGCTGCCGCCGAGGTTCAGCTCGGCGATGCCGGTCTGGCTCAGTTCGGTCGCATCCTCACCCATCTTGCCAAGCGCCAGGGTCACCCGCACCATCCAATCGGCGATGCGCAGGACCGGCGCGCGGTCTGTGTGCCAGCTTCGGCCCGGGTCCCCCAGCTTCAGCAGATCCGCCAGTTCGGCGCGGGTCTCGGCGGATTTCGGACCCAGCGCATTCGCCGTTCCCACGGCCCCCGAAAGCGAAACCAGCAGGCAACGGTCGCGAAGGTCGGGCAACTCCTCCAGCAGGTCGAGCAGCGGCGCACCCCAGCTTGCCACCACCGCGCCGAAACTCGTTGGCGTCGCGTGCTGGCCATAGCTGCGACCCGGCATCGGCAGCTCGGCATGGGTTTCGGCCAGCGTGGCGAGCATCGCCAGCAGTGCGCGCAGATCAGCCTCGATCAGCACCAGCGCCTGACGCAGGCGCAGCATCAGCCCGGTGTCGATGACATCCTGCGAGGTCGCGCCCCAATGCACATAGGCCGCGTGTTCGGGCGCCTGCATCTCCTCGCGAAAGGCTGCGACCAGCGCGGGTACGCAAACGCCGTTGCGCCCGGTCTCTTGCGCCAGAGCGCCGGGATCCAGCTGCACCTCCATCGCGGCGCGGGCAATGGCTTGCGCGCTTGTCTCGGGGATCACGCCCAACTTGCCCTGCGCCCGTGCCAACATCCCCTCGACCAGCAGCATGGCGCGCAGTTCAGCGCTGTCCGTGAACAGGCGACCAACCTCGCCACTGTCGAACAGTTTCGAGAAAAGCGCGCTGTCAAACACCGATCCGGCCATGGGCTCCCCCTGTTTCAGGAAATGGTCCCCGCTGATATCGTGCCGTGCGGCGCGGGACCAGAGGGTCAGATATGTCCGGTCTCGCGCAGGAACTCGGTCAGCACGCGGGCATATTCCTCGGGCTGCTCGACACAGGGCAGGTGACCGGCGCGGCGGATCAGGTGAAAGCGCGATCCGGGGATCAGGTCGACGGTTTCGCGGACAAGGTCGGGCGGGGTCGACCCGTCCTCGCTTCCGGCAATCCCCAGCGCCGGCAGGCGCAGCCCGCTGGTCGGCGTATAGAAATCGGTGCCTGATATTGCCGCCGAACACCCCGCATAACCTTCGGCCGGTTGCCGGACCAGCATGTTGCGCCACAGCGCCAGCTCGGGCTTGGCCCGGAAGTCTTTCGAGAACCAGCGCTCCATGATGCCGTCGGCGAGCGCTTCGATCCCCTGCGCATTCACCGCTGCGATCCGCTCCTGCCACATCTCGGGCGTCCCGATCTTGGCGCCGGTATTCGACAGCACGACCGCCCGCACAAGATCAAGCCGCTTGACTGCCAGCCCCTGCGCGATCATTCCGCCGATGGACAGGCCCACGAACATGCAGTCCCGGGCACCCAAATGGTCGAGCAGCGCCTCGACATCGCGCACCAGCGATCCCATCGAGTAGGGGGCCGCCGGCAAGGAGGACAGACCGTGCCCGCGCTTGTCATATCGGATGAGGCGCAGCCCGTCGGGCAGATGCGGCAGGATCGGATCCCACAGCCGCAGGTCGGTGCCCAGTGAATTGGCAAAGACAACAGGCGCGCCATCAGGGTCGCCGTCGACCCGGTAGTGCAACCGGACATCTCCCAGCTCAGCAATCTGCATTTCTTTCCTCCCCGCTTGCTGTGTTCATTGCGCCAGTGCCCGTTCAAACACTGCCGGATCGACATTGCCGCCCGATGCGACCGCGACCACCGCATCGCCTTCGATCTCCTGCGGCCGGAACAACGCGGCGGCAAGGCTGACCGCGCCGCCGGGCTCCAGCACGATCTTGAGCCGCAGAAAGGCAAGCTTCATAGCGCGCAGAACCTCGTCCTCGCTGACGCTTAACCCCGGACCGCACAACCGTTTGAGGATCGGAAAAGTGATCTCGCCCGGGGCGGGGGTCAGGATCGCGTCGCAGATATTGCCCGACTGCACCGCGTTGCGCTCGATCTGCCCGGACACCAGCGAGCGCGCGGTATCGTCGAAACCTTCGGGCTCGACCGGTCGCGCGCGCAGGCCCGGCGCTCGCGCCTCAAGAGCCAGTGCAATGCCCGCCGTCAGACCGCCACCGCCGCAACAGACCAGCACGTCGCTCGCGTCGACGCCCTCATCGCGCGCCTGCTCGGCCAGTTCCAGCCCCACGCTCGCCTGGCCGGCGATCACCTGCGGCTCGTCATAGGGCTTGATAAGCGTCATGCCGCGTTCGGCCTCCAGCGCCGCGCCGATCTCTTCTCGGCTCTCGCCTGCGCGGTCATAGAGCACCACCTCCGCCCCCAGCGCGCGAGTGTTGTCGATCTTGAGCTGTGGCGCGTCCGAGGGCATGACGATCACCGCCTTGACGCCATGCAGCGCCGCCGCCCGCGCGATCCCCTGCGCGTGATTGCCCGAGGAATAGGCCAGAACGCCCCGTTCCCGCTGCCCTGCCTCCAGCGCGGAAATCGCTGACCACGCGCCGCGAAACTTGAAGCTGCCGGTATGCTGTAGGCATTCGGGCTTCACCAGTACCCGCCGCCCGGCGATCTCGTCCAGAAAGGGCGAGGACAAGAGGGGTGTACGACGCACATGGCCTTGCAAACGCTGGGCCGCGGCTTCGATCAGGGCAAGATCGCTCATTTCGCTGTTTCCATGATCTGACGGATGATTGAGAGGGCTTCGGGTTCGTCCAGAAAGGGCACATGCCCGCGATCGGGAACCTCTGCCGAAATCAGGCCCGGATGACGGCGGTGCATTTCGCTGACCGTGTCGCGGCTCAGGACATCGGAATTGGCGCCCCGGATGACACCGGTGGGTATGGCGCCCAGACGTTCGAAGAACATCCAGAAATCGGGCGCGGCCCCGGTGGCGGCCTGTTCCAGAACCGCTTGCCGCAAGGCCGGGTCATAGCGCAGGCCAAGCCCCTCGGGCGTTTCGACATAGCTCGCCTCGACCTGTCGTTGCCAGACGCTCGGCTCGACGCCGGGAAACTGCGGGGCCATGGCCTGCGCCATCCCCTCGGTCGCCTCGCCATAGCTCTGCCAATCCGGGCGGCGGCCCAGGTATTCCATGATCCGCGCGATGCCGCTCGTCTCGACCACCGGGCCAATATCGTTGAGGATGACCCCGGCCAGCATCTCGGGATGGCTCGCCGCCAACGCCATGGCAAGCAGCCCACCGCGCGACGTGCCCAAAATCGTTACGCGACCAAGGCCAAGCGTCTCGATCAGTTCGACCACGTCCCGTGATTCGCGAAAGACGTTGTAATTGGCATGATCGGGGTCGTGATCCGACAGACCGCGCCCCCGGTAATCAAGCGTTATGACCCTGTAGCCGGGTACATGCGGGCGAAGGAAATCGAAATCCCGGCCGTTGCGCGTAAGCCCCGGCAAGCACACCAGCGGCCGGCCCTCGCCGGTGTCCTCGTAATGCAGGCGCAGGCCGTCGGTCGTGCGAAACTCTGCCATCATGCGCTCCGCGCAAGATCGGGGATCGTCGTCAGGTCGGACAACACGTGATGCGGCTTCCATGGCAGGCGGTCCATCGGCTCTCCGGCCCTGTTGACCCACACGGTGGTAAAGCCGTACCCGGCCGCCCCCGCCGCGTCCCAGCCATTGGAACTGACGAACAGAACATCGGCAGGCCCGCCCCCGAACCGTTCCGCCACCAGGTCATAGACCTTGCGATGCGGCTTGAAGACACCCACGCTCTCGACACTCAGAACATCGTCCAGAACCGCGCCGATACCGGCAGATTGTACCGCGCCGATACCGGCAGATTGTACCGCGCCGTCAAGCATTTGCGGCGACCCGTTCGACAGGATCGCGGTCTGGAACCCCGCCTCCTTGAGCGCGCGCAGCATCGCAGGCACCTCGTCATAGCAGCCAAGTTCCCAGTAAAGATCGAGCAGGCGCTGCCGCAGCGCGTCGTCGTCATTCAGGCCGACGGCCTCCAGCGCCCAGTCCAGCCCATCCTGCGTGACCTGCCAGAAATCGGTATGGGCGTCCGCCACCGCGCGCAGCCACGTATATTGCAATTGCTTCAGCCGCCAATGCTGCGCCAGTTCCGGCCAGCGCTGCGCCAGTGCCTCGCGCCCGGGTTCCGCAGCGGCCTGCCGAGCGGCGGCGGCCACATCGAACAACGTGCCATAGGCGTCGAAAACGCATGTCTTGATGGTCATTCACGTCCCTCCCCGGACAGTTGGCGGCACGTTGGCACATGCCGCGCGCGGGGAAAAGGCCTCCGGGTTTACATCCCATGCGCAGCCTTTAGGGTCGTGCCTTTGAACTGCAAACCGAATGGAGATTTCATGACCCAGGTCAAACAGGGTGACACAGTGCGCATCCACTATACCGGAACACTGCAAGGCGGTGAGACCTTCGACAGTTCCGAGGGACGCGATCCCCTGGAATTCACCGTAGGGTCGGGGATGATCATCCCGGGGCTCGACGCCGCGATGCCCGGGATGGAAGTGGGCGACACCAAACGCGTCGAGGTGCCCTGCGCCGAGGCTTACGGCCCGATCAATCCCGAGATGCGGCAGGCAATCCCGCGCGAAGGTATTCCCGCCGACGTGCCGCTGGATCCGGGAACCCAGCTGCAGATGCAGACGCCCGAGGGGCAGACATTGCCGGTGACTGTCGTCGATTCGGATGAAAGCACCGTCACGCTGGACGCCAATCACCCGTTGGCGGGCCAAGATCTTATCTTTGATATCGAACTGGTCTCGATCGCCTGATCGGCGGCCTCATTCCCCGCCACGTCGGACAGGGGTCCGGCTGGCGGGCATAGAGCGGATCATGGTGAATGGCTCCGCTGGCAGGGATGATTCTTCCCTTGCGCCGTCTCCACCGAACAGCCCGCCAAGGGACCATTCCTTTTCCGCCTCTGGCACGGTCGGGGCTTCGGTCACGTCCGCCGGTTCCGGCACAGGCTCGATGTCCGGTTCCGCATTTGCGCTCGCGCTGGCCGTTTGCGCCTCCACCGAGTTCGCGGACGGCGCCGCGTCCAGCGCCGCAACCTCTTCCTCGTGAAGCCGCGCGGACAGAAATGCAAGGGTCACCACGGCAAAAGCCGTTGCCGACAGCCCCACCACGGTGATCCAGGCGAAACCCGACCCAAGCCTATTGCGGCTTGTGGGGGCGCGCATCGCGACGCTCAGATCTGTATCCGTTTCAACCATGCCCCAACTGTGCCGGACAAACATGGCGTCAATCCGGCAAAGGCTGGGTCAATCAGCGTCGATGGTCACATGAAATCGGGCTGTGGCATTCCCAGGACGTGGAACCCGCCATCGACCTTGAGGACCTCGCCGGTGGTGCATGCACCCGCATCCGAGATCAGGTAGACGGCCGTTCCGCCCACGGCCTCAAGCGTTGCGTTGGACCGCAGCGGCGCGTTCTGGTCGCAGAACTTGTAGGTCTTGCGCGCGCCTCCGATAGCCGCACCTGCCAGCGTCTTCATCGGGCCGGGCGAAATCGCGTTCACGCGGATCCCCTCGGGGCCGAGGTCGTTGGCAAGGTAACGGGTGGCCGATTCCAGCGCCGCCTTGGCCACGCCCATCACGTTGTAATTGGGCACCACGCGATTCGACCCCTGATAGGTCAGCGTAATCAGCGAACCGCCGTTTTCCTGCATCATCGGATAGGCGCGGCGCGCCACCTCGATGAAGGAATAGGCCGAGATATCCATCGAATTCTTGAAATTCGCCCGGCTGGTATGCAGGAACCGTCCCGTCAGTTCCGACTTGTCGGAATAGGCGATGGCATGCACCACGAAATCGATGCTGGGCCACCGTTCGCCGAGCTCGGCAAAGGCGCGGTCAAGCGACGCATCATCCGTCACGTCGGCATCGACCATGAAATCGCTGCCGATGCTCTGGGCCAGCGGCTCCAGCCGTTTGCCAAACGCCTCGCCCTGGTAGGTGAAGGCCAGCTCGGCACCCGCCTCGGAGCAGGCCTTGGCGATGCCCCAGGCGATGGACCGGTCATTCGCCACACCCATGATCAGGCCGCGCTTGCCCTTGAGAATATCCGACATGTTCTTCTTACCCGTGATATTTGGACAGGATCATCGACCCGTTCGTGCCGCCAAAGCCGAAGCTGTTCGTCATGACGCTGTCGAGTCCGGCATTTTCGACCGTTTCGGTCGCGATCTCGCCGGGGTTGATGCCCTCGGCCAGCGTGTCGACATTGATCGACGGCGTGATGAAGTCCTTGTCCAGCATCAGCAGGCTGAAAATCGCCTCCAGCGCGCCTGCTGCGCCCTGCGCATGCCCAGTCATGGATTTGGTCGACGAGATCGGCGGCACGTTACCTTCGCCAAAGATACGCCGCACCGCTTCCACTTCACCGACGTCGCCCACCGGGGTCGAGGTACCATGCGCGTTGATATAGCTGACCTTGCGATCCTCGGGCAGGGTGGACATCGCCACCCGCATGGCCCGTTCGCCGCCTTCGCCACTGGGCGCCACCATGTCATGCCCGTCCGAGGTCGCGGCATAGCCTGTCACCTCGGCATAGATCCTGGCGCCGCGTGCCTTGGCGCGCTCCAGCTCTTCCAGCACGACGATACCGCCGCCGCCCGAAATCACGAATCCGTCGCGGTTCTGATCGAACGCCCGGCTCGCCTTCTCGGGCGTGTCATTGTACTTGGACGACATTGCGCCCATCGCGTCGAACAGGCAGCTCAGCGTCCAGTCCAGCTCCTCGCCGCCGCCCGCAAACATCACGTCCTGCTTGCCCATCATGATCTGCTCGGCGGCATTGCCAATGCAATGCAGCGAGGTCGAACAGGCCGAGGTGATGGAATAGTTGATGCCCTTGATCTCGAAAGCGGTCGACAGGTTCGCCGAGACGGTCGAGCACATGCATTTCGGCACGGCAAAGGGGCCGATCCGCTTGGTGGCGCCGGATTTCAAGACCGTCTGATGCGCCTGCAGCATCGCGCTGGTCGATGGCCCGCCCGACCCGGCGACAAGCCCGGTACGCGGGTTCACGACATCGTCGCGCTCCAGCCCTGAGTCGGCGATCGCCTGTTGCATGGCGATATGCGCATACGCGGCCCCCGGTCCCATGAACCGCAATGCGCGCTTGTCGATATGCTCTTTCGGATCGATCTTCAGCGTTCCAGCAATCTGGCTCCGGAATCCGTACTCGGCCATCTCGGCGCTAGCCTCGATGCCCGATTTCCCGGCCTTGAGCGAGGCGAGTACCTCCTCGGCGGTGTTTCCGATGCTGGAAACGATCCCCAGCCCTGTGACGACGACGCGGCGCATTCGGCCTCCTTTCGTGTAACGGTGGACTTACTAAGACATGCAAGCGGGCAGGTGCAAGGAGAGAGGCATTGCCAAATGAAATCGTCACATTCCGCGACAGCTTCAGGTCGCACCCTGTTTTGTCCATCCAAGATGGCGGCGCGCCCCTGTGCCATCCTTTGAGTGTATCATCTTTCAGCCGCGCCTTCAGCGAATTCCAGATCGCATGCCAGACGCGCCTCTTCCCCGCCTGTAAATCGAATATCGAACTCCAGCGTGGCCGGCTTTTCCGGGGACATCCCCGGCGCCTGCACGAGGGCGTCGAAACCACAGGCTTCTCGCGTGAAGAGCGGGTAGGCGGCCGTCACGTCTGGCCGTTGCAGCTCCATCGGGATTTCGACCCTGTCGCCGCGCGACACGGACACCCCAAGCGATTCGAGGCCCGCAACCGGGCTGTTCGCCCAACCTGACAGGGTCATGGTGCCGTTCTCATGCAGCACGACGCGATCCAGCCATACCTGCGCCTGCGGCCCGTGCCGGTGATCGGCAAGCCCCACGGCGTCAACGACACCGAGCGATTATTGTAAGACGGGTGCGACTCCACCTTGACGAACGGCTGCGTGACGGGTGGGAACAGCGCGTTTTCAAAGGTGAAGCGCTGCGACACCATGCGCCCATGCCCGTGCACGAACCATAGTCGGCTCACTCCGATGTCGGCTGCCAGATCCTGCGCCGCGCGCAATTCCTCGTCGCTGTCATTGCTGGAAAACAGGATGTATTTCCAGATCACGTTACCGCCGCGGGGGATCTGGCTGTCGCAGCTGCCTTCGAGGAACTTCAGAGCCTTGTCCAGCTGTCCGTTCACCCTGTATGCCGCGTAGCTCTGCTGCCGCGCGCCGTCGATCGATACGATTGTCTCGTCGATAAAGGCCGAGCCGATCTTGCGCATAAAGTTGTGGTTGCCGTTGGTGATCAGCCGAATGCGGGTTTCGGGCAGGATCTCGCGGGTGATCTCGACAAGGCGGGCGAATTCCGGGTGGTTCAGCGGTTCACCCTGCCCGCAGAATTCGATCCATGAGACCTTGAAACCCGCCTCTGCCAGCTCGGCGAGGATCCTGCGATACCAGTCCTCCGGCAAGTGGACGGGGCCCGGGCGGTTGCGCAGCTGGCTATGGTTCGCGCAATCAGGGCAACGCAATCCACAGGCCAGTGACCCCTCGACCTGGAACTTGTCGATCACCTTCTCGGACAGCAGGTCGACGCTGGCCGGTTCGTGCATCCGCAACAGGGCGCACTGCTCACAGACGCCGGGCCATGGAACCTGTCCGGCGGCAAAGGAGGACCGGATATGACTGAATTTCTCGTTCTCGAGGATGCGCGTCAGGCCAAGCCGCGGTCGATATTAGGCGGGCATGCCAAGCGACACCTGCTCGCCATAATCATCGTTGCAGACGATCTCGCCATTTGCCTTCAGATACAGCGTGCGGAGGATCTCGCAATTCATGCGCCGCTCTCCTGAATGGCTGCGCTTTCAACTGCGCCGAGGGCCTTTCCTGCCGCCGGGCTTCAGCTTTCCGACAGCGCGACCTTCATGTCCTTGACCTGGTAGATTATCTCGCCATCGGCCTCGACCACGCCATCGGCCACGCCCATTGTCAGGCGGCGGGTCTGCACGGCCTTGGTGAAATCGATCTTGTAGGTCAGCATCTTGCGGTCAGGCCGGACCATTCCGGTCAGTTTGACTTCGCCCACGCCAAGGGCATAGCCGCGCCCTTTCCAGCCGCGCCAGCCGAGATTGAAGCCGGTCAGCTGCCACAGACCGTCAAGGCCAAGGCATCCGGGCATGATCGGGTTGCCGGGGAAATGGCACTCGAAAAACCACAGGTCAGGGGTAATGTCGAACTCGGCCGTGATGTGACCCTTGCCATGTGCGCCGCCATCGTCCGACACGTCTGTTATCCGGTCCACCATCAGCATCGGCGGCGCGGGCAGTTGCGCGTTGCCCGGGCCGAAAAGCTCCCCCCGGGCGCATTTCAACAGTTCTTCCTTGTCAAAGCTGCTCGGGTACTGGGCCATTCCGCTGCCTCTCCTGCCGGGGTGGTGCCAAGATAATCCTGCACCCTCTATCACCGCCGCCGCCGGTCCTGCAAGTGCGGCAGCCTGCCCACATGGACGAATGACCGCAGCCTTGCGCGCGGAAATCCAATTGAATTTCGCCGAGATAGGCCATTATATACACAATCAGCCAGACGAAGGGTTCGAGGATGAAGCCGACACGCCAGGAAATCGCCACCGAATGGTTGGCCGGGGCAGGGTTGCGCCCGACGCGGCAGCGCGTAGCCTTGGCAGAGCTGCTGGTGGGCGACGGCAAGCATCGCCACGTGACCGCCGAAAGCCTGTTCGACGCCGCCAAGTCCACTGGCGCGCATGTCTCGCTCGCGACCGTCTACAATACGCTGCGCGCATTCTGCGACGCAGGCGTCTTGCAGGAAATCACGGTCGACGGATCGAAAAGCTACTTCGACACCAATACCCACGACCATCCCCACTTCTTCTGGGAGGACGAGGGGCGCCTGTCGGACGCTCCGTCCGAAGAACTGGTAATCCAGCGAATCCCTGACGCGCCCGAACCGGGGGTCGAGATCGCATCGGTCGACGTCGTCATCCGGCTGCGCCGCCGCAACTAAGGCGCTCCACCACTCTCCAAACGGTTTGCCATTCGTCCCTCTCTCGGGGCAGGGTGCGGGTGAAAATTGCCTGACCGGAGACCGGAATGCCCACACCGATCGTGACCGACGAGATGATCGAGACCTTTCGCCGCGACGGTGTCGTGTTCATACCGGGGCTGTTTGCAGACCATGTCGAAACCCTGCGCGCGGGTGTCGAGCGCAACATTGCCGAACCCGGCCCTTATGCCTCGAACAATGAAAAGGCCGGGCAGACCGGTCGGTTCTTCGACGATTACTGCAACTGGCAGCGCATCCCCGAGTTCCGCCAAGTGATCGAAACCTCGCCCGCGGCCGATGTCGCCGCTGCGCTCATGCAATCCGCGACGGTTCAGATGTTCCACGACCACGTGCTGGTCAAGGAACCCGGCACCTCGATGGCCACGCCCTGGCACCAGGACGGACCCTATTATTTCGTCGAGGGTCGGCAGACGATCAGCTTCTGGTCGCCGCTCGATCCGGTGCGCGAGGCGACGCTGCGTTGCGTCGCGGGCTCGCATCGCTGGGAAAAAGAGGTGCTGCCCACCCGCTGGGTCTCCGAAGAGGGGTTCTTTCCCGACGAAGGGCAGTACATGCCCGTGCCGGACCCCGAGGCCGACGGAATGGTGATCGTCGAATACGAGATGGAGCCGGGCGACGCGGTGGCGTTCGACTTTCGCACCCTGCACGGGGCGCGCGGCAATACCAGTTCGTCGCGCCGCCGCGCCTTTTCGCTGCGGCTGGTGGGCGATGATGCGCGCTATGTCGAACGTCCAGGCCGCACCTCGCCGCCTTTCCCCGGCCACGCCATGGTGTCCGGTCAACGCCTGCGCGAAGACTGGTTCCCCGTTCTGAAAACGGGCTGAGATCGCAACACCTGTTGGATATGCGCCAGAGGCCCGCGACTGCTCAGAACCACTGGCCCGGTTCCATCAGGCCAAGGTCCAGCAATTGCCGCGAATGCCATTCGAACGGCGTTGAGTTGTGCCATTTGAAACTGTGGATGTCGTAGGTCGATCCCGGGTTGCGCTTCAGCGCCTTGGCGGTGCGGAACGAACAGATCGCCGCGGTCAGGTTGTGATGCCACGGGCAGGCATAGGTGTTGTATTCCTGGTCGTCGAACGTGTGATTGGGCAGCAGCGTCAGTCCCGGCTTGGCCCTGAACAGCGCGATCCGGTCGATCTTGCGGCTATCCTTGGGAATATGCTCCTCGTACCGCCAGCGCACCCCGCCAAAGAAATCGAGCTGCCGCTCGCGCGGGTGGCCGGTTTCGGGAGCTTTGCGTGACTGCGCGTAATATCCCGACTTGTCCATGAAGGCCCGGTCAAGGCTGACCGCGTTGGGGCAGCGCACAAGATCGTCGGCATACAGGTCTATCACGTAGGTCAGCATCGCGTCGCGGCGTTCCTCGGTGTGAAAGGCCAGCATCTCGCCCACGCTGCGCGTTTCGCAGAACGGATAGAACAGGTATTCCGCGTTGTAGCAGTAATAAAGCCACGTCCCCGGCGCGGCCGCGATCACCTTGTTGACCGCCTCGATGACCGCACCGCGCGGCCCGCAATCGAACGAGATCCGCTCCACCCGCGGCTCCACGTCCGTGGGCAGGTCAAAGGCATCCGGCATCAGCGCCAGCACCGATCTGAACCCGCTCTGCAAATGGTGGCGCAGCGTCGTCGCGACCTCGACATCGTCCTCGACAAAGATCAGGGCGATGGGCCCTTTTTGCAGCACGTCGCGCTGCGTCTTCATGAAATGGTCGAGGGAAGGATGCTCCATAAGGCGTCTCTGCTCTGCTCTACTGGCATTTTTCCGCAGGGTCGGTTAATTGCGCGTGCATTGCAAGCCGGTGCCGATCTCTCTATACCGCGCCGGTTCCGACCTTCAGTGCAAAAGGCCCGAGAAGCGATGACCGAACCCAAGAAGCTGTTCATCAAGACCTATGGCTGCCAGATGAACGTCTATGACAGCGAGCGCATGGCCGAGGCCCTCGCAGGATCGGGCGGGCAGGGCTATGTCACCACCGACCGCGCCGATGACGCGGACATGATCCTGCTTAACACCTGCCATATCCGCGAGAAAGCCGCCGAGAAGGTCTATTCCGAGCTGGGCCGCTTCAAGGGGCTCAAGGCTGAAAAGCCCGATCTCAAGATCGGCGTTGCCGGCTGCGTCGCGCAGGCCGAAGGCGAAGAGATCATGCGCCGTCAGCCGCTGGTCGATCTCGTCGTCGGCCCGCAAAGCTATCACCGTCTGCCCGAGCTGGAGGCCAAGGCGCGAAGCGGCGAAAAGGCGCTCGACACCGATTTCCCCGAGGAAGACAAGTTCGAAAAGCTCAAGCGCCGCCCCAAATCCGCGCGCGGCCCGACGGCTTTCCTCACCGTGCAGGAGGGCTGCGACAAGTTCTGCGCCTTCTGCGTGGTGCCCTATACCCGCGGGGCCGAGGTCTCCCGCCCCGCCGACCGGATCCTGACCGAGGCGCGCGATCTCGTCGAACGCGGCGTGCGCGAGATCACGTTGCTGGGCCAGAACGTCAACGCCTATCACGGCGCGGGTCCGGACGGTGACATGACGCTTGCACAGCTCATCTGGGCGCTGGACAAGATCGACGGGCTGGAGCGGATCCGGTTCACCACCTCGCATCCCAACGACATGACCGACGATCTGATCGCGGCGCATGGCGAATGCGACAAGCTGATGCCCTATCTTCACCTGCCGGTTCAGGCGGGCTCTGATCGCATCCTCAAGCGGATGAACCGCTCGCACACGGCCGAAAGTTATCTGCGGCTGATCGAACGCATTCGCGCGGCACGCCCCGACATCCTGATGTCGGGCGATTTCATCGTCGGCTTCCCCGAAGAGACCGAAGAGGATTTCCAGGCCACGCTCGACCTCGTCGAAGAGGTCCGCTACGGCTACGCCTATTCCTTCAAATACTCGCCCCGGCCCGGCACACCCGCCGCCGAACGTGCACATGTCGATCCGGCCGAGGCCGATGACCGCCTCCAGCGGCTTCAGGCGCTGATCACCCGCGACCAGCGCGCCATCCAGAACGAGATGGTCGGGCGCGAGGTTAGCGTGCTGTTTGAAAAGCCCGGCCGCCTCGACGGTCAGATGGTCGGCAAAAGCGAATACCTGCACGCCGTTCACGTGCAGGACGCACAGGCCCGCATCGGCGAGATCGCCAAGGTCCGGATAGTCGACTCCGGGCCGAATTCCCTCGCGGGCGAGCGGGTCTGACCCGCCCGCCGCAGCGCTCTGGCCGGATCAGCGGCCCGGCGGTGTCCGCGCGATGATCTCGAGCAGCGAGTTGCGCATGTAGTCGTGCTGACCCACGCCCCACTCGTCACGGCAGACCCGCTCGCCGATGGCGGTTGCCTGCGGATAGGAATACCCGATGGCGACGAGGTCCTCGACGAACACGGCGTTGGGACGATCCCAGATCACGCCCTGCGTCGGTCCGCGATAGCAGCTTATGGTGATGTTGTAGGGCTTGGAATGCGGCTTGGTCGGCATTCGTTCGGCCAGGACAGGGCCCGTGGACGCAACTGCAAATGTGATGCCTGCCGCAGCAGTCAGAAGTCGGTTCATTGTCTACACCCCCATGTAAGACAATACGATTTACCCGGTGCCCGACGGGCCACCGGCGTTGTTCCAATCGTTTGAACAATGGTAAGAATTTATCCGATTGTCGCCCTTGCGGGAAGCGGGTTTGAAACGCGGTTAATCGGGCCGATTTGCCATGGCTGACCTGCAATCCGTATCACCTTGGCATCATTGTTGACGCGCGCTTTACAATCCGGGCCGAAATCCGCGTGTGACCCGGGCAAACCCCTCTGTCCAAAGGACCGGTGCCCGTTCCCGCGCCAAAGCGATTCGCGGCAATCCGGTTGGCAAGCCATCTATCTAGCGGATTTTTCTTCACAATAACCTCATCTTTACCTAACCTTGCCACAGGCTCCGCGATCAGGCGGCATCCCGACACGATGCCGCGATGCGACGCTTGGGGGAAATTCAGGTGAGGATTATCGAAAGTGATTGAATTGGGTTTGAGGGGCGCCCTCGCGGCGCTCGCGGGCGCGATCGTGATCGCCGGGGCTGCTGCCGCCCCGGTTCACGCGCAAAGCAACACGCGAACCGTCATCGGCGAACGCTA
Organism: Lutimaribacter marinistellae; assembly: GCF_042648365.1. Classification (NCBI taxonomy): domain Bacteria; kingdom Pseudomonadati; phylum Pseudomonadota; class Alphaproteobacteria; order Rhodobacterales; family Roseobacteraceae; genus Lutimaribacter; species Lutimaribacter marinistellae. The sequence goes on along the minus strand of NZ_JBHRXI010000010.1, from coordinate 559,253 downwards.
CGTGCCGACGATCTGGGTCGATCCGGACGGGTGCGAGCACTGGGTGATGGATGACGGGGCCGAAGGCTACATGACACCGCATGTACGCCGCGACGGCACGCCGGTCTGCCGCCGGGGTGCGCTCTGCGGCACCATGCCCACCGATCAGTTCTTTGCCACCGACAGCTTCCGCATCTCGTCGGCGGGCCAACAGCGCCTGCGCGAATTCTTCAACGAGACCCAGGCAAACGGCTACATCATCACGGGCCACACGGACAGCCGCGCGTCGGATGCCTATAACATGCGCCTGTCGCTGAACCGCGCAAACTCGGTCGCACGGGTCGGCAAAAGCACGGGCGCGCGAATCGTCGACATCCGCGGCTACGGAGAGCGCAACCCCCGCGTTCCCAACACCAGCGCCGCCAACATGGCGCAGAACCGCCGCGTCGAAATCATCTGCGTGAATTGAGGAGAGGCCTGCATGAAACTGATCAAGAGCATCGCGCTCCTCGCCGCCGTCGGTACGCTCGCCGCCTGCGAAGCCACCGACAAGACCCGCGACCGCGGCATCGACGCCAAGGACCTGTCGCAGCTCAAGGCCGGCATCTGGGTCGATCCGCAGGGCTGTGACCACTGGATCATCGATGACGGTCTCGAAGGGTACCTGTCCCAGCGACTCGACCGCCACGGCAAGCCGGTCTGCTCCGGCGCGGCACCTCCGGGCGTGGCGACCGGCCCGTTCAAGGAAGGTTCCAACATCGTCGATGCGATCTGACGATCGCACGCATCCCGCACAAGGGTCGCCCATCGGGCGGCCCTTTTGTTTCAGATCGATGAAAAACCGTCGCCGCGCCTTGCACCCGGGGCCGCATCCTGTCTAGGCTCGATCCATAACGCCGAGACAGGAGACCGGATTGGCCATCGGTGCACTGACCCCGCCGCAAAACGACGCCGCGCCACATGAGGCGCTTCTGGAATTTCCCGACAACAGACTGCTGATCGACCTCTGCGGAGAGTACGACCGCAACCTTGCCCAGATCGAGGAAAAGCTCGGCGTGCAGATCGCGCGCCGCGGCAATCTCCTTGCCATCATGGGAGAGGAGGCCCCCCGCAAGGAGGCCGCCGAGGTGCTCGAGGCGCTTTACGAACGGTTGCAGGCCGGTCGCCCGGTCGAGGCGGCCGATGTCGACCGCGAATTGCGCATGGGCGGCAAGGAGGTCGAGGCAGACGAGGCCGCCGGTGACCAGCTCGAGATGTTCAAGGGTGGCCCGGTCGAGATCAAGACGCGCAAGAAATTGGTCGAACCGCGCACCGACGCGCAAAAGGCCTATGTGTTGTCGCTCTTTAACAATGAACTGGCCTTCGGCATCGGCCCGGCCGGCACCGGCAAGACCTATCTCGCCGTAGCTGTCGGCGTGTCGATGTTCGTGCAGGGCCATGTCGACCGCATCATCCTCAGCCGTCCGGCCGTCGAGGCGGGCGAGAAACTGGGCTACCTGCCCGGTGACATGAAGGACAAGGTCGATCCCTACATGCAGCCGCTCTACGACGCGTTGAACGACTTTCTGCCGGGCAAGCAGCTGGCCAAGCTGATCGAGGAAAAGCGCATCGAGATCGCGCCGCTGGCCTTCATGCGCGGACGCACGCTGGCGAATGCCTTCGTCGTGCTCGACGAGGCGCAGAACGCGACGACCATGCAGATGAAGATGTTCCTGACCCGCCTGGGCGAGGGCAGCCGCATGGTCATCACCGGCGACCGCAGCCAGGTCGACCTGCCGCGCGGGGTGCCTTCGGGGCTGGCGGATGCCGAACGTCTGCTGAAGGATGTGAAGGGGATTTCCTTCAACTACTTCACCGCCAAGGACGTCGTTCGCCATCCACTTGTCGCCGCGATCATCGAAGCGTATGAGGCCGACACCGCCTGACGGGCCGCGCCCGCCGCCGACATGGCTGCCCATGACCATCGACGTTATCCTGGAAGACCCCCGCTGGACCGATCTGCCGCCCCTGGCCGAGCGGGCCTCGGCCGTGGTGCTTGCGCATATGGGGCTCGATCCCGAAACCTGCGAGATCAGCGTCCTGGGCTGCGACGACGCCCGCATCGCGGTACTGAACGCGGAATTCCGCGACAAGCCCAAGGCCACCAACGTCCTCAGCTGGCCCGCCGAAGATCTCTCATCCGAGGACGAGGGCACCGAACCCTACCCACCCGAGCCTGATTTCGACGGCTCGACCGCACTGGGCGACATCGCCATTTCCTATGACACCTGCACACGCGAGGCCGTGGCGGCGGGCAAACCCGTGGCGGACCATGTGACGCATCTGGTTGTTCACGGGCTTTTGCATTTGCTGGGCTATGACCACGAACGCGACGGCGACGCCGCGTTGATGGAGTCGCTTGAGGTCGAAATACTTGGCAAACTGGGCATTGATGACCCATATAGGGTCTGAAACGTGGGCCAACGGCCCTTTTATTGGAACAGGACGAATGGGCGATACTGACGGCGGTTCTACGGCGGCGCATGGCGCGCACCCGGAAGACGGCGATTTTACTGACGACAAACCGGGATTTTTCTCCCGCATCATGGACGCATTCTCGGCGCCCGAAACCGACGAGGACGGTGAGCCGGGCCCCCAGGCGAACGCGGCCCCCCTCCCGCACGGCATGATGAACCTGCGCCGCATGCGCGTCGAGGACGTGGCGATCCCCACGGCCGAGATCGTGGCCGTGCCCAACACGATCACCAAGGATGAGCTGGTCGCGGTTTTCCGCGAAAGCGGCATGACCCGCATCCCGGTCTACGAGGGCACGCTCGACACGCCGCTTGGTTTCATCCACCTCAAGGATTTCGCGCTGACCCACGGGTTCAACGGCAACACGCAGCAGCTTGACCTTGCCGCCATGCTGCGTTCGCTTCTCTTCGTGCCGCCCTCGATGTCGATCGGTGTGCTGCTGACCAAGATGCAGACGGAACGTCGCCACATGGCGCTGGTGATCGATGAATATGGCGGTGTCGACGGCCTGCTGACCATCGAGGACCTGATCGAACAGGTCGTGGGCGAGATCGAGGACGAGCACGACACTGACGAGGCCGCCCTGTGGACCGAGGTCAAGCCCGGCTGCTACGTGGTGCAGGCCCGTACCCCGCTCGAAGAATTCGAGGCCGAGATCGGCCGTTCGCTCACCAAGCACGAGGATGTCGATGAAGAAGAGATCGACACGCTCGGCGGACTGGTCTTCATGCTCTCCGGCCGGGTACCGGCACGCGGCGAGGTGGTGCAGCACCCCGACGGGGCCGAGTTCGAAGTCATCGATGCCGACCCCCGGCGGATCAAGCGGTTGCGCGTGATGCTGCCGGAACAGACGGGATGACATTCCTGTCGGGCTGGCCGTTCTGGCAGCGATTCGTCCTTTCCCTGACCACTGGTGCCGTCGCGGCCTTCGGCCTGCCGCCCATGGGGCTTTGGGTGGCCACGCTGGCGGCGCTGATGCTGGTGCCGGCCATCGCGGGCTCTGCCCGCAGCCGGGGCGAATGCGCACTGCTGGGCTGGGCGCTCGGCCTTGGCTATTTCGGCCACGCGCTCGTCTGGATCGTCGAGCCGTTCCTCGTCGACGCCGCGCGCCACGGCTGGATGGCGCCCTTCGGCCTGTTCTTCCTTGCCGGCGGGCTCGCGCTCTTCTGGGCCGCGGCCTTTGGCCTGTCGATGCTGGCCAAGGGGCAGCGCCGTCGCCAGATCTGGTTCCTGATCGGAACGCTCTCCATCGCCGAGGTGGCGCGCGGCTTCCTGCTGACCGGGTTTCCATGGGCCGGTTTCGCGCAGATCTGGGTGGGTACCGACGTGGCGCAGTTGCTGGCCCTCGTGGGGCCTTACGGCCTTGGCGCGGCAACACTGGCCATCGCCCTGCCGCCCGGTCACACGCTGGCACGCGGACAGGGCGGGGGCATGCTGCTCATCCGGTCCGTGCCCGCGATGATCTTTGCGCTGTTCGTCATCGTCTGGCCCAACCTGCGCGACCCGGTCGAACCGGGCGACCAGCTGGTGCGCCTGGTGCAGCCCAATGCCGCGCAGCACCTCAAATGGCACCCCGATCACGCGGCCGAGTTCTTTCAGCGCCAACTCGACTACACCGCCGCCGATCCCCGGCCCGATCTTGTCGTCTGGCCCGAAACCTCGGTCCCGGTCTGGCTCGACCGGGCACGCGACGCGATGGAACAGGTGGCCACCGCCTCCCGCGGCGCCCCCGTCGTGCTGGGCATACAGCGCAGCGATTACCTGGGGCGGATCTACAACTCCATGGCCGTGGTCGGAGAGGGCGGAACCATCACCGATCTCTACGACAAGTATCACCTCGTGCCCTTTGGCGAATACGTGCCCTTTGGCGACATCATGGCCGATTACGGCATCACGGGCTTTGCCGCGAATGCGGGGCAGGGGTTCTCGTCCGGTTACGGCCCCGACCTGATCGAGGTCGGATCGCTGGGCCGCGCCCTGCCGCTGATCTGCTACGAGGCGGTCTTTCCGCAGCAGCTCAACGCTGTATCGGACCGGGCCGACATGCTGCTGCAGATTACCAATGACGCATGGTTCGGCACCCAGTCCGGACCGTATCAGCATCTGGCACAGGCCCGGATGCGGGCCATCGAGCAAGGCCTCCCCATGGTCCGGGTCGCTAATACCGGCATCTCGGCGATGATCGACCCGCTGGGACAGGTGACGGCATCGCTGCCCCTGGGCGAGGCGGGTTACATCGATGCGACGCTGCCCCGACCCTTTCCTCAGACGCTCTACGCGATCACCGGCGACCTGCCGGTCCTGCTCGCGATCATCGCGCTGACGCTTGGTGTGCTGCGGACACGCGACCCGACCGAGGATCAACTAGTCAATTGACCATTCCGCGGTCAGGCCGTATTGCGTCACAGGTCTGTCACAACGGCTTCCTGGCGTGGCAGGTGAAAACCTAATGGAGCAATACATGTCCCGACAGAATTACACCTTTACCTCGGAATCCGTGTCCGAAGGCCACCCCGACAAGGTCTGCGACCGGATTTCCGACGCCGTCCTCGACGCGTTCCTTGCCGAAGAACCCGAGGCGCGGGTCGCGTGCGAGACCTTTGCCACCTCCGGCATGGTTGTCATCGGCGGCGAAGTCGGGCTGTCCGACGAAGAACGTCTCAAGAATTACATGGGCCGCATCGGTCAGATCGCGCGCGACTGCATCCGCGACATCGGCTACGAGCAGGAGAAGTTCCACTGGAACACCTGCCACGTGCTGAACTTCCTGCACGAACAATCCGCCCACATCGCGCAGGGCGTCGACAAGGACGGCGCCGGCGACCAGGGCATCATGTTCGGCTACGCGACGAACGAAACGCCCGCGCTGATGCCCGCGCCGATCCAGTATGCCCACGCGATCCTGCGCCGGTTGGCCGAGGTCCGCAAGGACGGGACCGAACCCGACCTGCGCCCCGATGCCAAAAGCCAGCTTTCGGTGGTCTACCGTGACGGCAAGCCCGTCGGTGTCAGCTCGATCGTGCTGTCGACCCAGCATGCCGACGAAAGCCAGGGCAGCGATTACATCCGCGGCATCGTCGAGCCCTATATCCGCGAAGTGCTGCCCGAAGGCTGGATCACCGACGAGACCGAGTGGTGGGTCAACCCGACCGGCACCTTCGTGATCGGCGGTCCCGACGGTGACGCGGGCCTTACCGGACGCAAGATCATCGTCGACACCTATGGTGGCGCGGCCCCGCATGGCGGCGGTGCCTTCTCGGGCAAGGATCCGACCAAGGTGGACCGTTCGGCGGCTTACGCCGCGCGCTACCTCGCCAAGAACGTCGTTGCGGCGGGCCTGGCCGAGAAATGCACCATCCAGCTGTCCTATGCCATCGGTGTGGCCAAGCCGCTCTCGATCTATGCCGACACCTATGGAACCGGCGAGGTGCCCCCGGCCGAGATCGAAAAGGCGGTCGCCAAGGCGATGGACCTGACACCGCGCGGCATCCGCGAGCATCTGGACCTGAACAAACCCATCTACCAGCGCACCGCGGCCTATGGCCATTTCGGGCGCGAGCCCGAGGCCGATGGCGGCTTCAGCTGGGAAAAGACCGACCTCGTCGAAGCGCTGCAAAAGGCGCTCTGAGACGAACACCGGCAGCAATTGTTGCCTGACGGAACAGCGCCCCCGCGGGACACTGCGGGGGCGTTTCGATTCAGTCGCCGACCCCGGCCGCGCGCAACGCGCTTTCGAAATTCGCCCTGTATTCGGGGTGTTCGAGAAGCAGCAGATCCATGATCGAGGCCAGCGACGTATCGAACCCCAGGAACGCGTATTCCTCCAGCAGCCATTCGGCATCCTCCACCCGTCCCATCGCGCCGTAATTCGCGATCTGGAACCGCAGGCAATAGGGCGAGGACGGCATCTGCGTCAGGCAGTCGTCAAAGGCGCGCTCCGCCGCTTCGTAATTGCCCACGTGGAACAACGCATTGCCGAGCGTCAGGTAATACCAGAAGGGCGGGTGCGGATGCGTCGCGACCACAGGCTGCACGATCCTGACGGCCTCGTCCGCCTTGCCCTGGAAAATCTTGACCGCGGCCAGGTAGATCCGCGCATCGTCATTGGCGGGTTGCAGCATCATCGCCCGCTCCAGGTGATGCTCCGCCTGCGTGAAATCCCCCTCCGACAGGATCGAGTAAAGCCGCCCGGCCGCGTAATGCGCCAGCCAGAGGTCGGGATCGATCGACAGCGCCTTTTCCGCGAAATAGAGCGACTTTTCCTCATCGGCCTTGCTCAGCACGGTCCAGCCGTTCTCGATGCGAATGGCATAGATCGCGGCCAGTTCCGCATAGGCCCTGGCATAATCGGGGTCGAGGTTGATAGCCTGCCGGAAATGCCGTTCGGCAACATATGTCGCCTCGCGAGACAGGCTGGCCGCCGCCTGCCGTCCAAGGATGATCTGCCTGTAGGCGTCGGGGTTCTCCGTCCCGGTGTTGCGCAGGCGGTCAAGGTCGCTCTTGGTGATCTGGCCGCTGATTTCGCCCACGATCTGTTCGACGATCTGGTCGCGGAACTCAACCAGTTGCGGCAAGGCCCCATCATAGGCGTCGGCCCAGACGATCGTGCCCTCGGCTCCGTCGATCAGCTCCACGGCGATCCGCAGATCCTCTTCGCGCAGCCGCACGGTCCCGTCCACGACATATCGCGCGCCCAACGATTGCGCCGCGCCGATGGCCTCCAGCCCGTGATCCGTAACCGAAAACACCAGAGAGCTTGGCACAACGCCGACGCCCGATACCTCGGCCAGCCGAATCGTCAGGTCCTGCGCCAGGCCATCGGCGATGGCCCTGTCATCGGGCGTGCCGCCGGGGTTCTGAAATCGCAAAACCGCGACCACGTCCCGCAGCGGTGCTGGCGCATCACCCGTCTGCTGCGTCATCACCCAGGCACCGACAAGCCCGCACAGCGCAAGCGCGGCCACCGCGTAAGGCCACCTGCCGGCCAGTTTGCGCCGCCGGTACCGCCGTGCCGCGTCGGCGGGCCAGCAGAACAGCTCCAGCGGGCGCGAGATGTTCTTGACCCGCTGCTTGCCGATCGGTGCAAACTGCGCGTCGATCTTGCCGACGATCTGGTCTGCCACGACACTGGTGATCAGGATGCCGCCTTCCGGGGCCAGCGGCTCCAGCCGCGCGGCGATGTTCAGGCCGTCCCCCAGCAGGGTGTCGTGCTTCTCCGACACGTCGCCGAAATGCAGCCCGATCCGCAGCGACAGCACGTCTTCGTCGCGCGCGTCCACGCCTTTCTGGATGTCGAGGGCCGACGTCACGGCCGCCACCGAGGTCTCGAACGTCGCGATCACGCTGTCGCCCGCCCGGGCGAGCGTCGTGCCGCCATGCCGGGCGACGGCCTCTTCGATGATGGAAAGTGTGGCTGACAGCGCCGCGATGGCCTCGGCCTCGTTCGCTTCGACCCTGGCGCTGTATCCAACGGCGTCCGCCACGAGAAAGCAGACCAACTTGCGCGGCATTTCGAAACCCTCGCGGCTGGGGCGCAGGATCGAGTTTAGGTGAAATTCACGGACCCGTCCAATGGCCCGTCCAATGACCTGTCCAATGGCCCGTCCAATTCGCGCGCTTCGGTCCCCCCGTTCCTTGGGTCATCGCCGCCTCTCCCCTTGCCCCGCACATCCCGCCGCGCTAATCCCCCGCGCCATGACCGACACGCATCCCAAGCGCCCGCACCGGAACTTCTATGGCCGGACCAAGGGCAAGACGCTGAAGCAAAGCCAGAAGGCCTATCTCGACGAGGATCTCGCCGCGCTCTCGCCCGGACCCGTCGAATGGGACGACAACCCCGACCGCAGGCCGCTCGATCTCGACACGCGGTTTGGCGGCAGGCCGGTCTGGCTGGAGATTGGCTTTGGCGGCGGGGAGCACATGGTCCACCAGGCCAGCCAGAACCCCGATATCGGGTTGATCGGGGCCGAACCCTTCATCAACGGCGTCGCCATGTTGCTGGGCAAGATCCGCAGGGCAGGGGTGGAAAACCTCGCCGTGCATCCCGGCGACGTGCGCGACCTGTTCGATGTGCTGCCCGATGCCAGCATCTCGCGCGCCTTCCTGCTGTATCCCGATCCATGGCCCAAGAAGCGCCACCACCGCCGCCGCTTCGTCACGCCCGAACATCTCGAACCGCTGGCCCGCGTGATGATGCCCGGCGCGATCTTCCGCGTGGCCACCGACATTCCCGATTACGTCCGCCAGACGCTGGAAGAAGTGCCCGGCGCAGGCTTCGACTGGCTCGCCGAACGGCCCGCCGACTGGCGCGAACCATGGGATGACTGGATCTCGACCCGGTACGAACAAAAGGCCCTGCGCGAGGGCCGCACCCCCCATTACCTGACCTTCCGTAGACAACCCTGAGGCGATGCGTAGACTGGCGGCATTCCAACCTGAAAGCCGTTGTCATGACCCGCATCACCAATTGCCACGTCCATCTTTTCAACCACCGTCATATTCCCGGCGATTACCCCTACCGCATCCTGCGCTTCTTCAAATCAGCGCCATTCCTGATACGCTGGATGGCCGCCGGCCTGCGCGTGATCGGCCAACACCCCGCCGCCGACCGACTGGAACGGCTTTACCGTTTCAACAACGAGGCCGACGCCGACACCCAGGCCGAGGTGTTCGAGGCGCTCGCCCATCACTACCCGTCCGACACCCGCTTCGTCGTCCTCCCGATGGAGTTGTCGGCTTTCGGCTACGGCGCGCCCGAGGTCCCGCTGTCCGCCCAGCATGACGAGCTTGCCGCGCTGACCCGCGCCCATCCCGCGAACATCATCCCCTTCGCCACCATCGACCCGCGCGCAGATCCGCAGGCGACCGAGCTGTGGCGCGCCATCGACACGCTCGGGTTCAGGGGGGTCAAACTCTATCCCCGGATGGGCTTCTCCCCCTCCGATCCGCGCCTGATGGAGCATGTCTATCCCGAGCTCGAACGCCGCGGCCTGCCGGTCATGACCCATTGCTCACGCGGCGGGCTGATGGGCCACGGCATGAGCGAATACAGCGCCGACCGTTTTACCGAACCGCAGGCCTATATTCCGGTCCTCAAGGCGCATCCCTCCCTGCGCATCTGCCTTGCCCATTTCGGCGGCTCGCGCGACTGGGCGGCCTATGCCCGGCCCGACCCCAAGGCCTGGAATGACGACGCGCAACGCGACAACTGGCAGCGCCGCATCCGGCGGATGATCGGCAGCGGCGCCTATCCCAACCTCTGGACCGACATTTCCTACACCCTGTTCAATTTCGAGGATTACGCGCCCTTCCTGCGCATCTTCCTGATGGGCGAGGACGAGGAAAGCGAACGGCTGCGCGACCGCGTCCTCTTCGGCTCCGATTTCTACATGACCCGGCAAGAGAAGCTTTCGGAACGCGAGGTCTGCTTCCGCCTGCGCAACACGCTGGGCGAAGAGATGTTCCGCAAGCTCGCCGAAGAGAATCCCGCCCGCTGGCTGGGCGAGACATGACGCTGGACCCCACCGGGCCAATTCGCTATCCGCTCGGGGACCGATCGCGCGAAAAGGAGCGTCCATGTCCGGCCACGGCACCCCGATCCCGATGACCTCCCACCCCTGCGGCCCGCTCACGGGCGAGGCCCGCGTGCCGGGGGACAAATCGATCTCGCACCGCGCGCTGATCCTGGGCGCGATGGCAGTGGGCGAGACGCGGATCACCGGCCTGCTCGAAGGCGAGGATGTGATCGACACCGCCAAGGCCATGCGCGCCTTCGGGGCCGAGGTCACCGATCACGGCGGCGGCGAATGGTCGGTGCATGGCGTGGGTGTCGGCGGCTTTGCCGAGCCGGATCAAGTGATCGATTGCGGCAATTCCGGGACCGGCGTGCGCCTGATCATGGGGGCGATGGCCACCTCGCCGATCACCGCCACCTTCACCGGCGATGCCAGCCTCAACAAGCGGCCCATGGCCCGTGTGACCGACCCGCTCGGGCTGTTCGGCGCGACGACGGTGGGGCGCTCGGGCGGGCGGCTGCCGATGACCGTCATCGGCGCGACCCACCCCATCCCCGTGCGCTACACCGTCCCGGTCCCTTCGGCGCAGGTGAAATCCGCCGTGCTGCTCGCCGGTCTCAACGCGCCCGGCCAGACCGTCGTGATCGAGCGCGAGGCCACCCGCGATCACTCCGAGCGGATGCTTGCAGGCTTCGGGGCAGAGATCACCACCGAACAAACGGAAGAGGGCCGCGTCATCACCCTGACCGGCCAGCCCGAACTGAAACCCCAGACCATCGCGGTGCCGCGCGACCCCAGCTCTGCTGCCTTTCCGGTCTGCGCCGCGCTCGTCACCCCGGGCTCCGACGTGCTGGTGCCGGGGATCGGTCTCAACCCCACCCGCGCGGGGCTCTTCACCACGCTGCGCGAGATGGGGGCCGATCTCACCTATGAAAACGAACGCGAAGAGGGCGGAGAGCCGGTCGCCGACCTGCGCGCGCGCTACTCGCCCGATATGCAGGGCATCCGCGTCCCCGCCGATCGCGCGGCCTCGATGATCGACGAATACCCGGTGCTTTCCGTCGTCGCGGCAAACGCGACCGGCACCACCATGATGGGCGGCGTCAAGGAGTTGCGCGTCAAGGAAAGCGACCGCATCGACGCGATGGCCCGCGGTCTGCGCGCCAATGGCGTGACGGTCGAAGAGGGCGAGGATTGGTGGGCGGTCCACGGCCTCGGCGCGGGCAATGTCCCCGGCGGCGGCACCTGCGAAAGCTTCCTCGATCACCGTATCGCCATGTCCTTCATGGTGCTTGGCATGGCCGCGCAAGCGCCTGTCTCGGTCGATGATGGCGGCCCTATCGCCACCTCCTTCCCCATCTTCGAGCCGCTGATGACCGGCCTCGGGGCCAAACTGGAACGGACATGAGCTTTACCGTTGCCATCGACGGCCCTGCGGCGGCGGGCAAGGGCACGATCTCGCGCGGGGTCGCCGCGCATTTCGGCTTTGCCCATCTCGACACCGGGCTGCTCTACCGTGTCGTCGGGGCCAAGATGCTCGACGGGATGGACCCGGTCGAAGCCGCGCGCACGCTGACCGCCTCCGACCTGGACCGCGACGGGCTGCGCAGCGCCGCGGCGGGGCAGGCCGCTTCCAAGGTCGCCGTGAATGCCGAGGTGCGCGCCGCACTGGTCGATTTCCAGCGCGCCTTCGCCCGCCGCGCGGGCGGGGCCGTGCTCGACGGGCGCGACATCGGCACGGTGATCTGCCCGCAGGCCGAGGTAAAGCTGTTCGTGACCGCCAGCGCCGAGGTTCGCGCGATGCGCCGGTTCCGCGAACTCGTGGCGGCCGGAGAGGACGTCTCGCCCGACCAGATCCTCGCCGACGTGCGCGCCCGCGACGACCGTGACATGAACCGCGCGACGGCCCCGCTCAAGCCTGCCGACGACGCCGTGACGCTCGACACCAGCGAAATGGACATCGCCACCGCGCTGGCCGCCGCCATCGCCGAAATCGATTCCCGCCGTCCGGCGACGGCATAGGCCTTTAAGCCTTGCGCAGGCGCGGTCTTGGCCTTATAAGGCGCGCGTCGATAAGGCGATTTGAGCCATAACAACAACGAGACGGGCAGGGTCGGGAACACCGGCCCTCTTTGTTTTCTGGCACCATTCGGATCGCCCCGGACCAACCGCAAGACCGTCGGAGACAACCGTTCGGCCAGAAAAAACCGTATGAAAAGGACATCACTGCCGCATGGCTAATTCATCCATGGAGGAATTCGAAGCCCTCCTTAACGAAAGCTTCGAAATGGACACGCCCGAAGAAGGGTCTGTTGTCAAAGGCAAGGTCATCGCCATCGAGGCAGGCCAGGCCATCATCGACGTAGGCTACAAGATGGAAGGCCGCGTCGAGCTTAAAGAATTCGCAAATCCCGGCGAAGCCCCTGAAATCGCAGTCGGCGACGAGGTCGAAGTCTACCTCCGCGCTGCCGAGAACGCCCGCGGCGAAGCCGTCATCTCGCGCGAGATGGCCCGCCGTGAAGAGGCATGGGACCGTCTGGAAAAGGCATATGCCGACGATGCCCGCGTCGAAGGCGCGATCTTCGGCCGCGTCAAGGGCGGCTTCACCGTCGATCTCGGCGGCGCCGTGGCCTTCCTGCCCGGCTCCCAGGTCGATGTGCGCCCCGTGCGCGATGCCGGCCCGCTGATGGGTCTCAAGCAGCCCTTCCAGATCCTCAAGATGGACCGTCGTCGCGGCAACATCGTGGTTTCGCGCCGCGCCATCCTGGAAGAATCGCGTGCCGAACAGCGCGCCGAAGTCATCGCCAACCTGACCGAAGGCCAGGCAGTCGACGGCGTGGTCAAGAACATCACCGAATACGGTGCCTTCGTTGACCTCGGCGGTGTCGACGGCCTGCTGCACGTCACCGACATGGCATGGCGTCGCGTCAACCACCCGTCCGAGATCCTGTCGATCGGCGAGACCGTCAAGGTCCAGGTCATCAAGATCAACAAGGAAACCCACCGCATCTCCCTCGGCATGAAGCAGCTGCAGGAAGATCCGTGGGATCTGGTCGGCGCCAAGTACCCGCTGGGTTCGGTGCACAAGGGCCGCGTCACCAACATCACCGATTACGGTGCATTCGTTGAGCTCGAGGCAGGCGTCGAAGGTCTGGTGCACGTCTCCGAGATGTCCTGGACCAAGAAGAACGTCCACCCCGGCAAGATCGTCTCGACCAGCCAGGAAGTCGACGTCATGGTTCTCGAGATCGACAGCGCCAAGCGCCGCGTCTCGCTTGGCCTCAAGCAGACCATGCGCAACCCGTGGGAAGTCTTCGCCGAGACCCACCCCGAGGGCACGCCGGTCGAGGGCGAGGTCAAGAACATCACCGAGTTCGGCCTGTTCATCGGTCTCGAAGGCGATATCGACGGCATGGTTCACCTCTCCGACCTCAGCTGGGACCAGCGCGGCGAGGAAGCCATCCAGGAATACCGCAAGGGCGACGTCGTGCAGGCGGTCGTCTCCGAGGTCGACGTCGAGAAAGAGCGCATTTCGCTCTCGATCAAGGCGCTGGGCGGCGACAAGTTCGCCGAGGCCGTTGGCGGCGTGAAGCGCGGCTCGGTCATCACCGTCGAGGTCACCGCGATCGAGGATGGCGGCATCGAGGTGGAATACGAAGGCATGAAATCCTTCATCCGCCGCTCCGACCTGTCGCGCGATCGCTCCGAGCAGCGCCCCGAGCGTTTCTCGGTCGGCGACAAGGTCGACGTGCGCGTCACCAACGTGGACAGCAAGTCGCGCCGCCTGGGTCTGTCGATCAAGGCACGCGAGATCGCCGAAGAGAAAGAGGCCGTGGAACAGTACG